>NZ_JBOIBY010000299.1:0-16883 GCF_050739655.1 Pseudomonas sp. | reverse complement strand
CCAGGCGCCGGGCGAGGTTGAAGGTCACGTCTTCGTTGTTCCAGTCGCGGGGGGCACGGGGGAAATGGGGCAAGGCCTGCGGGCCTTGTTGCATGAACAGTTGGGCCATGGCCCAGTACATCTCGCCTTGCTGGATATCGTGGGCGAAATGGAAGCGGTCGATCACCTTGTTGGTACCGGGTTTCACCACGGCCAGGGTGACGGTCTGGATTGAGCCGCCGCTGCCCATGGGGCCATAAACGCTGCAGGCTTCGGCGCGCAGGTCCTCCCAGTCGTAGACTTCGGTACGTACGCCCCAAGCCCTGCGGCTGAAGGTTCTGAGGCCGTCATGGACGAAACGATAAACGTAGACTTTGCGCCGCAGGCGGTTGAAACGGATGGGTTCGTCGCGGGGGGCTTCTACGTCCATGCGCCAGAAGTAAACTCCTCCCCATAGGGAGACGATAAACGTCATGAGGCCGAAGACGTTAAATACAAAAGAGGGAACATCTCCAGTTGTTATAAAAAGAGTGATCCAAGTGATGGGAGGAACGAGGGCAAACAAGAACATAAATGGTGCCATCCAAACGCCAAGTCCACGCATTCTTAACGTGGCGCGTGACAGTTCAAGGCATACATCGTCCACATGATTGGGTGGGTTCGAAAGCACAGATGGGTTGGGCGTTCGTGATGGCCGCTCGTTTGGCCCCGGCAGATCGTGCTTCCAGCCTGGGGCCGGCTTATCGAGTAAAGGTGATTTGAATAGCATGATGAGCAGTTCCGGTTCTGTGTGAGAGCCACTTGCCCCCTGGGCCTGTGGAAGGGGGCAAGCACGATGTTGGCGACTAACGATGGTCGCCATGGGAAACGTAAAAAAGCGGCAAATGCGCTGGCGACTGAGGTCTATACGCGGTCCATCAAGGTGAGCTCCGCATAGGCATCGGGGATGTCACGATCAGGCCAGTAGGTCAGCGACAAGGTGGCCGCTTCGATGTTGTGCTGGCGCACATCCGGCAGCAGTACAATCGAGCCCTTGATGTCCTTGACCTGCAGGGTACGGTTGTCGGCCAGCGCGACGGTGCGCACCTCCAGGGTGGGGGTGGTGCTGTCGAGCTGGTAATCGTCTTTGTTCGGTTGTTTGGGTACGGCCAGTGCCGCCCGACGTTCGCTGGCGGCTGTTGTGAGGGCGGGAGGATTCAAGGCGCCTTCGGCCAGCACTTCACCACCGGTGTATTGATTGATCGGGCCATCGCCGTCGCGATGCACCGTCAGTGACCAGCGATAGGCTGAACGGTTGGCGTCGAAGAGTGGTAGAAGCAGGCGATATTCGAGGTGCTGTTCATGGGTCAGCGCGCCCACGCTGCCCATGGGACCGCCCCAGCCAGGCGAGCCGCTGCCGACGATTCGCAAGCGGAAATTGACGCCGGCCTCAACGCCCAGGGTCGCGGCGTTGAGCTCGGCGATGGCGATAGGGGCGTGTTCGGGTTTGTTCCAGTGGATGGGTGGGTTTTCGTTGTGCTTGCCGAAATAACAACGGCGTGCCCAGCGGTCCAGAGGGGTCGACTCTTGTCCTTCTGCCCATTTGTACAAACCGTATCCTGCTAGACCGAAAAGTAGGGCTACACCAAGTGGACCAAGCAGGGTGCTGGTTCCTATAGCGGCAGCCCAGATGCCCATCCCCGCCCCGACGGCAGAAAGAGCCATAGAAAGCGTATGCAAACCTACTGCAGTAGTATCGCCTTCCTGCCAAGTCCGATTAGCCGCAAACCCCGCTCGCATTGCATCGTACAAGCCCGCTGCGGCACCAATGGCGCCCCCGGCTTTTGCGAGAAAACGCCCGGCATTAGCTATAGCATCGATCCTGGCGGCCCGAGACGGGGCTGCCGCACCCGCACCCGCTTGCTGCACCCGGTTTGCCCCCGCTTCCAACGCAAGCCCCACCATCTCCACCCCACCGCCCAACACCCCCAGGCTACTGCCATACAACGCCAACCTGGCCTCGACGGCCTTTTCCCCCATGGCCTGTTCCACTTCCCGGAGGCTTTTGTTCAGCGAGTCACTGAGCAGGTACATCCCGCCCATTGCCAGTAGTAGCTGGCTGCTACCGGCTGCGCCACGCAGCCCGATGAAGCCGGTGCGCACCCAGTTGGCTGCCTGGTAGGAGGAGGCCTTGACGCCTTGCAACACCTTGCGTGCGTGTGGGTCCAGCGTGCCGACACCGACGGCGATATCGACGAGCGCCGCGTGTGCCTGTTTGCCCAATTGGTCCACGCCGAGGTGGGCCTGGCGCATCAGGGTGGCCTGCAATTCGCTGGCCTGGCCCTCGACCCAGAGGCTGATGGTCACGCTGAGGTTGGCTATCTTGGGGTCCAGGACTGCCAGGCTGAGCAGGCCGCCCTGGATCATCGGACGTACCTGCTTGCGCACCTTGCGGGCCTCATGGTCGATTTCCCCCAGCTCGGCCTTGATCCCTTCCCAGGTGCGGTCAATGGCATCGGCGGCTTTGCGTTGCAGGTGACGCAGGTGTTCGCATTGCAGGGCGTAGTATTCACCGAGCTTCATCTTCACCTGCAGTTCGGTGAGATGAACGCCGTTGTACAGCAGTTGGCTGGCACTGTTGAGGCGCGAAACCACGCGCCCCACGCTGGGCCCGAGCGACGGTTGCAAGCGCGCAGCGGCGGCATTGAGGGCGCCAAGCAGTTGCGCGATGGCTTGCTGCAGCCTGGGGCGCGGATCGTATTTGAACTCGTCGCTGGCGATGAGCTTTGTCAGGGTGGCGTAGAGCTTTTCACTGTCGTGCCAGTCGGTATCACCCGATGCACTGAAACTGGGTAAAAGCCCGGCGAGCAATTGTTTGTCGCGTAACAGAAGGGCGCGATAGACCGGGCTTTGTGGGTTCGCCAGCCAGTCGCTCCAGAGGGAAGCTGTGGGGCCGGTATCTTGCGCAGGGGCGTTCTCCTGAGCGTCCTGCTGTTGTTGGACGGGCGCCTCACTGATGCCGCCGCTCAGGCACAGCGCCATGGTCTGGCTGTAGGCCCGTCCTGACGCGCGATCATCGCCGTCGTAGTCATGTTGCTCGATACACGCAAACTGTCGGGAGCGACAGGCTGCCGCGTAGGCGTGTGCGCTTTGGTCGATATAGCGCTGATAGTTCGCCCACTCCTGCTCATAGTGTTTGTGAAACAGGGCACGGCTTTGTTCATCGTAACGTTCCTCCAAGGCCTGGTTGTAGTTCAGGGTGGCCTTTTGCACGATCCGTTCGCGTTGCTCCTCGGGGCTGGAAAACACCGGCGGGCCGTCGCCGGTCATCGGCTCGGCGAACGCAGGCAAAGGCGTTTGGCTTTCTGCCCGTTCGCGATGTACCTCACGAATGGCCAGCAACAGTTGAGAGGTCTGGTATTGATAGGCCCGGTCCGGGTCGTTCATCCACTGGTGTCGCGCATCGATCCAGCGGTTACGTGTGTCGTTGTATTCCTGCGCCAGGCCGAGTGTGTCGTCCAGTACAAACGCGAGGACGCCTTGTGGGAGCTGATGCTGCGCGATGGTGTTGCGCAGGAATCCCTTGAGCGCCGTCAGGCGAGTGGCCCGGCTATGGAAACCATGCACGCTGTCGAATGTTGGCGTGGGCGTTTGTGGCGGATGCTCGTAGAAGCGCCAGTCCTGTGACCAAGGGGGCGTGGTGCTGGGCAATTGGGGTGTCTGGTGGTGCTGGTATTCAAAAACCTGCTTGTCCACCTGCAGGTGTTCGACGGTCATGGCCAGACCTACGCTGGCTGGATTGTCCCGTACGCTGGCCAGGTCGAGCTTTTGGAAACGCTCTGAGGCCCGACCGGCCTTGTAGGCGTTCAACACGCTGACAGGCCACGGGTCACTGGCAAAGGCCAGCCACGCTTGGGTGTATTGGTGGGTGTCGATGTTGAGGAACGAGGCCGGGCAATCGTGATCGGCCGCGACGCACGCAGCGGACAGTAAGGTCTCGTTGGCCGCGGAGGGCGCATAGGGGTTGAACTGCCGCAGATAACCGTCCGGGGTAACCTGATAGGCCTGCCAGGTCGTGCGATCGAGCAACACATACAGGTAACCCGCACGTAAGGTGCGTAAGCCCAACCGCGTCTCGATATGCACGGTATCAGGCCGAACGTGTTCATTGGCTGAGCGCGGTACAAGCGCGTGTCGCAAAGGCAGGATGGGCAGCCCTTTGCGCTGGCAGACGTTGCATTGATCCGTTGCAAGCGAAGTTTCCGCGGTCACGATAGCAAGCTGTGCGCTTAGGTTCATTGAAGTGCTCCGACAGGGGGCTGGTACGACACGGCCCGGCGCCAGGCGTTTTCGTTGGGGGGAGCTAACAATTTGCTGAGCGGTGCCAGCCTTTGGGCCTCACCGCGCGGGATGGAGAAAGGCCCCGCCAGATCGAGCAGCCGATTGAGGTCGATGACGGCGTAGTGACTGGCCAACCGCAGTTCGAGTTTGAACGGGCGGGGCAGTCCATCTTCGAGGCTCAATAAGCCCCCCTCGAAGGGGACACCCTTCAAGGGTTCGAAGGTAAAACGCGGGTTGATTTGGCGGGGCATGGGGCTTCCTTGTCGAGTGGGTGAGTGTCAGTCGATCAACCAGCTGCCATCGCCGTTTTCCAGTACGCCATCGTGGTCGGTGGTGTCGCCGACTCGGGCTACTGGTTGTCCGTTGACGCTCATCGAGGGCGAGCCGCTGGTAATCACGGCACCGCAGCCGAGGGTGTCGCCGACGCGGGCGATGGCGCGTCCGTTGACGTTGAAACTGGGCGACCCACTGTCGACGGTGGTGGGGCCGCACAATGGGCAAACATGGTTGTGTCCAAGCAGAACGACGGCAGGCATAAAGCCTCCTTACAGAAATTGATGTAGCGAAGGTGCCGCCGCTGCACGAACCGCAGCGGCGGGTGGGAGGGCGCTTAACCCGCAGCTGCCGGTTTACGCCAGTCGTCCGAGGCTTCGGTACCGGCCACCACGTGGCTCCAGCTGACCTTGCGGTAGGCCAGGCTGGTCTTGATCAGTTGGCTGTAGTTTTCGTTGTCAGCGTCTTGTGCGTGGGGTAGCACGGTGTGGATGTCGACGACGGTGGCTTCTTCCAGTTTGGTGGTGAAGAAGTGCTCCTGTTTGCCGTCAGTGCTGGTGCGAAACCACTTGATCTCGACGGTGGGCAGCATTTCTCCGGTGGCCAGGGCCTGATAGAGCATGGGCGAGGCTTTGTTCAGCGAACTGGTGAAGGTCAGCGGCTTGTGCACGCGCTGCCCGGTAGGCTGGCCGCTTTGTGGATCGGTGGGCGTGGTGATCTGATGGTCGATTTCCTGAGCGAGAATTTCGTCCTCATGGCCTTCGACATACACGTTGCCGACCGAGTCAGCCGTGAACGCGCCTTTGGTGATATGGCCCTGGTTTTTGCCGTGGATGCTGATGTATGCGGGTGTTGGCATGACAAACTCCTTGTCGCGATGTGTAAACGACCGTCAGGTCGCGAGTGATGGCCGATAAGGCCATGGCTTTGCAGGCGCTCGGGAGGAGCACACTGAAAATCGGTTACAGGTGCAGAACCCGCTCCAGGGACGCCAGCACTTGTTGAGTGATGGTGTTCAGGCGGATCGAGTAGGTCGCGTAGGCGCCCGCCAGCACGACGGCTGCCAGGGCCCATGGAGTCCATAAGGGCCAGGCGCGTTTGATCCGGTAGTTGCGCGGGGCGACGTTGGTCAGCGGGTCGGTCAGGCGTTCTGGCGTCTCTCCACGCAGGGGACGCAGCAGGCCATGCAGTTGGTTGATGGTCTTTTGTATTTCGTCATCGCCCTTGGCATGGGTGCCGTATTTACCTTTGAGGCCACAGATCAGGCACTGGTACATGAACTCCAGCACATGTTGATACCGGGTGGTTTCGTCGGTCATGCGGGTCAGCACGGTGAAAAACTTCTCGCCGCCCCAGGTTTCATCATGAAATTGACTGAGCAACGAGCGTGCACTCCAGGTCGAGGACCTGCCCCAGGTGCTACTCATGACCACCTCGTCCAGCAACAGGCACAGGCTGTAGGAGTAAGCCTTGAGCGTGCCGGAGTCGTAGTCGAGTTGCCGGACTTCCTCCATGATCGTTTTGATCTGATTGCTGACACGGTCGTACAGCGCGGACACATCGTCGTGTTTGTCCAGGTTGCGCAGGCGGATGACGAGGCCGATCAGTGGCGTGGCGGCATCGCACAGCGGGTTCCAGGCCAGGCCGCGCATGTCGAATTGCGGATCTGCCAAATAGGTGTGGTAGCTGACATTGAGCGTTCTGTTGTCAAGTTCGATGGCACCAGAGAGTGCCTCATGGCTCGACGAATCACGTAAAACCTCACTCATCCTTTTCACTCCTGATTGCCCAGAACTGCAACGCAAGCTTTGGGAATTGACCGGCAATATGGAAAGCAAATCCGCTCCCACTGCTCAGGCTTTGCCAGGCGGGGTGATGGCGGTCGAGTTCGAAGTAGGTGAAACCAGCATGGAACGGCAAATAGCGTGGCGCCACGGGTAAAGGGATTAGCGGGATGCCCGGCAGTTGCAGGCTGACCAGTTGCTCCAGTGCTTCGGTGGAGCTGATCTTGATCTGTCCCGGAAGTTGTTGGCGCAAGGTCTCCAGCGGCATTTCGGCGCGGACGGCGAGGATGAACTCGGCGCTGGTCAGCAGACGTTTGTCATTGAGCGCAGCGCTGCGCACGCCGTACTGCTGCTCGATGATCGGCAACGGAACGGCGCGCGGTTGCAACACCGTGCCCAGGGCGCGGCGCAGGGTGTGCTCCAGTATCTGGAAGGATTCACGCAGTTTGTCGTGCTGATAAACCGGGTATTCTTCGGGCAGGTGGCTTTCATCGGTAAACGTCACCAGTTCGCCGCAGGCTTGGACCAGTGCGATGTACAGGCGCTCAGGATGCACCTGACGTTGACGGGCCAGGTGCTGGAACAGCGGGAACAAACGATTGAGGGTTTGCAACAGGTTGAAATCGGTGACATCGGACACCCCCGACTGCCCAGGTGAGCCGATGCGCTGGGCCAAATTCCTGGCCCGCTCTCTCATCAGCCCGGCCGCTTCTCCCAGGAAACGGTGCAACGCCGGCACCGCGTGCAGTGACAGGCTGGTGGGGTAGAAGTGCTCGTCCATCACCAGGCTGCCATCCGGGCGTTTGTCCTTGATCCTGGCCAGGGCAATGCCGGTAAAAGCGCTGCGATCACTGCGTTCGAGCATCAGTTGCAGGTTGGGCACGGCCAGGTCCACGCCTACCTGATCACCGTCATCGCTGTGGGTATCGCGGACCTCTTCGCGCCGGGCGATGTAACGGCTGTTGCCATACTGATCGGGCCAGCGCACTTCGAGAGCGCCGTTGGACCTGAGCGGCAGTGTGAGGAAGACAATCTGGTTCACCGCACTGCTGTCGGCAATATCCAGTGGGGTGGGTGGCGCCAGGTCGTCGGGGATGGCGAAGACGCTGCCATCGGGCATGATTCCGCGGGCCTGGGTGATGGCGATTTTGCCGAAGCTCAGATATTCGTTGTTCAGCTCCAGCTCACTAAAGCCGTAAAGGGCGTCGCTCAGGCTCTGCACGCGCTGATGTACGGCGGCCTCAGCAGCGCGGGCTGCCTGCTGAAAGTGCTGGGGCTTGACGAACAAACCTTCATGCCAGATGACGGGGTTGCGTGAACTCATCGGTGATTACTCTGCGCAAAAGTGGCTGAAAATGTTGTCATCGGGTTTCCCCTTTGAGGCTGACCTGCGAGGCATCCAACTGCACAAGAAGGGCGTACTGCCGGCCCTTGGGCTCGACCCGCAAACGCTGCTTCCACTGGCCGGCATCGCTACTGTGGTAGTTGGCGATCACGGCGATAAAGCGGGTGTCCTCGTCCAGCGCGCGCAGGTCGACGAACTTGAATTGGCCCGGGTTAAGCAGGTAGTCATCGGCGCGGATATAGGTGCTGCCCAGGGTCTTCTTCAGGTCTTCAGCCAACGCCTGGGGGCTGGCGTTAACCAGTAGCGAGTCGTCGGTCAACTGCAAGACCTTGAACGTGATCGGCGTGGCGATGTGTTGCAGTGCCGAATTGCTCCCAGGCATGGTCAAGCTCACACCTTGAGCGTCGTAGTCGCCCAGCAACGCCTCTTCCATGGGGGACATCGACACTGAGAGCGCGGGCTCCAGGGTGAGCGATGACTGGGGCGGCACGCTTTCGTAGAGGTGATTGAGCAGGGATTGCACTTTATCCGTCAGGGCTTGCGGGCTGCGGGCCTGAACGTTGAGGTTGTAGGGCGAGTGGCTCGGGTCGTCGTCTGCAGCCGGTGCGGTGCCGGTGCTGATCAGGCGCGGGTTGACATCGTCGCTGGCGTGCAGGCTCAGGGAGTAGCGGCTGGGCTGATCGTCGGGACCACCGACCGGGATTGATGGGTTCCAGATTACCTGGCCGACCTTGCCGAGCATGGTGCAGCCGCCGAGGGTCAGGCAGGCCAGCAGCAAGGTGCCCAGGCGCAGGTTGCTGAGCAGACTTGAGATGCCGGGGCGCCTGGGGGCGGTCGGGCAAACTTCAGGTGCCTGTTTCGGTGGTGGTGCAGCGTCCAATGCCTGCAGTGGGTCGCCTTGCCCGGCCAAATCCACGGGCTGGCAAAGTCGTTCGAATTCCGGGCAGAGGGTAGGGCGCGGATCGGCCAGAGGCAGGTTTGGCCAATCCTCCAGGCGCTCTGTTTGCGTGTCCTGATGGTTGACCATGAACAGCTCATCGAGCGAACGCCTGGCCGGTGCATGCTCACGAAACAACACCGCGACCTGATAGGCACCAATCTGCAACAGGTCGCCATCGTTGAGGCACACCGCAACGTTGCGACCCAGCGGCAAATCATGGCCATTAGCGTAGGTGCTGCCACTGCGGTCGATCACGCAGAAGCGCCCCTCGACGACACGGATGTCACAGTGGTTGGGCCGCACACTGTTCTGGCGGTCCTCCAGGCGCCAATCCACTGCAGCGCTGCCTATGCTGCCGCCCTGCGGGCCAAACCGGTGGCTGGGCAGATACCCGTGAAGCAACTGCGCGGGATTGCTGATAACCAGTGTCAGCTTCATGAGCGCCCCCGAATTTGCACCACAGCGGGACGGCGTTGTTCCTGGTGCTCGATAAAACTTGTCCAGCCCAGGTGGGTGCCGCTGTCGCGGAGCAGGTTGAACGGCGGTACGTCCTCTTCGCGCAGTCCCAATTCGAGGTCGTAAGCGGTGGAATCGCGGAGCAAAAAATCCATCAATTGGCGCAACCGTCCGAACTGCTTACCGCTGGGCAAGAATTGCCGAAAGCGTGCCTGAGCCAAGCCGGGAATCACCAAGGTGAACTTACTGGCGCGGGTCTTGATGCGGTCGCCCACCACAAAGTCGCCACCCAGCATGCCATTGGCCTTGCCAAGTGAATGGCGCTGACGCTGCGGCAAACTCACCGAACGCGTTTCGAATTCACGGATGTGCACACCATGCAAGTCAAAGCAATGCTCGACGATGCCGGACACTACCGAAGGCGAGCGGCTGCGGCTGGCGATCAAGCCGGCAAAGCTCAGCAAGCGACCCCACGGCAGCGCGGTGGTGCCACGCAGGTCGTTGTCGTTCAAACCGATCAGAGAGAATACGTAGCGCGAAAAACGGTCGCTGGCCTCGGCCTGGAAGCGAATGTAGTAACGGTATTTTCGCCAGCTGTGGTGCAGCAACGTCAGCAAACGATGGTTGAAAAAGTCCATGAACGACGGGCGAATCCCGTGTTGCTGGGCCTGCTCATAGGCCAGGCGATCCAGGTAGTAACCTGGCAGTGGCGAGTCGGTGCCATGCAAACCCAGGAAACTGGTCTGCAAGCGATACCGGACTTGTTCGTGATCCTCTTCCACGCGCGCCGCCATGATCACATCGGAGGCAGGAAAGCCCAGCCCTGCATGGCTTTGCAGACGCACGCGGCGCCGCGCCGCAGCACTCAAAGGCTGCGCTTCCAGGTCGTCACCATGCAAGGCGTGCAAGTGCTCAAGCAGACGGTGAAACGAATAGTTCCGTGCGTCGGCCAGTAGCAGGTCGGCTAAATCACGGGTTGTCTGCCGCTCAATAGTGGCCATTCGTATCGCTCGTTGTTAGTGGTATTGATCACTTCCAGGCGGTGGAAGGCGTTGATGCTGGCGTACAACGCGAAAAAATGCGAAAGCACACTGGCGAACAGGAACAGCTCGCCTTCGCAGAGGAACGCGTTCTGGTCCAGTTGCAAACGGGTCTGCAAGCCGCGAACCGGCTGACCTTTCATCAGCCAGTCGATGGGGGTGGTCACGGCAGATTGAATGCCATTGAGACGCTTGCGGGTTGCGCGGGCCTGCTGCAGGTCATGCAGGGCGGCGAAGTCATAGGCGCGGATTACCGCCTTGAGCGGCTCGGCCGACAGCAGCGACAGGTAGTTCAGTGACAGGTTGGAAATCAGCGTCCAGTGCAGGCTCGCATCCAGTACCGGGCGATAGGAACGCGTGGGGGCAATCAGGTTGGTGTAGTGAGCGTACGAAGGCGTGACCTCAGTTGACAACGACACATCCCCCACACCCAGCTGCTGCGGCAAATCACGGTTACTGCAGGTCAATTCGATGGATGCCGCTTCACGCTCGCCGATGTACTGGCTTTCATCACCGCGCACGAAAGCGATGCGATGGCGTAAACCTTCGCGCCCGTGGGATTGCTCGATATGCGTGCGAAAGTACAGCGCTGTTCGGCCCTGCGCGTGTTCGATCTCATGCTGGAACGACTCGAACGGGGTAAACCGTCGCAACGGATCACCCTTGCGCTCCTTGTCGGCGGTGTCCCAGCCAGTGACTCGATCGACACTGAAAATCTCGTAAGCCTGCGGGCAGTCGCCGCTGGGGCGGATAGCGCGCTCCAGGCTGCGCCCGTCCAGCGCAATAGGGTTAGCATCGTGGCGGAACAGGTTGACCGCCGGCGCGCAGTACAGGTGTAGGTCACTGGTGCGCAGGCGGATATCGGGCGGCATGGGCCGACTGAACTGGAATTCGAAACGCAAGGTGTCGGCGCTGACATCCGGCCACAGGTGCGCCAGACGGTTCAGGTTGAAAAAGTGAAAACGCTGCGGGAAAACAAAGTACTCCTGAAGGATGCGGTAACCATCGAATACGTTGCGCGGGTAGGGCAGCAGTGCTTCTTCGGCGGTGAAGCCGGGGAATCCAATGTCCGTGGACGCCAGGCGATAGCTGTGGCCATTGATCTGTAGGGTGACGCTGTCCAGGTAATGGGCCAGCCACAGATACAAGGTCAGCGCGGTGGCGTTATCGCCACCCAGATGAAAGTCCAACTGATCGCAAGCCATGCTGGTGAGCGGTTGGTCCGTCAGCACCTTCAGGTCGATGCGTATTACCGAGGCCTCGCGACTGTGGGCATCGCTGACTTCCTCAAGGGCCAGCGGGTACAGGTTGACGTTTGTGCAGGTGCGAAACTGACAGGAGATGCCGTTCACCGGTTTGGCAAACAGCGGCGTGCCTTTGGGAATCACCTGACGCTGGCTGATCGCATCGGGCAGTGGTGTAAAGCGGATGATGGTTGCACTGGGCAAAGGTCTCAGATAGTTGGGCCAGAGCATCTGTAATAGCGGATGGGTCAGCTCAGGCAAATCGTCGTCGATCTTCATCCCCAGCTTGGCGGTGAGGAACGCAAAGCCTTCCAATAGGCGTTCCACGTCCGGGTCTGCGGCCTGATCGCCGAGAAACTGCGCCAGTTGCGGGTTGTCCTCGGCAAACTCACGGCCAAGTTCGCGCAGGTAGCGCAACTCCTCGGCAAAGCGTTGTTTCAAGTCCATGGCGTCCTCATTTAACGCGGGTGTAGCCGTCGCGACCCTGCATGGCCACTTCGATCTGCACCTGTTCGTCCTTGTAGTTGACCCGCACCTGGCAATCGAGGCGAAAGCTCAGTTCCTGCGGCAGATCCGGGTCCGGCTGGTAGCGCACGCCTGTCACCATGATGCGCGGTTCAAATGCTTGCACCGAACGGCGGATATCGTCGCTGATGGCGACCACCAGGTCAGTGCTGGCCTGGGTGACACCGTTGAAATCACGCAGGCCCAGTTCAGGGCTGCTTTGCGAGCAGCCCTGGCGTGTATTGAGCACCTGCTCCAGATGGCGTTTGATCGCCTCGATACGCTGGTGCGCCTGTTCATCCGAGCTGCCTTGGCGGTAGCGTGGAGCGTCGGGTTCAAGGCGCTCGAACAGGCTGGCGCCGCCCATTTATTGGGTATCCAACCGACCGACGAGAGAAATCTCGAAGTTGGCGCCCATGTACTTGAAGTGCGGTCGCACCGCCAACGACACCTGGTACCAACCCGGATTGCCTGCTACGTCCTGTACCTCGATCTTTGCGGCGCGCAGGGGCCTGCGACTGCGCACGTCGGATGATGGGTTTTCCTGATCGGCGATGTACTGCTTGAGCCAGATGTTCAGCTCGCGCTCCAGGTCCTGGCGCTCTTTCCAGCTGCCGATCTGCTCGCGTTGCAACACCTTGATGTAATGGGCCAGGCGATTGACGATAAACAGATACGGCAACTGGGTGCCGAGCTTGTAGTTGGTCTGGGCTTCCTGGCCTTCGCGGGTCTTGGGAAAATTCTTCGGTTTTTGCACCGAGTTGGCCGAGAAGAACGCCGCGTTGTCACTGTCTTTGCGCATGGTCAGTGGAATGAAGCCGGCTTCGGCCAGCTCGTATTCCTTGCGATCGGAGATCAACACTTCGGTGGGGATCTTGGCCTGCAACTGACCGAGGGATTCGTAGAGGTGCACCGGTAGATCGTCCACCGCGCCACCGGATTGCGGGCCAATGATATTCGGGCACCAGCGGTAGCGGGCAAAGCTGTCGGTGATGCGCGAGGCCATCAAAAAGGCGGTGTTGCCCCACAGGTAATTGTCGTGATTACCGTCGACGCTTTCGTCATAGCCGAAGCTGCGGGTCGAGTTGTCTTCGGTGCTGTAAGGCGTGCGCAGCAGGAAACGCGGCAAGGTCAGGGCAAGATGGCGGGCATCTTCGGACTCGCGCAGGCCGCGCCATTTGGTGTGGCGTGGGCCGTCAAAGATATCGCTGATCTCCTTGAGGTCCGGCAGGCTCTGGAAGCCTTCCAGGTTGAACAATTCCGGCCCCGCGGCTGAGACGAACGGTGCATGGGACATGGCGCCGATGGACGCGACATAGCTGAGCAATTTGATGTCCGGCGAGCCGGGTCCAAAGGTGTAGTTGCCGACGATAGCGCCCACCGGTTCGCCACCAAACTGGCCGTAGCCGGCGGTGTAGACGTGCTTGTACAAACCGCTGCGGGTAATGTCGCCAGCGTTGTCGAAATCGTCCAGCAACTCTTCCTTGGTGACATGCAGCATTTCCAGCTTGATGTTCTCGCGAAAATCCGTGCGATCCACCAGCAGCTTCAAGCCACGCCATGCCGACTCCAGTTGCTGGAACTCAGGCTGATGCAGGATCACATCCATCTGCTTGCTGAGCGCGCGATCAATCTCGGTGATCATCTGGTCGACCCGATGCTTGTTGACCGGTTGCTGATGATCGCCGCTTTGCAGGATCTCGCTGATGAACGCCGCTACGCCCTGGCGAGCAACGGCGTAGCCTTCCTGGGAAGGGCGGATAGTGGTATTGGCCAGCAGCTGATCGAGCAATGACGATTGTTCGTCAGCCACTTGCACTGGGGTGAGGGCGCTTTCCATAGGCATGGGGAGTAATCCTTCGAGTCAGTTGGTTGGCGCGTCGAGCACCAGGTTCAGTTCGCTGGCCAAACGCTGGCGGGCGGTTTCATCGCTCAGCAGGTTTTGCAGATGTTTGCGAAAGGCCGGGACGTTACCCAGCGGTCCTTTGAGTGCAACCAGAGCTTCGCGTAATTCCAATAACTTGTTTAATTCAGGCACTTGGCGAGCGACCGCGTCAGGGCTGAAATCATCGATGCTTCGGAATTGAAGTTGCACATTCAAATCGGAGTCGCAGTCGTGATTGAGCACAATCGGAATCGTTATATCCAGGGTAACTTCAGCCTTGGTCAACACTTCGTTGAAAGTGTCTTTGTCGATGCGGACGGCTTGCCGATCCTCAAGGGCCGTTAGTTCGCTCCTGCCTTTGAAGTCACCGGTAATCAACAACTTCAGGGGCAGCTCGACTTCAGATTGTTGGTCACCTGTGGCCGGAACGTATTTGATGTTGATACGTTCTTTGGGCGCGACGGAGCCGTGGTTTTTTGGCATGAGTAAATTCCTTTTCGTAAGTCGGCGTATTAGAAACAGCTATTTCAATATTTGTCACGCCGGAAATTGTCGATACATTTCGTGGGATTTGTATGTAGGAAAAAGTATCTCTGTTAATTTTCCTACAAGCATTTTGGTAATGTCTGAGGGAGTTCTCTTTTAATTGATGTTTTGAAATAAATTCGCGGGTATTAACTTGCATTTAACGTCAAACTTGGGTGACGCTTGTAAAGTTTTAAAAGCAACTTTTTAACTCAGGAGACGTTAATGCGAAAGGGGTCGCGAGGATGGAAATCAGGCCTGTACCTGACGGTTCTGGCAGTAATGGACGTGCAGGGAGCGACACCAGATTGCCCAACCATCGTCTCGCCCTTGAAGCGCCTGGAGTGTTTTGACCAGGCTGCGGGCACGCCCATTCACCATCTACCGACGCCGGCGCGCGCGGTGGGCCAAGTGCTACCGATTGTCGATCTGGTCCAACGCAATGAAGCCAAGCGTTCCCCTGACGATTGGCGTTTCCTGCTGTCGTCCTTCCCGGAGCCGGATAACGATCAGCTAAACCGGCTGGTGATATCGGCCCCGGCATTAGGCGCCTTGCCACCTCGGCCGCACCTGGCAATCAGCTGTGAATCGAAAATTTCCCGCCTGCAACTGGTACTTGATGAGCCGGCCAAACCCAACAAGATTCGCATACAGCTGTTCAAGGATGAGCGCCCGGTTTTCGCGGCCTATCAGTGGCAGGTGTTGGACGATGCTGGCCTGGTCGTTGATGCCGGACGAGGCCTGCCCGCCATTGCCTTGTTGCGCAACATGGGCGGTGGCCAGCACCTGCGCCTGGAGAGTGACTATCCGCGGTTGAACGGCCTGGTGTTTGACGCAGAAGGGCTGGGTGAGCTGATTGAACAGGAGCGCCAAGCATGCCGTTGGTGATCGACGTTCCGGCAGACACTGTCCAGCTGTTGCTCACTCCCATCGAGCCCGAGCAACCCGCGGGGCATTTCGATGTGGAGGACGAAACCTACCAGGCCATCGACCAGGAAATGGTCAAACTCGGTGGCCTGCGTGAAAGCGCTATCGATTGGCCTTATATCGATGAAGCGTCCCGGGAATACCTTGCGACCCAGTGCAAGCACTGGCGCATCCTGGGTCATCTGCAGGTGGTCTGGCTGCGTACCCGACAGTGGGCGCGTTGGGCTGACGCCCTGAGTTTGCTCGCGGGCATGGTCGAATTGTATTGGGACAGTGCTTACCCCAAGCCTGGCCCGACCGGCTACTTGAACAAGCGCAAGCAGGTGCAGCGCCTTCTGGAGGATCTGACGCAGGTATTGCCGTCCCTGGACCGCAGCAGTTACGCCCCGGCTTACCAGGCAGCGGCAGAGCTGGCCCTTGCTAGCCTGCAACAGTGCGTGGAAAGAGCCAGGCTCGATCCGGTCCCGTTGGGTGCGCTGCAACGGCAGCTGGGCAAATACAGCGAACCCGTGGTTGCGGCCGAGCCTACACGAGCCGTCACCTCCATCGGCGCTCTGGATTCGACGTTTTTCGCCAGCCCCAAACCGCAGCCCGAGGGCAATGAGCGTGAACAACGCCGAGCCGTGTTGAGCATGGCCGAGCAGATCAATCTGCAGGACCCCTACGACCCCACGGGCTACCAATTGCGACGCTTCGGGCTGTGGTCGCATTTGCGCACAGCTCCTCCCATTACTCGTGACCGTCGCACTGAATTGACGGCTGTGCCCAAGGACATCGTCGACGGTTATCAGGACGCGTTGAACCAGAACGTCCTGGACCCGAACCTGCTGCTGCGCCTCGAAAAAAGCGTCTGCGCCTCGCCGTACTGGCTGCGCGGCAGCTATCTGGCCGCTAACGTCGCCTCGCGACTGGCGATGGAGGAGGTGGCTGCCGCCATCCGCCAGACGTGCGAACGTTTTGTTTGCCGCCTGCCGGCCCTGCTGGAGTTGTGTTTCAGCGACGGCACGCCCTTCGTTGACGCCCAAATCCAGGCCTGGATCAGCGGTGCCGATAAGACGCAACCCACAGGCAGCCCGGTGCAGGAATACGCCAGCCTGCGCGACGAACTGACCACCCAACTCAACACCGAAGGCGTCGAAGTGGTGCTGCTGCGACTGCAGGAACTACACGCCGCCCATGACGCCCCCCGCCAGCGCAGCTACGCCACGGTGATTGCCGCCGACCTTCTGGCATCACGCGGGCTTGTGTGGTTGGCTGACGATCTGTACGCCAACGTTGCGCGGCTGATGCGCGATACCTCGGCGCAGGGCTGGGAGCCTGAGTTGTTCCGCAAGGTAGCAGCCGTTATCAGTGATAGTAAGGATTAGCCCGTATGCCCCGCCAAAGCGACTTGCGTTTTATCTTCGCCCCTCTCAAAGACGACCCTTTCGAGGTGGTCTCATTCACCCTCGAAGAAGGCCTGTCCCTGATCGATATCCTTATTGAAATCTGGACTTCGCTCTCATCGCTGTTTGCCCCAATCAATCACCCATCATGGCAAAGGATCGTGTCGGATTTGACCGCAGGAGCACACCGATGAACTTGAGCTCACAGCTGGAAAATGTCATTGCCGAGACCTGCCTCCCAGTGGATCAGTGCAATGTCTGCACACGCCGAGGTTT
>NZ_JBOIBY010000298.1:0-11585 GCF_050739655.1 Pseudomonas sp. | reverse complement strand
ATCATTGGTGGTAGAGAAGCTGAACTGTTCAGCGGAAAACGGACGGGTCAGCGCTTCGGGCGCTAGACGCAAGCTGGCAGCAACAGGATCAGGCATCGGGCTTCCTTAACAATCAGGCGGGGCAGATAGCGGCATTCTGGCGCTGCCTGTACCTGACTGGCAAGGAGCGCCGCAGGCCAAAGCATAGACAAGTCGTATTAGCCCGGCAGACGTGCGCCAAATCACTGTTTTCCTCGAATGTTTTGCAAAAAATAACGGAACTGCGTGATCGTGCCTAAACTCCAAACTGCGCGGCTGGACTAATAACCGGCCCAACTGGCGCCAGAACGGCGACAGACCCCCTTGTCCATTGGTACGCACATAAAGAGAATAAAGCTATGAAACGGATTCTTCTCGGTACTCTCTTCACCGCTGTATCCATCAACGCCATGGCGCAGGCGCCAGGCGGCCCGGATTGCGGTTGGGGCAACATGCTGTTCGAAGGTCAGCGTGGCACCCCGGCTCACTTCCTGGCATCCACCACCAACGGCACTTCCGGTAACGCAACCTTCGGTATGACTTCCGGCACCAACGGTTGCGCCACCAATGCGTCGCTGACCTATGGCGGCAAATCCTGGTTTGCCATGAATGGCATGATGAACGAGCTGTCCGAAGACATGGCTAAAGGTCAGGGTGAAGCACTGACCACTTATGCCGTGGTACTGGGCGTGGCGCCGCAAGACCGTGCGCACTTCGCTGCCGTCACTCACGAGCACTTCCAGCAGATCTTCAGCAAGGCTGACGTGACTGCCGAAGATGTGCATACCAACACCCTGGCCGTTCTCAAGAGCGACCCTCGTCTGGCCAAGTACGCCACTGAGGCTTAAGCTCGACCCGCCCGCTTCCCTTCCAGGAGTGGGCGTTTATTTTTTGGACCTGTCCCTTCTTTGGGTCTTTGTTTTTTCTTGTTCAAGTTGCCGACTATGCTCAAACGCCTTGCCTGGCTGGCGCTCAGTGTCTGCGCCCCGCTGTCCGCCGCGCCACTTATCGACAATCAACGTTTGCAGCAACTGGCCAACGACCCTTTCTGGATTTCCCTGGGCCATTACGAAACCGCCAAGCTCGGCGGCTGGCGCAGCTATGTCAGCGATCCGAAATTCTTTCTCGCCGCCGATGGCAACGAACACCCGGACCGTGAACTGGCGGCCACCGTGCAAGCACTGTATGCGCCGGCCAGCGCCGGCGAGCAGCACGCACAATGCGTTTACCCTGCCCGTACTCGCTGGTTGAAAGCGCAGCTCAATCTGACCGACCTGCCGGCACTGGACTGCGCCGATTTCAAGCAATGGTTCAAGGATGTTTCGCCCCACAGCGCGGTGATGATCTTTCCGGCGGCTTATTTGAACAGTCCGTCCTCCATGTTCGGTCATACCTTGCTGCGCATTGATCAGGCAGATGTTCAGAGCGACAAGACATCGCTGCTCAGTTACGCGATCAACTTCGGCGCCTACATCGAAGGCTCGGACAACAGCATCCTCTATGCCTGGAAAGGTTTGATGGGGGGGTATCCGGGGCTGTTTGCACTGGTGCCCTATCAGGAAAAACTCTCGGAGTACCGCAGCCTTGAAAACCGCGATTTGTGGGAGTACCGGCTGAACCTGACCCAGCAAGAAACCGCGCGCATGGTCGAGCATGTCTGGGAGCTGAAGCAGATCAAATTCGACTACTTCTTCTTCGACGAAAACTGCTCCTATCGCCTGTTGGAACTGCTGCAAGTGGCGCGCCCGAGCCTGCGCCTGACCGAGCAATTCCCTTTGACCGCCATCCCGACCGATACCGTCAAAGCCGTGAAAGATGCCGGCCTGGTGGAGTCCATCCAATACCGGCCGTCCCGCGAACGTGAATTATTGAGCCGTGCCGAATCCCTGTCAGATGAAGAACAACAGTGGGTGCTGAAAGTCAGCGCCGACCAGCAGCAACTGCAAACCCCGCAATTCAAGGCGCAGCCCCGTGATCGCCAGGCACTGATCATCGATGCGGCCTACCGTCTGGAACGCTATCGCGCCAACGGTCAGGAGCGTGATCCGGCGCGCGCCCAGCGCAGTTTCGAGCTGCTGCGGGCGATCAACCAGAACCCGGCGCCGGAACTGGACATTCCAAAGCCTGGTCTGCCCGAGGATGGCCATCAATCCCGCACCTGGCAGGCCGGCCTTGGTACTCGTGGCGACCGCGCTTTCGGCGAATATGGCCTGCGCATGGCTTATCACGACCTCAACGACAACGCCGAGAGCTTCCCGCTCGGCGCGCAAATCGAAATCCTGCAACTGAAACTGCGCCAGTACGAAGGCAATGACTGGCAGGTGCAGCAACTGGACCTGGCAACCATTCGCTCCCTGACTCCGCGTAACGAGTTGCTGCAACCGTGGTCGTGGCAGGTCACCGGCGGTCTTGAGCGCGTGCCGGGCAAACATGACGATGAAAACCTGGTCAGCCACGTCAATGGCGGTGGCGGCGGCACCTGGCAGCTGGCCGACGACCTCCTCGGTTTCGCCTTGGGCACTGTGCGCGTGGAGCACAATAATGACTTCGCCGCGTTCATCGCCCCCGCAGCGGGTTTCAACACGGGGCTGCTGTGGAGAAATCCGCTGGGTAATTTGAGCCTGGAAACCAAAGGTGATTTTTTCACCAATGGCGAAGTGCGGCGTTCGATCAGCTTGAATCAGCAATGGGAACTGTCACGCAATCTGGGGTTGCGCCTCAGTGCACAGCGTGAATTCAGCCACTTGGCCACGCCGGAGAACGAAGTGATGCTTGAGGTGAAGTGGTATCACTATTGAATTGAAAAGCAAAAGATCGCAGCCTGCGGCAGCGCCTACAGGGGGACCGATATACATGGGCCAATGTAGGCGCTGCCGCAGGCTGCGATCTTTTGATCTTTCTTTCACATGCCGCTGACAAACCCACACCTAGACTTTCCCTATAGGCCATTGATCGGTCCGGGAGTCGGAGATGTGGCGTTGCGCAGGTGTGTTGGGTTTGTTGCTGTTGATCGCAGGTTGCCAATCAACCCACGACGACCTGATCGCCAAAGGTTATCCACCGGCCTTTGCCGATGGTTTCGATGACGGTTGCAGCAGTGGTCGCCAAGCCGCTGGCGCCATCACTGGCGAGTTTCGTAAAAACGTCCCCCGCTACCTGAAAGACAACAACTACGCCGAAGGCTGGAGCGATGGTTTTCGCCAGTGCCAGGCCATGCGCGAAAACCAGGACCGCATGGACTATCACAACAGCCATGGCTACGAGCGTGGCGACGAGCGCGAAAAAGCCTGGCAACAGCAAAAGGATCAGGACACAGCCCGGGCCTATCACTCGCCATAGGTCGCGAATGGACATCGATCGAAACTAAAAGCCTGCAAGCATGGCCCAAACCCTATATCGGGAGAAAACCATGAGCCGGGCATTCGTCAACGAAGATAACGCTGCCGCGCAAGCCGATCAGCCGGTCGAGCGTCAGATCAGCGCGCAACCCAATTACGTCACGCCAGAAGGTTTGAGCCTGTTGCAGAACAAAGTCACCGAGTTGCAAGCGCAGCTCAGTGAACAATCCGCACGCGGCGAGCAGGCTGACAAACAACGCCTGGCCGACCTTGACCGCGATTTGCGCTACTACAAGCAGCGGCTGGGCAGTGCTCAGGTGGTCCCCATCGCCACCTCAACCGAAAAAGTGCAGATCGGCAGTTGGGTGACCTATGCCGACGAAAATGACACTGAGCGTCGGGTGCAACTGGTGGGCGAAGATCAGGCCGATGCCGCCCATGGCCTGATCAACTGGGGCTCGCCGCTTGGTCGGGCGTTGCTTGGGGCGCAACTCGGTGACGAGGTACTGTGGCAACGCCCGGCCGGGGATCAAATGATCGAAGTGATCCGGATCGAAGCGGCTTAAACCACGCCTTGCGCCAGCATGGCGTCGGCGACTTTGACGAAGCCGGCGATGTTCGCGCCTTTGACGTAGTTGACCTGACCGTCTTCTTCACCGTAATGCACACAGGCGTGGTGGATCGACTGCATGATCGCGTGCAGCTTGCTGTCCACTTCACCGCCTGTCCACAGAAGGCGCATGGCGTTCTGAGACATTTCCAGGCCGCTCACTGCAACGCCACCGGCGTTGGACGCCTTGCCCGGCGCAAACAGAATGCGAGCTTCGATAAACAGGTCCACCGCTTCCAGCGTCGTTGGCATGTTCGCCCCTTCCGCCACACAGATGCAGCCGTTGCGCAGCAAGCTGCGCGCAGCCTCGGCATCCAGCTCGTTTTGCGTGGCGCACGGCAAGGCGATGTCGCAGCTCAGGCCCCATGGATGCTGGCCAGCCAGGAATTCCAGGCCAAAGCGACCCGCCAGCTCGCTGATGCGTCCGCGCTGGATATTTTTCAGTTCCAGCACCGCTTGCCATTGCTCCTCGGTCAAACCGCTTTCGCAGTAAAGCGTGCCTTCGGAATCGGACAGCGAGATCACTTTGCCGCCCAGGTCCATGACCTTGCGTGCGGCGTATTGCGCGACGTTGCCGGAGCCGGAGATCGCTACTCGCTTGCCTTCGACGGTTTCACCACGGCGTTTGAGCATTTCCTCGGCGAAGTACACGCAGCCGAAACCGGTGGCTTCCGGGCGAATCAGGCTGCCGCCGTAACTCGGGCCTTTGCCGGTCAACACGCTGGTGAACTGGTTGCTCAGACGCTTGTATTGACCAAACAGGAAGCCAATCTCGCGGGCGCCGACGCCAATATCACCGGCCGGGACGTCAACGTCCGCGCCAATATGACGGTACAACTCGCTCATGAAGGCCTGGCAGAAACGCATGACTTCCGCATCGCTTTTGCCTTTTGGATCGAAGTCCGAACCGCCTTTGCCACCGCCCATCGGCAACGATGTCAGCGAGTTCTTGAAGGTTTGCTCGAAGGCGAGGAATTTCAAAACACCCAAGTTGACCGAAGGATGGAAGCGCAAACCGCCCTTGTACGGACCAATGGCGCTGTTCATCTGGATCCGGAAACCGCGATTGACCTGCACCTTGCCATGATCGTCGACCCACGAGACCCGAAACACGACCGCCCGCTCCGGCTCGCAGATGCGCTCCAGAATGCCGGAAGTCAGATAGTGCGGATTGGCCTCAAGAAACGGCCACAGGCTGCGAAGGACCTCTTCGACGGCCTGGTGGAATTCGGGTTGATCCGGGTCGCGCTTTTTCAGGCGCGCAAGGAAGGAGTCGACGGATTCGATCATGGAAAAGTCTCGGGAATTTGTTGTCGTTGGAAGAATTTGAGCCGGACTTTAACAAACGAGCCGCGCACAAGAACAGAGCAGAATGTCGCCTTTATGAAATTAAATGGTGCACAGGATATAAATTAACTGCATTTCTAAAGGTTTGCGCACCAGAAAAGGGATTCACAATTCAGAGCATGCACCATTCATTACACCGCCATCGCGGGCAAGCCAGCGATGAATTCACCAAGGTGTCACTGAAAAAACGCGAAAAAAAACGGAGCCCGAAGGCTCCGTTCTCTTTCATGCAACCAACCCCAAATCAGGCCAGCTTTTTGTGCCGTACACGATGCGGCTGGGCAGCCGCTTCGCCAAGACGCTTTTTGCGATCGGCTTCGTACTCGGTGTAGTTACCTTCGAAGAACACTGCTTGCGAGTCGTCTTCGTACGCCAGGATGTGAGTCGCGACGCGGTCAAGGAACCACCGATCGTGGGAGATCACAATGGCAGCGCCCGGGAAGTCCAGCAGGGCTTCTTCCAGGGAACGCAGGGTTTCAACGTCGAGGTCGTTGGACGGTTCGTCGAGCAGCAGGACGTTGCCGCCCTCCTTCAGGGTCAATGCCAGGTGCAAGCGACCACGCTCACCACCCGACAGGTCCTTGACGAACTTCTGCTGATCGCCGCCCTTGAAGTTAAAGCGACCAACGTAGGTACGCGACGGAATCTCGTAGTTACCGATACGGATCTGGTCGGAACCATCGGAGATTTGCTGGAACACGGTTTTGCTGCCGTCCAGGTCTTCGCGGCTCTGATCCACACAGGCCAGTTGCACGGTTTCGCCGACTTCGATGGAGCCGGAGTCCGGCGTTTCCTTGCCCATCAGCATGCGGAACAGGGTCGACTTACCGGCACCGTTACCGCCAATTACGCCGACGATGGCGCCTTTTGGCATGGAGAACGACAAGTTGTCGATCAGCACGCGATCGCCATAGCCCTTGGTGACGTCCTTGAATTCGATGACCTTGTCACCTAGGCGTGGACCGGCCGGGATGTAGATCTCGTTGGTTTCGCTGCGCTTCTGGAATTCCTGCGATTGCATTTCTTCAAAGCGTTGCAGACGAGCCTTGGATTTGGACTGGCGGGCCTTGGCGCCTTTGCGCACCCATTCCAGTTCTTCTTTCATGGCTTTTTCGTGGGCCGACTGCTGCTTGGATTCGGCAGCCAGACGATCGGACTTGGCTTCCAGCCAACCCGAATAGTTGCCCTCGTAAGGAATACCGGCGCCGCGGTCGAGTTCCAGAATCCAGCCAGCGACGTTGTCCAGGAAGTAACGGTCGTGCGTGATCGCTACCACGGTACCCGGGAAGTCGTGCAGGAAGTGCTCCAGCCAGGCTACTGAATCGGCGTCCAGGTGGTTGGTCGGTTCGTCGAGCAGCAGCATGTCCGGAGCGGACAGCAGCAGACGGCACAGGGCCACACGACGCTTTTCGCCACCCGAAAGGAATTCGACCTTGGCATCCCACGCCGGCAGACGCAGTGCATCGGCGGCGACTTCCAGCTGACGCTCCAGGTTGTGACCATCGCTGGCCTGCAGGATGGCTTCGAGTTTGGCCTGTTCGGCCGCCAGTTTGTCGAAGTCGGCGTCCGGGTCGGCGTAAGCCGCGTAGACCTCGTCCAGGCGCGCCTGGGCGTCCTTGATCACGCTGACCGCTTCCTCGACCACTTCACGCACGGTCTTGGTCGGATCAAGTTGTGGCTCTTGCGGCAGATAACCGATGTTCAGGTCCGGCATCGGACGGGCTTCACCGTCGAACTCGGTATCAACGCCGGCCATGATTTTCAGCAGCGTGGATTTACCCGAACCGTTGAGGCCGAGCACGCCGATCTTGGCGCCAGGGAAGAAGGACAGGGAGATGTTTTTGAGGATTTCCCGCTTCGGCGGAACAACTTTTCCCAGCCGATGCATGGTGAATACGTATTGAGCCATGGAGAACCTTGGGTCAGTGACTGATGAATGAATAGAGCGCAGACGATGCCTGGCCAGACCGTGCGCGTCGCCCGAATGAAAGCGAACGATACGGGCGCGCTGAAAAGTCTGATTCTAGGAGCTGGAACGCTCCCGCGTAACCGGCAAAGCTACCTCAATGACAGATGGCCGTCCAGCCGAGCAGGGCTGGCACTTTGCCACAACTCAAGGCATGCTAGCCGCCCTTCGGGCGTCCGGCTTATAGTGCGCGTCGCGCCAGTGCAGCCAAACCGCAGGATTTCAGTTTGACCAATGTCCCTCCGTCCCTGATCACCAGTGCACCGACAGCGGCACCCGCTTCGCCCCTGCGCGGCACACTCAAAGGCGCGCTGGCGATGCTGGTGCTGATGGTGCTCGCCCTGATGTTCTGGCAGCTATTGGATCAGTTGCGCGAAACCCAGAAAAACCAGCGTCAATACACCATCGACTACACCGCCGACCTGGCCACGCAAGTCAGCCTGAACATGGCGCTCAACGCCCAGATCGCCCTTAACCTGCTGCCAATCGTCGAACAGCCACAAACTGCTGACGAACTACAGGATTTGCTGCGCAAGCTGCAAAAATCCTTGCCCGACGTGGTCAGCCTTGCCTTGCTCAGCCCCTCTGGCAAGATCCTCAATGACAGCGCGATCCACAGCGAAGATGCCAACTATCTGGGCGAACTGGTCCGGCGCAGCCATGCCCAGCCTCATTACTTCAGCAACGTTATCGACGGCTCGGTGGTGTACCTTCTGCTGCATCAGGCCAGCGGCAGCACCCGTGGCTACTGGGCCTTGCGCCTCAAGCCGACATTTTTCTCATCCCTGACCAAATCCAATGAAGACGGCAACCGGCCGCTGTGGCTGGTGGAAAACCGCTTCAATCACCAGATCATCAGTCGTGATGAAGCACTGCCGCTGGTCAATCGGGGTACGTTGACCGAGGACGATGTGGCCAACAGCGTGCTGACTGTTCCACTGAGCAGCAGCGACTGGCAACTGCGTGGATTGTTCGATCGACAGCGCGTACTCGAGGAACTGCTGCCTGCCTTCATTGGCAAATGCCTGTTGGGGCTGGCCTTTTCCCTGCTGCCGTTCATCGTTTTGCTGAACATGCGCCGACGCCAGCGCCAGCTGCATGAAGGCCGTCGCCGCTACCAGGAGATTTTCGAAGGTACTGGCGTAGCACTTTGCGTGCTCGACATGAGTAACCTCAGGAGCGTCCTCGACAAGGCCCGACTGCACGGCAACGAGCAACTGAAAGCGTGGCTGGCGATACCGGGACAGCGTCGGCAATTGCTGCAGGAACTGCGGATTACCGAGGTCAACCAGGTTGCTCTGCAGCTACTCAATGTCAACACGTCCCAGCAGGTCTGGGACGTGTTGATTGACGGCAACCCACTGGACGGTAGCGCCATTGGCAACCAGGTGCTTGAAGCGGTGCTCAACCAGGAGAAACGGCTTGAGTTGGAAATCAAGCTCCTGGACGCCACTGGCCGCGACCAGCACCTGTGGCTGGTGCTGCGCCTTCCGGAAAATCTCACCGACTATAAAGCAGTGATTCTGAGCATCACCGACATCACGAGCCGCAAGCTCATCGAGTTGTCGTTGCTGGAGCGCGAAGGATTCTGGTCCGATGTGGTGCGAACCGTACCGGACCATTTGTATGTGCAGGACGTCATCAGCCAGCGAATGATCTTCAGCAACCATCATCTGGGCCAGACGCTGGGCTACAACCGCACCGAACTGCAGCAGATGGGCGAGTACTTCTGGGAAATCCTCCTGCACCCCGACGATGCCGATTTTTACCATCGCTCGCGCCAGATTCAGCGACAGGGCGGTTACAGCCAATTGATGCAGTGCCAGTTGCGTTTCCGCCACAGGGACGGCGAATGGCGTCGCTTCGACATTCGCGAGCAGGCACTGGCGCGGGACAAACATGACCAGGTGACCCGCATCATCGGGGTCGCCAAGGACGTTACCGAACAAATCGAAGCCAGCGAATCCCTGCGCGACAGTGAGCAGCGCTACCGGATGCTCGCCGAAAGCATCAGCGACGTGATTGTCTCCACCGACAGCCGAATGGCACTTAACTATGTCAGCCCTTCGGTAATGGCTGTATTGGGCTACGACGTTGAATGGATTCTCCAGAACGGCTGGCAATCGACCATTGCCAACCCACAGCAACTGACCGGCATCTACAGCCTGATGGAACGGGTCAGCAAAGCACTCGATCAGCCCGACCAACTGGCGCTGTTACGCAGCGAAGTGCAGACCCAGTTGTACTTGTTCGACTGCCTGCGAGCCGATGGGCGCAAGATCCCGATCGAGTTGCGGCTGATACTGGTCTGGGATGAGCACGGCGCATTCGAAGGCGTACTGGGGGTCGGTCGCGACATCAGCCAGCAACGTCGGGCCGAAAAAGACCTGCGCATGGCCGCCACGGTATTTGAGCACTCGACTTCGGCGATCCTGATTACCGACCCGGCCGGCTACATCGTCCAGGCCAACGAAGCGTTCACTCGTGTCAGTGGTTATGCCGTCGAGCAAGTACTCGACCAGTTGCCGAACATGCTGACCGTCGACCAGGAGCAGGAAGCCCATTTGCGTTATGTGCTCAAGCAATTGAATCAGCACAGCACCTGGGAAGGCGAAGTCTGGCTACGACGCCGCAATGGTGAACACTACCCGGCGTGGGTCGGCATCACCGCAGTGCTGGACGACGAAGGCGATCTGGCGAGCTACGTGTGTTTCTTCAGCGACATCAGTGAGCGCAAAGCCAGCGAGCAGCGCATTCACCGCCTCGCCTATTACGACGCGCTGACGCACCTGCCCAACCGCACGCTATTCCAGGATCGACTGCACACGGCGCTGCAAGCGGCCGAACGGCAGAAATCCTGGGTGGTGTTGATGTTCCTCGACCTTGACCGCTTCAAACCCATCAACGACTCCCTGGGACATGCCGCGGGCGATCGCATGCTCAAGGAAATGGCGACACGCCTGCTCGGTTGCGTCGACGATGACGACACTGTGGCGCGCATGGGTGGCGACGAATTCACCTTGCTCCTGCAACCTCGGGCCAATCGCGAAATCGCCTTGAACCGGGCGATTCATGTTGCCGAGCAGATCCTCGCCAGCCTGGTGAAACCTTTCGTGCTCGAAGGCCGCGAGTTTTTTGTCACGGCCAGTATCGGCATCGCCTTGAGTCCGCAGGATGGCAACGAACTCAGCCAGTTGATGAAGAACGCCGACACCGCGATGTACCACGCCAAGGAGCGCGGCAAGAACAACTTCCAGTTCTATCAGGCGGACATGAACGCCAGTGCCCTGGAGCGCCTGGAACTGGAAAGCGACTTGCGTCACGCGCTGGAGCAGAACGAATTCGTGCTGTTCTACCAGCCTCAATTCAGTGGCGATGGCAAACGGTTGACGGGCGCCGAAGCCTTGCTGCGCTGGCGCCATCCACGCCGTGGTCTCGTGCCGCCAGGGGACTTCATTCCGGTGCTGGAGGAACTCGGCCTGGTGGTGGAGGCAGGCGACTGGGTCATCCGCGAAGCCTGCCGTCAACTCAAGAGCTGGCACCAGGCGAAGGTGCGCGTGCCGAAGGTGTCGGTGAACATTTCCGCTCGGCAATTCTCCGACGGCCAGCTCGGCACGCGGATCGCTACCATCCTCAAGGAAACTGGGCTGCCGCCAGCGTGCCTGGAGCTGGAACTGACCGAAAGTATCCTCATGCGCGAAGTCAGCGAGGCCATGCAAATCCTCGACGGCCTGAAAAATCTCGGCCTGAGTATTGCGGTCGATGACTTCGGGACCGGTTACTCGTCGCTCAACTATCTCAAGCAATTCCCGATCGACGTGCTGAAAATCGACCGTACCTTCGTCGACGGCCTGCCGTCGGGTGAACAGGACGCACAAATTGCCCGAGCGATCATCGCCATGGCCCACAGCCTCAACCTGGCCGTGATCGCCGAGGGCGTGGAGACCCAGGAGCAGTTGGATTTCCTGCGTGAACACGGTTGCGATGAGGTTCAGGGCTACCTGTTTGGCCGTCCGATGCCGGCCGACAAATTTGAAGTGCAGTTCAGCAATGATGCGCTGTTTGTCTTTGACTGAAAGGGCCATCCCGAACACCGCATGTCCGCTCATGAAGCCCACTTGTCTGCGACATGATGTCCTTTCATATGCCTTCCAAAACCCGTTGGGGTAGAATGCCCCCCTTTTCTGCCCCCGATCCTTGAGGACCGCCATGTTCAGCCGTGATTTGACTATTGCCAAGTACGACGCCGATCTCTTTGCCGCCATGGAGCAAGAAGCTCAGCGCCAGGAAGAGCACATTGAGCTGA
>NZ_JBOIBY010000297.1:0-4118 GCF_050739655.1 Pseudomonas sp. | reverse complement strand
CTCCCACAGGTACAACGAAAACCATGTGGGAGCGGGCTTGCCCGCGAAGGCGTCAGTACCGACAAAGCATTTTCAGGATTTGAAACCGATTTTTAGCAGCTGCACAGTGCGCTATCCAAAACCTTGCGCAACTCCAGCGGATGATCAACCACCACATCCGCACCCCAATGCCGCGGATTATCATCCGGGTGGATATAGCCGAAGGTCACGGCGGCGGTCTTGGTGCCGGCATCGCGTCCAGACTCGATGTCGCGCAAGTCATCGCCCACGAACAGGACGCTGGCCGGGTCCAGGTCAAGCATCTTGCAGGCAAGGATCACCGGCTCCGGGTCCGGTTTGCTGTTTTTCACGTGGTCGGGGCAGATCAGCAGGGCCGAACGCTCGGCCAACCCAAGTCGCTGCATGATCGGTTCGGCAAAGCGCACCGGCTTGTTGGTGACCACGCCCCAGATCAGGTTGGCTTTCTCGATGTCGGCCAGCAGTTCGCCCATGCCGTCGAACAGTTTGCTGTGGACGGCGCAATCCTTGAGGTAGCGCTCCAGAAACTCCAGGCGCAGCTCCTCGAACCCCGGTGATTCCGGGTCCATGGAGAAGGTCACCGCGACCATCGCCTTGGCGCCGCCAGAGATCTCGTCGCGAATGTGTTTATCGTTGATCGGCGGCAAGCCGCGGTCGGCACGCATCGCCTGGCAGATCGCAATGAAGTCCGGCGCGGTGTCGAGCAGGGTGCCATCCATGTCGAAAAGAACTGCTCTGATTGGCATCGGCTTATTCCTCGCGCAGGGTCTGGATCATGTAGTTGACGTCCACATCGGCCGCCAGTTTGTAGTGCTTGGTCAGCGGGTTGTACGTCAGGCCGATGATGTCCTTGACGGTCAGGCCGGCCATGCGGCTCCAGGCGCCGAGCTCGGAAGGGCGGATGAATTTCTTGAAATCGTGAGTGCCGCGCGGCAGCAGCTTCATGATGTATTCGGCGCCGACAATGGCGAACAGATACGCCTTCGGATTGCGGTTGATGGTGGAGAAAAACACCTGGCCACCGGGCTTGACCATACGGAAACAGGCACGGATCACCGAGGACGGGTCCGGCACGTGTTCCAGCATCTCCAGGCAGGTGACTACGTCGAACTGCTCCGGCATCTCTTCGGCCAGCGCTTCGGCGGTGATCTGCCGGTACTCGACGTTCACGCCCGATTCCAGTTGATGCAACTGCGCGACCGCCAGCGGCGCTTCGCCCATGTCGATACCCATCACGGTCGCGCCGCGCTGGGCCATGGCTTCACTGAGGATGCCACCGCCACAACCGACGTCGAGGACTTTCTTGCCGGCCAGGTTGACGCGTTCGTCAATCCAGTTGACCCGCAGCGGGTTGATGTCGTGCAGCGGTTTGAATTCGCTTTCACGGTCCCACCAGCGATGGGCCAGGGCCTCGAATTTGGCGATTTCGGCGTAGTCGACGTTGCTCATGGTCTATGTCCTCTGAAACTTGAAAAATCCTGTTGCCCCGGGGTTGAGTCCGGGGAGTCTTACGATTCGGTATGACCGCTGATGCGTTGGCCCCAACGCTTGGCCGTGGCGCAAAGCTGTTGTTCGTCCAGGCGCGTCAGGCGACGGTCGTCGAGCAGTTGCTTGCCCGCGACCCAAACGTGTTTCACGCAGTCCCGCCCCGTGGCGTATATCAGTTGCGAAACCGGGTCGTAGATCGGTTGCTGAGCCAGGCCGGAGAGATCGAACGCGACGATGTCGGCGGCTTTGCCCACTTCCAGCGAACCGGTCTCGGCTTCGATCCCCAAGGCGCGGGCGCCGTTGAGGGTGGCCATGCGCAGGGCGCGATGGGCGTCCAGTGCCGTGGCCGAGCCGGCGACGGCCTTGGCCAGCAAGGCTGCGGTACGGGTTTCGCCGAGAAGGTCCAGATCATTGTTGCTGGCGGCGCCATCGGTGCCCACGGCAACATTGACACCCGCCAGCCACAAACGCTCCACCGGGCAGAAGCCGCTGGCCAGTTTCAGGTTCGACTCCGGGCAATGAATCACATTGGTGTTGCTTTCTACCAGCAGCGCCAGGTCTTCATCGCTGATCTGCGTCATATGAACGGCCTGGAAACGCGGCCCCAACATGCCCAGGCGCGCAAGCCGCGCCAGCGGGCGTTCGCCACCATGTTCGAGCGATTGCTGCACCTCGAAGGCCGTTTCATGCACGTGCATGTGAATCGATGCGTCAAGTTCCTCGGCGATCACCCGGATTTTTTCCAGGTTTTCATCGCCTACCGTGTAGGGCGCATGAGGGCCGAAGGTGATTTTGATGCGCTCGTGGTGCTTGAGATCGCCAAACAACTCGATGCCCTGACGGATGGCTTCGTCCGCCGTGCTGGCGCCCGGGATCGGGAAATCCAGGATTGGAATCGCGATTTGTGCGCGAATACCGCTGTTGTGTACGCGTTCGCTGGCAACCTTCGGGAAGAAGTACATGTCAGAGAAACAAGTGATGCCGCCTTTTAGCTGTTCGGCGATCGCGAGGTCAGTGCCATCGCGCACGAATTCCTCGTCGACCCATTTGGCTTCGGCCGGCCAGATATGGTTTTCCAGCCAGGTCATCAGTGGCAAGTCATCTGCCAAGCCGCGGAACAGGGTCATTGCCGCGTGCCCGTGGGCATTGATCAGGCCAGGGCTGAGCAGCATGTCCGGCAATTCGCGGATTTCACTTGCGTTAAGCTTCAGGGCGGCAGAGCGTGGGCCGATGAAGACGATGCGCCCGTCGCGGATGCCCAGGCCATGATCCTTGAGCACGACGCCAGCGGGTTCGACGGGTACCAGCCAGGTCGGCAGCAATAGCAGGTCGAGCGCAGCGGCAGGGTTCGGCATCGAAGGTGGGTTCCAGTGCTTTTGTAAAGGATGGCGAAGTATACCCGAGCGTCTTCGCGGGGGGATCGCTATAATCGGCGGCTTTTGTTCATGAGTGCGGGGTGTAGGATGCGCGATCGACTGTTGGCTGCGGAGAAGGTGAAAGCCATCGATTGGCGTGATGGTGCCCTCTATCTGCTGGATCAGCGTATTTTGCCGTTCGAGGAAACCTGGATTGCCTACACCAGCGCGGCGGGTGTGGCCGAGGCCATTCGCTCGATGGTGGTGCGCGGCGCGCCGGCCATTGGCATCAGTGCGGCCTATGGCATCGTGCTGGCAGCCCGTACACGAATTGCCGAAGGCGGCGATTGGTACGCGGCGCTGGAAGAGGATTTCGCACTGCTTTCTGACTCCCGTCCCACTGCGGTCAACCTGTTCTGGGCGCTGGGCCGCATGCATGATCGACTCGATCGCCTGAAAGAAAATGCCGACCCGTTGGCGGCGCTGGAAGCCGAGGCGATCGCCATTCATGAGAGTGATCGCGAAGCCAATCTGACCATGGCGCAATTGGGTGTCGACCTGATCCGCAAACATCAGGGCAACGCCCAGGCAATCCTGACCCACTGCAACACCGGGGCCTTGGCCACTGGCGGTTTCGGTACGGCGCTGGGGGTGATTCGGGGGGCATTCATCGAAGGCATGGTCGAGCGCGTCTACGCCGACGAAACCCGCCCCTGGCTGCAAGGCTCGCGCTTGACCGCGTGGGAACTGGCCAGCGAGGGCATTCCCGTCACCCTCAATGCCGACTCCGCTGCCGCCCACATCATGAAAACCAAAGGCGTTACCTGGGTGATCGTCGGCGCGGACCGGATCACCGCCAATGGTGACGTGGCGAACAAGATTGGTACTTACCAGCTGGCGGTCAATGCCATGCACCACGGCGTGCGTTTCATGGTGGTGGCGCCGAGTTCGACCATCGATATGCACCTGGCCAGTGGCGACGACATCCCGATTGAGGAGCGCGACGGACTCGAATTGCTGGAAGTCGGCGGCAAACGGGTCGGGGCTGAGGTGGATGCGTTCAACCCGGTGTTTGACGTGACTCCGGCAGACCTGATCGATGCGATCGTCACAGAGAAAGGCATCGTCGAGCGCCCGGATACGGCGAAAATGGCGCAGCTGATGTGCCGTAAGCGCCTGCATTAAAAATTTTTACCGAGCTTGAGGGCCCCTTCGCGGGCAAGCCCGCTCCCACAGGTTTTGTGTACACCGCAATAC
>NZ_JBOIBY010000296.1:0-9891 GCF_050739655.1 Pseudomonas sp. | reverse complement strand
CTGGAGCGCAACGAGCTCAACGACGAGCGCGTGATGGACTCCAACGACCAGGAAAAAGAGCGCGGTATTACCATTCTGGCGAAAAACACCGCCATCAACTGGAACGGCTACCACATCAACATCGTGGACACCCCGGGCCACGCCGACTTCGGCGGCGAAGTAGAGCGCGTAATGTCGATGGTCGACTCCGTTCTGCTGCTGGTTGACGCTCAAGACGGCCCTATGCCGCAAACCCGTTTCGTGACCAAGAAAGCGTTCGAAGCTGGCCTGAAGCCAATCGTCGTGATCAACAAGGTTGACCGTCCGGGCGCGCGTCCTGACTGGGTTCTGGATCAGATCTTCGACCTGTTCGACAACCTGGGTGCTTCCGACGAACAACTGGACTTCCAGGTTGTTTACGCCTCGGCCCTGAACGGTATTGCCGGTCTGGACCACACCGCCATGGCGGAAGACATGACCCCGCTGTACCAAGCGGTCGTTGACCACGTACCCGCGCCGAAAGTTGACCGTGAAGGTCCTTTCCAGATGCAAATCTCGGCACTGGACTACAACAGCTTCCTGGGTGTTATCGGTGTTGGTCGTATCGCTCGCGGTACCGTCAAGCCAAACACCCCGGTTGTGGCGATCAGCGCCGACGGCAAGAAGCGTAACGGTCGTATCCTGAAGCTGATGGGTCACCACGGTCTGCACCGTGTAGACGTTGAAGAAGCTGCAGCAGGCGACATCGTTTGCATCAGCGGTATGGACGAGCTGTTCATCTCCGACACCCTGTGCCAGTTGGACACCCCGGAGGCGATGAAGCCTCTGACCGTCGACGAGCCAACCGTTTCCATGACCTTCCCGGTAAACGACTCGCCATTCTGCGGTAAAGAAGGCCAGTTCGTGACCTCCCGTAACATCAAGGATCGTCTGGACAAAGAGCTGCTGTACAACGTTGCACTGCGCGTTGAAGAAGGCGACTCGGCTGACAAGTTCAAGGTTTCCGGCCGTGGTGAGCTGCACCTCTCGGTACTGATCGAAACCATGCGTCGCGAAGGCTTCGAACTGGCCCTGGGCCGTCCTGAAGTGATCATTCGTGAAGTCGACGGCGTCAAGCAAGAGCCGTTCGAAAACGTCACCATCGACATCCCTGAAGAATCCCAGGGCAAGGTGATGGAAGAGATGGGTCTGCGTAAAGGCGACCTGAGCAATATGGTGCCGGATGGCAAAGGCCGTGTGCGTCTGGAATACAACATCCCTGCTCGTGGTCTGATCGGTTTCCGTAACCAGTTCCTGACCCTGACCAACGGTGCTGGCATCCTGACCTCGATCTTCGATCGTTACGCTCCAGTGAAGTCCGGTCACATGTCCGGCCGTCAGAACGGCGTACTGGTTTCGGTTGAAACCGGCAAGGCACTGACCTACTCCCTGGAAACCCTGCAGGCTCGTGGCAAGTTGTTCGTAGAACACGGCCAGGAGATCTACAACGGTCAGATCGTTGGTCAGAACAGCCGTGACAACGACCTGGGCGTTAACCCTACCAAGGGCAAGAAGCTCGACAACATGCGTGCTTCGGGTAAAGACGAAACCATCGCTCTGGTTCCACCTGTTCGCTTCACCCTGGAACAGGCTCTGGAATACATCCAGGAAGACGAGCTGTGCGAAGTTACTCCTAAGTCCATCCGTCTTCGCAAGAAGATCCTGGACGAAAGCGAGCGTACCCGCGCTGCCAAGAAAGCCAAGGCTTAATTAGCCCCGGCTGAACGAAAACGCCCCCGGTCGAAAGGCCGGGGGCGTTTTTGTTTGTCTGGGATTTTTGTGGTGTTTGTGCTGGCCTCTTCGCTGGCAAGCCAGCTCCCACAGGGTTTTGGGTCGTACATGCAATCTGTGAACGACAACAATCACTGTGGGAGCTGGCTTGCCAGCGAAGGCGGCAGTTCAGCCGCCACAGATATCAGGAGGGATCAGAACTTCTCGAGCGTCCGGCGGCCGCTGGTCTCGCGCACCACTTCCTTTGGCTTGTACGCGCAATACCCAGGCCGCGGGCCGATTTTTGGGTGGTTGCGGCAAGTATCCGGGCGCTTTTCATAAATAGTGCACAGACGGCTCTTACGATCCAAATACAGGCAATCGTTGTTGCTCATGCGCTGGAGGGTGAAGATTCCGGATTTCTGATTGAAGCGCTCGACCAACCCTTCCTTTTGCAGGCGCTTGGCGATGTTCTTCGGTGGATCGCCCATCTCGAACTCATCGACCACGCCAATACGGATCAGGTCCTTGATCTTGACCTCGACGGGCAGGGTGCAGCAGCTGGACATGCAGGATCCGCACATCGGGGCTGTGTACTTGGCCCAGGTTTCGAGGCGGTCGATCTCCGCGGCGGCGATCAGGTTGGGCTTCATCATCGGTTGTTACCAGGCGTGTGCATCAGGGCGCGCGATCATACCGGGACTGGTGGATTTTTGAACAACCTTTCGCCAGTTTTTTTCAGCACAGGCCAATAACACGATTAAACCGGCACAACACCTGCATCGAATAATGCTCACGACAATCAATTGCCGGACCCGCTCGCACTTGTAGGAAAAACTGCCGAACAAGAGCCTCTACCGCCTGTCAGACCGTCTAGGCTCAGACAACTCAAAGCTCGCTCGAGGTCTTATTGATGACTCAAGAACCACTTGTTCGCGAAGCAGAGGTGGCCGCATTCCGCGACGCCGTCTTGACCAAGCTCACTTACGCTGTGGGCAAAGATCCGGATCACGCCTTCGACCACGACTGGTTCGAAGCCATTGCACTGGCGGCGCGCGACCACATGGTCGAGCACTGGATGGATCACACGCGGCAGATTTACCGCAAAGGACAAAAGCGGGTTTATTACCTCTCGCTGGAATTTCTCATCGGTCGTTTGCTCTACGACAGCCTGAGCAACCTCGGCCTGCTCGACGTGGCGCGCGAAGCCCTGACCGAACTCGGTGTCGACCTTGAACGCATCCGTCTTCTTGAACCTGATGCGGCGCTGGGTAACGGCGGCCTTGGGCGTCTGGCCGCATGCTTCATGGAAAGCATGTCGACATTGGGTATAGCCGGTCACGGCTACGGCATTCGTTACGAGCATGGCTTGTTCCGCCAAGCCATTGTCGACGGCTGGCAGCAGGAGCAAACCGAACACTGGCTGGATTTCGGTAACCCATGGGAATTCGAGCGGCCTGAGGTGGTTTATCCAATCGGTTTTGGCGGCGGCGTCGAGACGGTGATCGATGAAGCGGGCAAGTCCAAACAAGTCTGGCACCCTGCGGAAACCGTGCGGGCCATTGCCTACGACACGCCGGTGGTGGGTTGGCGCGGGGCGAGTGTGAACACGCTGCGTCTGTGGCGTGCCCGGGCCATGGAAGACTTGCATCTGGAGCGTTTCAACGCAGGCGATCACTTGGGCGCGGTTGCCGAAGTGGCAAGGGCGGAAAGTATTTCCCGCGTACTCTATCCGGCGGACAGCACTGAAGCGGGCCAGGAACTGCGTTTGCGTCAGGAGTATTTCTTTGTCGCGGCGTCCCTGCAGGATTTGCTGCGTCGCCATCGCAACATGCATACCTCGGTGCTGACCCTGGGCGATCACGCGTCGATCCAGCTCAATGACACTCACCCCTCGATTGCCGTCGCCGAACTGATGCGCCAATTGGTGGATGTCTACGATGTAGCGTGGGATGCGGCGTGGCAGGTGACGGTCGACACGCTTTCCTATACCAACCACACCCTGCTGCCCGAAGCGCTGGAAACCTGGCCGGTGGGTCTGATGGAACGCATGCTTCCACGGCACATGCAGATCATTTATCTGATCAATGCACGACATATCGACTCGCTGCGTGCCAAGGGTATTCACGACTTTGACGTGTTGCGCGCGGTGTCGCTGATTGAAGAAGACAATGGTCGCCGAGTACGCATGGGTAACCTGGCGTTCCTCGGTTCCCACAGCGTCAATGGCGTATCCGGATTGCACACGCAACTGATGCGAAAAACGGTGTTCTCTGAATTGCACAAGCTGTATCCGGACCGGATCAACAACAAGACCAACGGCATTACCTTCCGCCGCTGGCTGTACCAGGCCAATCCGGAGCTGACGTCGATGCTGGTCGATGCCCTTGGCCCGGAGCTGCTGGACAAGCCCGAGGAGCTGTTACTCGATCTGGAGCCGTTCGCCGAGAAGACAGCCTTCCGCAAGTCCTTCGCCGATCAGCGTTTGCATAACAAGAAGGCCTTGGCCTATCTGATTCATGAACGACTTGGGGTGGCGGTCAACCCGGCGGCGATGTTCGATGTGCAGGTAAAGCGGATCCACGAGTACAAACGCCAGTTGCTCAACTTGATGCACACCGTGGCGTTGTATCAGGCGATTCGCGCCGAGCCGGAAATCGACTGGGTGCCACGGGTGAAGATCTTCGCCGGTAAAGCAGCCGCCAGTTATCACCAGGCCAAGTTGATCATCAAGCTGACCAACGATATCGCCCGGGTGGTGAACAACGATCCAACCGTGCGCGGCTTGCTCAAGGTGGTTTTCCTGCCCAACTACAACGTCAGCCTGGCGGAAAGCATTATTCCGGCTGCGGACTTGTCCGAGCAGATTTCCACCGCGGGTTACGAAGCGTCGGGCACCAGCAACATGAAATTCGGCCTCAACGGTGCGCTGACCATCGGTACGCTGGACGGCGCCAACGTGGAAATGTGCGAACGCATCGGCTCCGAACACATGTTCATCTTCGGCCTCAGCGCCCAGCAGGTGGAAGCACGCAAGCAGAATCATGAGTTCAGCGCTGTGCCGGACATTGCCGCGTCACACCGGCTCAACGATGTGCTGCAAGCGATTCGCGGCGGGGTGTTCTCGCCGGATGATCCGTCGCGCTACACCGGGCTGATCGATTCGTTGGTGGACTACGACCGCTTCCTGGTCTGCGCCGACTTCGATTCCTACTGGAACGCGCAGATGCGAGTCGAAGCCCATTGGCACGATTCCAAGGAATGGTGGCGTTCAGCAGTGTTGAACACATCGCGGATGGGCTGGTTCTCGTCCGACCGGACGATTCGTGAGTACGCCACGGATATCTGGAAGGCGTTGGGGTAAGAATTCGGCCGTATCGATATACTGACGCACCGTAAAAGATCGCAGCCTTCGGCAGCTCCTGCATTGGAACGCGTTTCCATGTAGGCGCTACCGAAGGCTGCGATCTTTTTGGGGCTGGCTACGCTAGTCTTTCAGGATTGCGATCAAGGATATCGACAATGCAATGGATGTTCATGCTGAGTGGCCTGGTGCTGGGCTGGATACTCGACGAGTCATTCAGCGATGCGCTGCTGGGTGCGTTGCTGGGTTTGGCGATCGGTCAGGCTATTCGCATCAGCCGCTTGAGCTCGCAGGCCAATGCGCAGCGTGACCTGCTTGAGCAGGCGAAGGTTGCTCTGCATGCGGTCGAGCAACGGTTGGCGGTGCTGGAGGTGTCTGGTGTCAAGGCGCCGCAGACCAATGAAGCGGTCATCGCCCCAATCCCTGATATCCAAGTTGCGCAGGCCCCTGTCGAAGCCCCGGAATTAATCTGGGAACTGCCTCCCGAACTCGAACCCGTTGCTCACACCGAGACCAGTCGTCCAGCGCCTGTCGATGCCTGGAAACCGGAACCGGTTGTCCGTGACCCGCAACAGCCTGTCATTCCTCGCGGCCCAAACTTCATCGAACGTGCCATCAACGGGGCCCGCGCATGGTTGTTCGGTGGCAACACCGTGTTGCGGGTCGGCGTGGTGCTGTTGTTCCTTGGCCTGGCCTTCCTGCTGCGCTACGCCACGGAAGGCATCGTGGTGCCGATCGAGTTGCGTTATGCCGGTGTTGCGGCGACAGCATTGGGATTGCTTGGACTCGGTTGGTGGCTCAGAGCCCGTAACGGCAATTACGCGTTGATGCTGCAAGGCGCCGGGATCGCGGTGCTGTATCTGACGGTGTTTGCGGCGATGCGCCTGCATCCGCTGCTCGATCCTTCCGCGGCGTTTGGCCTGTTGGTCGCCGTGACGGTGTTTTCGGCGATTCTCGCCGTTACCCAGGATTCCCTGGGACTGGCGGCGGCTGCCGCATTGGGCGGGTTCGCCGCACCCATCCTGGCCTCCACCGGTTCGGGCAGTCACGTTGCATTGTTCAGCTATTTCGCCTTGCTCAACGCCGGCATCCTCGGCATCGCCTGGTTCAAAGCCTGGCGGCTGCTGAATGTTATCGGCTTCGTTGGCACCTTCGGTATCGGGTTTGCCTGGGGTGCACGCTCCTATACACCGGAGCTGTTATGGAGTACCGAACCTTTCCTGATTTTGTTCTTCCTGATGTACCTGGCCATCGGATTACTGTTCGCCCGACGCAAGCTGCTGGAGCTGGGCGATGCACCCGAAGAGGGCGGTCGTGAGGTTCTGCTGCGTTGGTCGGCGCGCAAAGGCGATTACGTCGACGGTACGCTGCTGTTCGGTCCGCCCTTGGTGGGCTTCGGTTTGCAGTTCGCGCTGGTTCAGCATCTCGAGTTTGCCGTCGCATTCAGCGCTTTGGCGCTGGGCTTCATCTACTTGGGACTGGCGCGTTGGCTGTTCGCGGGGCGCACGTTATTGCTGGCGGAAACCTGCCTGGCCCTGGGCGTGATTTTCACCAGCCTGGCCATTCCGCTGGGGCTCGACGCGCGCTGGACGACAGCGGCATGGGCTGTGGAGGGCGCGGGAATCTTCTGGCTCGGGTTGCGTCAGCAACGACCGTTGGCTCGGGCCTTCGCGCTGCTGCTGCAACTGGGCTCGGCGCTGACGTTTCTCAGCGAACTGGGCGATGGCCAGAGCAGCCTGCTTGATGGGGCGCCACTAGGTGCGTTGCTGCTCGGTGTCGCGTTGCTGTTCAGCTTCTACCTAATGCACAAAGCCCTTCCCGAGCAAGTCGCGCCGTGGGAGCGCAAGGCTTCATGGGTGTTGGCCTGTCTGGGGCTGGCGTTTCTTTATCTGCTGGCGCCGCTGTTTTTCTTTGCCCATGGCACGACGATCAGTTGGGCATTGGCCGGGCTGATTACGTTGTTTGTGGGGCTACTCCTGCCATCGCGGGCGTTTGTGTTCACTGCGATGGCCGTCCAATGGCTGGGTGGTGGGTTGTTCCTGGTGACCGCACCGTTGCTTGACGAAGGTTTGCGCCCGCTGGCCCATGGCGATTTCTGGGCGCCGCTGGTGCTGGGCTTGGCGGGGTTGATCGGGGCGTGGCGTTTGCAATCGGGTAAACCGGACGGGGCGCTTGCAGGCCTGAATTTGCAGCGTTTGTCTCAGATCATGCTGGTGTGGGGTGCCGGTTGGTGGGCGCTGGCGTGGAGTAGTGAGGTGTTGCGGTTCGCGCCGTTGGCGCTGCAAGTGACGCTGTTGCTCGCCATCGCGGCGATTAGCGTCGCATTGTGGGCCGCGCTCGCGTTGCGTCTTAAATGGCCATCGCTGGGGCTGTTTTGCACCTTGTTGATCCCGGCTGCCGCTCTGTTGTTACTGGTCGCTTGGCATTCGCGTTATCACCCAGCGGCCAACTTCGGCTGGTTGGCATGGACGGCAGTGTTTGTCGTGCATTTCATTTCGCTGCGACGCTTGGCGCCGATGTTGCCGAAGCGGGCACTCAGCGTCGCCCATGTACTGGGTTGCTGGTTGTTAATCGGCGTACTGGCACTGCAACTGCGTTATGGCTTGCTGTTGTTGTCCGAGCAGTACAACGCTTGGCGCTGGCTGGGTTGGGCGATTCTACCGAGCCTGTATCTGGTGATGATGGCTGCACCACGAAACTGGCCATGGCCGATATCGGACTATTCCCGCGAATACCGCGTGTATGCCGCCGCGCCGTTGGCGTTGTTGATGCTGGTTTGGTTCTGGCTGGCCAACGCCTTCAGTGACGGCACGGCCGAGCCGCTGCCCTACGTGCCGCTGATCAACCCGCTGGAGCTGGGGTTGTTGTTTGCGCTGTTTGGCGTCTATGTGTGGTCCCGCAGTGCGGTGACGCAACTGGGCGTGCGTAAGGATTACGGCACCTACGCCACACAGCTGATCGCTGGAGTCTCGCTGTTCGTGTTCTTTACTGCGCTGGTGATGCGCACGGCTCACCACTGGGGCGCTGTGCCGTTCGAGCTCGATGCGCTGCTCGAATCCATGCGGGTGCAGGCCGGTCTGTCGATTGTCTGGACGTTGATGGCCCTGGGTCTGATGATCGGCGGCCATTTACGTCATCGCCGCGAGGTCTGGCTGATCGGTGCCGCATTGATCGGCGTAGTAGTGGCGAAACTGTTTTTTGTTGAACTGAGTAACCGCGGCGGGCTGGCGCGGATCGTATCGTTTATAGGCGTGGGCGTATTGCTGTTGGTGGTGGGCTACTTTGCCCCGTTGCCGCCAAAGCGCGTCGAGGCTTTGGCGGATGCCGAGAAACCGGCGGCGCAAAATGGGGGAATGTCATCTTGAGGCAGAAGCTGAACTTGAGCTGGTTGGGTGTCGTTGCAATGGGCGTGGCACTCTCGGCGGGCGCCCAGGAAAAACCGGCGGATTTCGCTACCCAGGTGCCGTTGACGGTGAGTGGCGAAGGACCGTGGTATCGCCTTGAACTGCCGCTGGCTGTGCAGCTCAATGCACGACAAACCGACCTGAGCGATGTCCGCGTGTTCAACGCCGTTGGCCAGCCGCAGGCTTATGCCTTGGCGCGGGCAACCACGCCAGCCGAAGAAAACCGCACGCTGACTGACGTCAAATGGTTCCCGCTCTACAACTCGGCGGACGCCACCGAGCACGCGCCGAGCGTACGGGTGCAATCGAACGCCAACGGCACGTTGGTCGAAGTACAACCCTCCAGTCAGCTTGAGGCGGGCGAAGAAGAGTTGCGTGGCTGGCTGCTCGACGCCAGCGCCATCAAGGCACCGTTGCAGCAGTTGATTCTCGATTGGACCAGCGAGCGCGACGGCTTCCAGCGTTTCAGCATCGAGGCCAGCGACGACTTGCAGCATTGGCAGTCCTGGGGCGAAGGGCAGGTGGCGCGCCTGACCGTTGCCGACGAGCGGGTGGAGCAGCATGAAGTTGGACTGCCGGGGCAGTCGGCTCGCTACTTGCGTTTGTTGTGGGAGACGCCGCAATCGGCACCGATTCTGACCTCGGCGCAACTGCAAAGCAGTCGCAGTTTGCCGCTGCCGATGGTCTGGTCGCAATCGTTGGCTGGCAGCACTGTGAAGGCGGGTGAATACACCTGGCAATTGCCGATGGGGATGAATGTCGAGCGGGTGCAAGTCGAACTCAGTCAGCCCAACAGCCTGGCGCCGGTCACCTTGTCCGGTCGTCGGGATAGCAGCCTGCCGTGGCAACCGTTGAGCAGTGGTTTGCTCTATCGCTTGACCCAGAACGGTCAGGACGTGGTGCAAAACGAGTTGCAGTTGTCGGGGCAAACCGTGCAGCAAATGAAGCTGACCGTGGATGAGCGGGGCGGTGGTTTGGGGGTAGAGGCGCCGACGATGAAGTTTGCCGTGCGCGCCACGCACCTGGTGTTCCTGGCGCGCGGGCCTGGGCCTTATACGCTGGCGCTGGGCAACTCGACGGTGAAGGCGGCGAACCTGCCATTGTCGACTCTGATACCGGATTACAACGTGGCGAAACTGGCGACGCTTGGCAAGGCTTCGGTGGATGGCGCAGCGGTGGTTGCGCCGGTTGCCGCGCCCGTTCAGGCACCAGCGAGTACCGACTGGAAGAAATTTGGCTTGTGGGCGGTTTTGCTGCTCAGCGTGCTGTTTCTGGCGGCGATGGCGTTCAGTCTGCTGCGCAAACCGCCGGTCAAACCCTGAAAGCAGGGCGCTTCGCACCCTAATCGCGAGCAGGCTCGCTCCCACAGGAAATGCATTCCAATGTGGGAGCGAG
>NZ_JBOIBY010000295.1:0-2733 GCF_050739655.1 Pseudomonas sp. | reverse complement strand
CCTTCGACGTAGCTCTGCGTCGTTTCAAGCGCTCCTGCGAAAAAGCCGGTGTACTGGCTGAAGTTCGTAGCCGCGAATTTTACGAGAAGCCAACTTCTGAGCGTAAGCGCAAAGCAGCAGCCGCTGTTAAGCGTCACGCCAAGAAAGTTCAGCGCGAACAGCGCCGCGCCGTTCGTCTGTACTAATACACAGACGATCGTAGCAAGCTTCTGCCAAGCCCGGCTCTGAGCCGGGCTAATGGCATTTGCGTAAAACGCTTGATGCTTCACCGTCGACGCCGCAGATGCGACCGAGACAATCTGCTTCATCACGTCAGACCTGGCTCTTTTGCCAGCGGTGCACGTCTTTTCTGACGAGCCTTTCAAGGCTACTGACGAGCACACCTACTGATTCCTCTCACGACGATCAGCCCAAAGCACCTCATGCGTGCCAAATTGTGAGCTATCCGAGACCATTGACTGGTCGCAGCCGGATTCAGCGCAACACTTTCAAATAGTCGAATACTGATTGGATTAACGTCAGTGGATTTTCGGCAGATACACTTCCCGATAGCGATTATGCAGACGACACCGGTCGAGCCGCACACCTTGCGTGCCTCAAACAATGAACCGCGTACGGTCGCCCTTCGCTTCGGACTTCTTACAGCGCAGATGACGAGAACGCCATGGCCGGGCTAATTCCCCAGAGCTTCATTGACGACCTTCTGAACCGCACCGACATCGTCGACGTGGTCAGCTCGCGCCTGCAACTGAAAAAAGCTGGCAAGAACCACACTGCCTGCTGCCCGTTCCACAAAGAAAAGACCCCTTCCTTCAGCGTCAGCCCCGACAAGCAGTTCTACTATTGCTTCGGCTGCGGCGCTGGCGGCAATGCCCTCGGCTTCATCATGGACCACGACAACCTGGATTTCGTCCAGGCTGTCGAAGAACTGGCCAAAGCCGCCGGCATGGAGATCCCCCGCGAAGAAAGTGGCCGCCCGCACAAGCCGCGGCAGCCGACCGACTCGCCACTGTATCCGCTACTAAACGCCGCCGCCGACTTCTATCGCCAGGCCCTGAAAAGCCATCCGTCGCGCAAAGCTGCCGTGGACTACTTGAAAGGCCGCGGCCTGACCGGTGAAATCGCCCGCGACTTCGGTCTCGGCTTTGCTCCCCCCGGCTGGGACAACTTGTTCAAGCATCTGAGCAGCGACACTCTGCAACAAAAAGCCATGGTCGATGCCGGCCTGCTGATCGAAAACGCCGAAACCGGCAAACGCTACGATCGCTTCCGTGACAGAGTGATGTTCCCGATCCGCGATAGCCGCGGGCGCATCATTGCCTTTGGCGGCCGGGTACTGGGCGATGACAAGCCGAAATACCTGAACTCCCCGGAAACACCGGTATTCCATAAAGGCCAGGAACTCTACGGCCTGTATGAAGCACGCAAGAACAACCGCAATCTCGACGAAATCATCGTCGTCGAAGGCTATATGGACGTCATCGCCCTCGCCCAGCAGGGTTTGCGTAATGCCGTCGCGACGCTGGGCACCGCTACCAGCGAAGAGCACTTGAAACGATTGTTTCGTGTCGTTCCCAACGTGCTGTTTTGCTTTGACGGCGACCAGGCTGGCCGCAACGCCGCCTGGCGCGCCCTGGAAGCAACATTATCGAGCCTGCAGGACGGCCGCCGTGCCCGCTTTCTGTTCCTGCCTGAAGGCGAAGATCCGGATACCTTGGTCCGCTCGGAAGGCACTGATGCTTTCCGTGCACGCATCAGCCAGCACGCACAGCCATTGGCGGATTACTTCTTTCAACAACTGACAGAAGAAGCCGATCCACGCTCACTCGAAGGAAAGGCCCACATGGCCACCCTCGCCGCACCGTTGATCGAAAAAGTACCGGGCGCCAACCTGCGCGCTCTGATGCGCCAACGCCTGCTGGAAATCACGGGGTTGAGTGGTGAGGCGGTCAGCCAGCTTGTGCACAGCGCGCCACAGGATGCGCCGCCTGCCTATGACCCAGGCATGGATTACGACGCCATGCCCGATTACTCCGACTTCCACCACCCCCAGGAAGCCTACGCCCCCCAGCAGGAATGGACGCCGAAGAAACCGGGCGCTGGCGGCAAAAAATGGGACAAGAAACCGTGGAGCAAAAACGGCAAGCGCGGTGATCGCGATGAGGCCTACGCCCCACGCACACCAGTAGCGGTAGAAGCCCCGACGCTTATCGCCTTGCGCACACTCATCCACCACCCGCAACTGGCGGGAAAGGTTGAGAGCGCAGACCATTTTGCCAACGAGAGCAACACTTACGCTCAGGTACTAATCGCCCTGATCGAGGCCGTACAGAAAAATCCTAAGCTAAACTCTATTCAGTTAATGGCCCGCTGGCACGGCACAGAGCAAGGGCGCCTGTTGAGAGCACTCGCAGAAAAGGAGTGGCTAATTGACGGCGAAAACCTTGAACAACAGTTTTTAGACACCATTACTAGGTTATCCGCGGGTCAGCACACGCAGACCCTCGACGACCTCATCAAGAAAGCAAGGCAGCCGGGATTATCGGCTGAAGAGCAAAATCAGATAGCAAAACAGATGCGCGACCTCTTAAAACAGAACGTTTGCACATCAAACCCGACCTCAACTGGCGCGTGAGGTCATAGCTCAGGTATAATCCTCGGCTTGTTTTTTGCCCGCCAAGACCTTCAGTGGATAGGGTGTTATGTCCGGAAAAGCGCAACAGCAGTCTCGTA
>NZ_JBOIBY010000294.1:0-3974 GCF_050739655.1 Pseudomonas sp. | reverse complement strand
CTCGGCCGCAGCCCTTTTCACAAAGACCACGACCGCATCATTTTCTCGGGGGCTTTCCGCCGCCTCGGGCGCAAGACCCAGGTCCATCCGGTGTCCAGCAATGATCACATTCATACGCGCCTGACCCACTCGCTGGAAGTCAGTTGCGTGGGTCGCTCACTGGGCATGCGGGTCGGCGAAACCATCCGCAATGCCCTGCCCGACTGGTGCGAACCCAGCGACCTGGGGATGGTGGTGCAATCGGCTTGCCTGGCACACGACATCGGCAACCCGCCTTTCGGCCATTCCGGTGAAGACGAGATCCGTCACTGGTTCCAGCAAGCCTCCGGCCGTGGCTGGCTGGATGCAATGAGTGAAGCCGAGCGCAATGACTTCCTGAATTTCGAAGGCAATGCCCAGGGCTTTCGGGTACTCACTCAACTGGAGTATCACCAGTTCGACGGCGGCACCCGTCTGACCTATGCAACGCTGGGCACGTACCTGAAGTATCCATGGACAGCCAGGCACGCCGACTCGCTGGGATACAAGAAACACAAGTTCGGCTGTTATCAGAGCGAGCTGCCGCTACTGGAGCAGATCGCCCATAAACTCGGCCTGCCGCAACTGGAGGAGCAACGCTGGGCGCGGCACCCGCTGGTGTACCTGATGGAGGCCGCCGACGACATCTGCTATGCGCTGATCGACCTGGAAGACGGCCTGGAAATGGAGTTGCTGGAATACGCCGAAGTCGAATCACTGTTGCTAGGCCTGGTGGGCGATGACTTGCCGGAGACCTACCGTCAGCTCGGTCCCGGCGATTCGCGCCGACGCAAGCTGGCGATCCTGCGCGGCAAAGCCATCGAGCACTTGACCAATGCCGCGGCCCGCGCCTTCGTCGAACAACAGGACGCGCTGCTGGCCGGTACATTGCCCGGCGACCTGGTGGAGCACATGCACGGGCCGGCCAAACGCTGTGTGCTGAACGCCAAGGACATGGCCCGCAAGAAAATCTTCCAGGACAAGCGCAAGACCCTGCACGAGATCGGCGCCTACACCACGCTGGAAATCCTGCTCAACGCCTTTTGCGGAGCAGCACTGGAGCAGCACAACGGTCGGACCCCATCGTTCAAAAGCCGCCGCATCCTTGACCTGCTGGGCAACAATGCACCCGACCCTCACGGCCCATTACACACTTCGTTTTTGCGCATGATCGATTTCATCGCCGGCATGACCGACAGCTATGCCAGTGACATGGCCCTGGAAATGACCGGACGCGCCAGCCACTAAGGCGTATCGATTGATCAGCCATTACGGCATTCGTAATAGCTGATCCCCCCTTCAAACTCCAGCAGCACTCAAGCTCCGTCGAATCGCCCTACAACATATGGCGAGCAAACTGATCGCCTGTCCGACACGCTCGCGAAACAATCGCCCTCCTTTCTGTTCGACAGATGAAGTGCGCCCCATGGCCGAAGACGATCTACGCATCCTCGTGGTGGAGGACCACCCCTTCCAACTTATAGCCACTCGATGCCTGCTGGAAAGTTATGGCTTCACCCGACTGACTACCGCCGACTGCGCCAAAGGCGCCATACGGCAAATGCTCGGGGCCAACCAGCCGTTCGACATCCTTTTATGCGATCAATGCCTGCCCGACCTGACCGGACTCGATCTGGTCCGGTTCGCCAGCCAGCTGGGACTGATCAGGCAGGCGATCATTCTGAGTAGCCTGACGACGTCTGAATTGAATGAACTTGTAAAAGCGGCAACTGAACACGGGCTGCCATTACTGGGTTACTTGATAAAGCCATTGAAACAATCTGAATTTAGAGAGCTGTTGACCTCGGCACAAATATAGAAAAAAGACATCTATAAAATCCGACAAACACACAGCGCAAAACTTACAAGCAACTTCCTTTTAAAGCACCTCCAAGCGTCAAACTTCCTCACCCTTCCTAACAAGAAACCTAGTTAATACGTAGTCCCTTTCTTTTAAATCTGTAGGATTTTTCCTATATTGCTGCTACGGCTCGGTGAGTTCATGCGTCCCTTCAAGTATCTGAGCTAAGGTGCGCGCTTTATTTGAGCTCGCATGGGACTTGATTATGAACTCTGAAACTTTTGTCGACGATCACCCGGTTATCCGCCTTGCCGTTCGAATGTTGCTGGAACATGAAGGTTACAAAGTCGTCGGCGAAACTGACAATGGGGTCGACGCCATGCAGATGGTTCGCGAATGCATGCCGGACCTGGTCATTCTCGACATCAGCATTCCAAAACTGGATGGACTGGAAGTGCTGTCCCGGTTCAACGCAATGAGCAATCCCCCTAAAACACTGGTGCTGACCGCACAATGCCCGACACTCTTCGGCATTCGTTGCATGCAATCCGGTGCATCGGGCTATGTCTGCAAACAAGAGGACATCAGTGAACTGGTCAGTTCTATAAAAGCGGTATTTTCAGGTTACAACTATTTCCCAAGTGAGGCCTTGAATCCCGTCCACGGAGATGAAACGCGCTGCATCGAACTGGAACTGTTCAAATCCGTAAACGACCGGGAACTGATGGTCTTGCAACTTTTTGCCCAAGGTCGCACAAACAAGGAAATCGCCAAGGGCATGTTTCTGAGCAACAAGACCGTGAGTACCTACAAGCAATAATTTCACTAGTTCACTTACACAACCGGAACACCACCTACCAGAAAAATATTGACAAATCAAGGAAATATTAAGATTTTTCTTGACAAATGAGAATCATTTGCTATAATAATAGTAGAAGGAAGGGAAATATAATCCAAAGTTTTCTTAGCCGACTTACCTTGGGTTGTGTTCTTTCTTCTATATAGGCAGGCGTATTCGTACGACGTTCAGCCCTTCCAGCAGGGCGCCTAAAGCTGGCCAAATTCCCCCAGTTACATCCTCTGTTGTACCCACCCCATTTCAAGTCGCAAGGGCGTCAGATTCCCTTGGATCAGTACTTGCAGTTACTGGCGACGTTACTGCTATTCCGCAGGGGGCCTCCACCCTTGTTACAACTCCGCCGGTAGTTGTTGCGGTCAACCGGCCCTAATTCCTTAGTTCTTTAAGTAAGAACACTTAGCCAGCCGTAAAAAGCTGGCTTCTTTTATTCCGCTTCATTTCATCAAATACAACCCAACACCACCCAACACATCCTAATCCTCAAGGAGATTACACAGTGTCTGATCAAGCCCCAATCCCTAGCCTGCTCGTTTTGTGTGCATGCTGCAACAAACCTGTTATCACAAAAAACAAATCGAAACGCCGTACCTGCTCCCACAACTGCTACATGAAGTTACGCAGAAAAGATATTAAAGAAGCTGCCAAGGCTTCCAACACTACAAACACCGATACACCTAACCCAATTCAGGAGCAAGCATGAACATCAGCATCAGCATCAACATCGAATCTATCAACATCAACGTAACAGTAGTTGGACAAACACAACCCCAAGTGCCAGAGCAAACCAAAGAAACCAAGCAAAGAGCTTCCGCCCAACAGAAGCTACAAAATAAGTTCAGGTTAGCTGCCAAGATCGAAGAGCTATTCGGTGCAGATCAAGCAAGTCAGTTTCTGGCTACCCACTAATTAATTAACAGGAGATTTAAAATGACATACAGAAAAGACCAAATCCGCAAGGTGTTGAAAACCGAGCAAGCGGAATACATCCAAAATGCAATCGAATTTGCAAGAACAGCAGCACCAGCTTATGAGGGATCGCTTGATCCAACAGGAAGTACCTTGTTCCTTCACCTAACTACACACGCTGCACTTGAACACTATGCTGACCTGAAAGCGGCAGGTTGGGAACTACAACATATGATCCCAGCACTTGCTGACAAGACCTTTAGTGTTGCCGCTGACCGAAAACTGACCCAGTAAAGGCTGTTCTGCCGACTGAAAACTGACCCAGGTGTTCAACTGCTTCTGCTCGCTTTCCGAGCAGGAGAACACAGGGTGATCAGCATGGAAATGTTG
>NZ_JBOIBY010000293.1:0-3636 GCF_050739655.1 Pseudomonas sp. | reverse complement strand
CTTTGCCCTGATTGTTAGGGGCTCTTCAGTGTGAAAAAAAAGCCGTGAAAAGCCAACGACCTGTAAACCTAGACCTAAGGACCATCAAACTCCCAGTCACTGCTTACACGTCCATTCTTCACCGTATCTCCGGTGTCATCCTCTTCGTGTGCCTTGCCATCATGCTTTATGCATTGGACAAGTCGCTGAGCTCTGAGGAAGGCTTCGGTCAGGTGAAAGCGTGTCTGACCAGTCCGCTAGCCAAGCTAGTGATTTGGGGCATCCTGTCCGCCTTGCTGTATCACTTGGTAGCCGGTGTGCGCCACTTGATCATGGACATGGGCATCGGTGAGACGCTGGAAGGCGGCAAGCTGGGCTCGAAAATCGTTATCGCCGTTTCCGTGGTGGTAATCGTTCTGGCAGGAGTTTGGATATGGTAACTAACGTCACGAACCTCTCGCGTTCGGGCCTCTATGACTGGATGGCGCAACGTGTGTCTGCGGTCGTTCTCGCGGCTTATTTCATTTTCCTGATCGGATACGTCGTGGCCCACCCAAGCCTCGAGTACGCCCAATGGCATGAACTGTTCGCCCACAACGGGATGCGTATTTTCAGCCTTCTGGCCCTCGTTGCCCTCGGCGCTCACGCCTGGGTTGGCATGTGGACCATCGCGACTGACTACCTGACGCCAATGGCGTTCGGCAAGTCCGCGACGGCTATACGTTTCCTTTTCCAGGCAGTATGCGGCGTTGCGATGTTCGCTTACTTCGTCTGGGGTGTGCAGATTCTCTGGGGTATCTGAGTCATGGCTAACATTCCAACGATTTCTTTCGACGCCATCATTATTGGTGGTGGCGGTGCCGGCATGCGCGCAGCGCTGCAACTGGCACAAGGCGGTCACAAGACTGCCGTGATCACCAAGGTTTTCCCGACCCGTTCGCACACTGTGTCCGCCCAGGGCGGCATCACCTGTGCCATCGCGTCCGCTGACCCGAACGATGACTGGCGCTGGCACATGTACGATACCGTCAAGGGTTCCGACTACATCGGTGACCAGGACGCTATCGAATACATGTGTCAGGAAGGCCCGGCCGCAGTTTTCGAACTGGACCACATGGGTCTGCCGTTTTCCCGTACCGAACAAGGCCGCATCTACCAGCGTCCGTTCGGCGGTCAGTCCAAGGACTACGGTAAAGGTGGCCAGGCTGCCCGTACCTGCGCAGCCTCCGACCGTACCGGTCACGCCCTGCTGCACACCCTTTATCAGGGCAACCTGAAAGCCGGTACCACGTTCCTGAACGAGTACTACGCTGTCGATCTGGTGAAGAATGACGACGGCGCTTTCGTCGGCGTTATCGCCATCTGCATCGAAACCGGTGAAACCTCCTACATCCGTGCGAAAGCCACTGTGCTGGCGACCGGCGGTGCAGGCCGTATCTACGCTTCGACCACCAACGCCCTGATCAACACTGGTGACGGCGTCGGCATGGCTCTGCGTGCAGGCGTTCCGGTACAAGACATCGAGATGTGGCAGTTCCACCCGACCGGCATCGCCGGCGCCGGTGTACTGGTGACCGAAGGTTGCCGTGGTGAAGGTGGTTACCTGATCAACAAGCACGGCGAGCGTTTCATGGAGCGTTACGCTCCGAACGCCAAAGACCTTGCTGGTCGTGACGTAGTTGCCCGTTCGATGGTTAAAGAAATCATCGCCGGTAACGGTTGCGGTCCGAATGGCGACCACGTAATGCTCAAACTCGACCACTTGGGCGAGGAAGTGCTGCACAGCCGTCTGCCAGGCATCTGCGAACTGTCGAAGACGTTTGCTCACGTTGACCCGGTTGTTGCTCCGGTTCCGGTTGTTCCAACTTGCCACTATATGATGGGCGGCGTTGCCACCAACATTCATGGCCAGGCGATCACCCAGGACGGCGAAGGCGTGGACACCATCATTCCAGGCCTGTTCGCTGTAGGCGAAGTGGCTTGCGTATCGGTTCACGGTGCCAACCGTCTGGGCGGCAACTCGCTGCTCGACCTGGTGGTATTCGGTCGTGCTGCCGGCCTGCACCTGGAAAAGGCGCTGACCGACGGTATCAACTACGACGACGCCACCGAAGAAAACATCAAGACCGCCCTGGCCCGTCTGTCCGCCCTGAACGGCCGTACCGATGGTGAAGACGTGGCAACCCTGCGTCGCGAGCTGCAAAGCTGCATGCAGAACTACTTCGGTGTATTCCGTACCGGCGAATACATGCAGAAGGGTATCGCTCAGCTGGCTGATCTGCGCAAGCGTATCGCCAACGTCAAGATCAACGATAAGTCGCAGGCGTTCAACACCGCGCGTATCGAAGCTCTGGAGCTGCAAAACCTGCTGGAAGTGGCTGAAGCTACCGCCATCGCTGCCGAAGTGCGTAAAGAGTCCCGCGGTGCTCACGCCCGTGAAGACTTCGAAGATCGTGACGACGAAAACTGGCTGTGCCACACCCTGTACTTCCCGGGTGACAAGCGCGTAACCAAGCGTGCTGTGAACTTCTCGCCGAAGACTGTTCCGACTTTTGAACCTAAGATTCGGACTTATTAAGGGTGGCCGCCATGTTGCAAGTCAGCGTTTATCGTTACAACCCTGATCAGGACGCTGCGCCGTTCATGCAGGAATTCCAGGTCGATACCGGTGGTAAAGACCTGATGGTGCTGGACGTGCTGGCCCTGATCAAAGAGCAGGACGAAGGTTTCTCCTATCGTCGCTCTTGCCGTGAAGGTGTTTGCGGTTCCGACGGCATGAACATCAACGGCAAAAACGGCCTGGCCTGCGTCACGCCACTGTCTGCTGTTGTAAAAGGTAACAAGTTGATCGTTCGTCCTCTGCCAGGTTTGCCGGTTATCCGTGACCTGGTCGTCGATATGAGCATCTTCTACAAGCAATACGAGAAGGTTAAGCCATTCCTGCAGAACGACACGCCGGCTCCGGCCATCGAGCGTCTGCAGTCCCCTGAAGAGCGCGAAAAGCTTGACGGTCTGTACGAGTGCATCCTGTGCGCTTGCTGCTCGACCTCTTGCCCGTCCTTCTGGTGGAACCCGGACAAATTCCTGGGTCCAGCTGCCCTGCTGCAAGCGTACCGCTTCCTGGCAGACAGCCGTGACACCAAGACTTCCGAGCGTCTGGCTTCGCTGGATGACCCGTTCAGCGTATTCCGCTGCCGCGGGATCATGAACTGCGTCAACGTATGTCCGAAAGGCCTGAACCCGACTAAGGCCATCGGTCACATCCGTAACATGCTGCTCTCCAGCGGCGTGTGATTCAGCAAATGTAGTGCCGCTGTACCCGTAGATGCTGCGGCGCAGGCTTCAACCGGCGCCGTAGTTTTAACCTGAGCAGCAGCCCAAAAGGCTGCAGCTCTTATTTTGAAGAAATGAGACAAGCAGGGGCATCCGGGCTGGTACCCGGACTATCAGCGTGATCCTAAGTGGCTTGTTTTGGTCGCTGCATTCGGACTTCTGCAAGTTTGCTCGGTGTCAACGCCGGTGGTGTTCCCCTAACCGAGGGTGACCAAGCATGCAAGAAAGCGTGATGCAGCGCATGTGGAACAGCGCCTACCTTTCCGGTAGTAACGCTGCCTATGTGGAAGAGCTTTATGAGCTCTACCTGCACGACCCTAACGC
>NZ_JBOIBY010000292.1:0-1833 GCF_050739655.1 Pseudomonas sp. | reverse complement strand
GCGCCTGACTCGTCGGCGATCTCCGTCAGGCTTTTTGATGGTTCGCCGAACCACTGGCCTCGCCAGAAGTACGCCCGCGCGATCATCTGGCGTGTCGCTTCTGGGGCTGCATGTTGATCCTCGGTGTCGCCGAGGACGAGCCGCAGACCCTGGCCCCGCGGTCCGAAATTGATGTCGGACTGGAGTTCGTAAGTCTCAGCCAAGAGCAGCATGTCTCCTTCGATCATTGAAGCTGGATTGAGCGTGATCGTCATTCTGGCCTGTCCCCGGTTTGATGGACACCGAGATAAGGTGTTTAGATCGAACTGGAGGGTATCATGGAAAGACGAAGAACGCACAGCGCGGAGTTCAAGCATGAGGCTGTAAAGCTGATCATTGAACGCGGCGTATCGGCGGCGCAGGCGTCGCGCGATCTTGGGGTGCACGCCAATCTGTTGCGCAAATGGGTGAAGGACTTTGAAGCGGGTCCGACACACGCTTTTCCCGGCCATGGGCGCATGAAACCGGAACAACTGGAGATCGACCGGCTTCAGCGAGAAGTGAGAAAGCTCAAGGCGGAGCGCGACATCCTAAAAAAAGCCGCGGCCTATTTCGCGAAGGACCAGGCGTGATGTTCGCCTTCATCGCGAAGCACCGAGGGATATGGCCGGTCAGTTGGATGTGCGAAGCGCTCGGTGTTTCGCGGAGCGGTTTTTTCGCCTGGCTCATCAGACCGCCCAGCGTCCGCGCTAAAAGCGACGAGATTCTCGGCGCCCATATACGCAACAGCTTTCTGCAAAGCGACCGCACCTATGGCGCGCGGCGCGTCTGGCATGATGTGCTGGCCGAAGGATTTTCCTGCGGTCTGCACAAGGTAGAGCGGTTGATGCGCATACAGGCTTTGAAAGCGCGGCCGCGGCGCCGGCGTCTGCCCAAAGACGCCGGCGAACGAGCGACAATTGCCGGCAATGCGCTCGACCGCCAGTTCGGAGCTGCCGCGCCCAATCAAAAATGGGTCGCCGACTTTACTTATATCTGGACGGCGCAAGGTTGGCTTTACGTCGCTGCCGTGCTCGATCTTTACTCGCGCAGGATTGTCGGCTGGTCGATGAGCGCGGAGATGAAGGCGCAGTTCGTCATCGACGCGCTTGTGATGGCCTTATGGCGGCGCGGCAAGCCGGACGCGCTGATGCATCATTCCGATCAGGGCAGTCAGTATACGAGCGAAGAGTTTCAGCGGCTTTTGGCCGAGCATGGCGTTAAATGCTCAATGAGCAGAACCGGCAATTGCTGGGATAACGCAGCGATGGAAAGCTTCTTCTCCTCGCTGAAAACCGAACGTGTGTCACGCCGAACTTACAGGACGCGGGACGAAGCGAAGGCGGATGTGTTCGATTATATCGAGCGCTTCTACAATCCAAAACGAAGGCATTCGACCATCGGCTATCTCAGCCCAATTGCATTCGAGGAAAAGATGACGTTAGCTTAACTGCGTGTCTACGAAACCGGGGACAGGCCAGTTTCTCCATCCCTCCACACACTCCGTCACCCCGGACTTGATCCGGGGCCCAGGCTGAGGAATTTCTGAGCCCGCCTTACTGGATTCCGGATCAAGTCCGGAATGACGGAGGTGGATTGATAGGCGGAAGCAGAGAAAATCGTCCTTAAAAGGCTATTCCGCTCCACATCTATTTGTCGCACAATTTATATTGTCGCAAATAATATCATTTAAGATCGAGATCGATCTGCAGGCCGTCATAAGCCGGCTCAACGCCTTTCGGCAGGATTTTCACAAGCGTCCCGTAATCCATCGTGTTGTGCAGATTGGTCAGGATCGCGCGCGCCGGCTTGACG
>NZ_JBOIBY010000291.1:0-2093 GCF_050739655.1 Pseudomonas sp. | reverse complement strand
GGCCTAGCTGGTATACAGAGGACGTTGTAGCGTTCTTTTCCGAGCAGCCCCTGGAGGTCGAAGACCAGGGGCTTTTCTATGTCTGCAGTTCCAACCAGCAGTTCTGTCAGCAAACAACCTTTGAGTTATCTTGGCGTCTCATACATCGACAGAACGCTGTAGGCGTGTTCGCATGGTAGCGGCGCTTCTCAAAAAAAAGAACCAGTTTTTTGAGTCCATCTCTGCACTAAATGGACAACTTCCATGCCGGGGCATTTCAAATGCAAAAAACTTGCTACCTAATTAAAACCCCGTGAGACACCGTGAAGCACCGTGGGACCCCCAGGAACCCACAATTTCGAGCCGCAGCAGATTCGCTTACCGTTCGTCTGAAAATCTTAAAACCCTCCTAGAATGCGGGTTACCGGTCCCTACAAAGGGACCGACGGGCCCCTCAACAGTCCATAGCACGAGTCTGGAAATCGCCCTATCTGAGTATTTTTTGCGTGCCTCCGCAGTTGTCAGATGGTGTCGCAACACGTCTTACCGAAAACGAAAACGTCTCGCGCACCGTAATAATTTGGCACCGATCATCGTGACCAGACGCTCTTACACGCAAAGTGTAAATTCGCACTTTAAGTACAATCACCTACTTCTTTGTTCATAACTCCTCTATTTCCATATATAGGCAGTTACTTCAACTTACCCTGACTTACCCTGACTTACCCACGGATAACATTTCCACCAGCGAGGTCAGATGGGGAAATGGGAATTCAGCGACATTGGGTCGGTTTTTTTCGGTCTCAGCGCGACACTCACAACTTCACAACGGTGGTTCTCTTTTTCCGGCGCGAGATTGGCAGCACGTTTCCGGCGTCCTTGGCTTCCCCTAACGCCTTAGCCAAAGCTCGGTCAAATAGTTCGATAGCTCGACGCTTCTCTGGCAGCGCTGCTTCGGGATTGTTTCGGTAGTGCTTGGAGACAACCCCTGTCTGCCCGTGCGCTTGAAGAAGGTCAGATAGACGATCATCCACGCCATGCTTCTGCATGAGCTGTGTACAGGTCCGGCGTAGGTCTCGCGGCGAAAAAGTCGGAAGGTGCGCGCCGTCGATGAGAGCGTGCTTTGATGTCAGCCAGTCAGCAATCGCATGGGTTGGACTGGTGATTACAAACGGTTGCTTGCCGTGAGTAGTCCAGGGCCACAGATGATCGCCGCTGATCTCCTGGACATGTCTCATAAGGTCAATGGCGCGTTCCGTCAACGGAACCAGGTGCGGCCGGCTCATTGTTTGCCCGCCTCTACCCTTGCGATGGGCGAGTAGAACCGTGCCGGCCTCAAGGTCGTAGTCTGCCCAGGTGGTTTCGATAATGTTCTTAATGCGCTGTCCACCCGTGGCGATCACGAACTTGAACAGTAACGCCATGACAGGCCCGACCCCCTCCGTACTTTGGATGGTTTCCCAAAACTGGCGCAGCTCGGCATCCGACAACGCACGCTCGACGGGAGCTGACACCTTCTCGACTTTGACCATTGCGGCTGGATTTAGCTCTAGACTGTAGACCTTCGAGTTGGAGCGACCAACCACGCTCTCGACTGTCAGGCCGTGATTGAATGCCGCCACCAGGAAAGACCGCATACGATCAGCTTGAACCTTTGATCCACGCTCCCAGATCGGATTCAGAATGATAAGGATGTGGTCGGCACGAATATCCCGCGCCTTCATTTGTATGATTGTCGGGTGGGGCACTTTCAGATTGGCCTTGAACAGCCGCTCCAGTTCCTTGACCACTCCCGGGGTGGCCTTACCCCTTCGATCTTCTATGTAGTCGAGGAACAGATCCCCGAGGCTGCCACGTGATGCTTCGATATCAGCTACACGCTGGCGTTCGATACGCGCCACTTCCATTGATTCTGCTGCTGCTATCTTCTCGGCTTCTGCCGTCGCTTTCTGCTCGATCAGGCACTCCAGATACTTGACCAGGCCGCCCGCAGCAGCGGCCTCGTTCGAAATCCTTAATGCCTCGGTGCGCAGTTCATTAAGCGAACGCTCGTCCGTTCCGTCTTTAGGTTTTTTAGCGAGCGTGCCTATCGATAGGCGCTTGTCACTTTCTGG
>NZ_JBOIBY010000290.1:0-5640 GCF_050739655.1 Pseudomonas sp. | reverse complement strand
GTCTACAGGTTTTTCGCGAGCAAGCTCGCTCCTACAGGTGATCTTCATCACTTAACTGACTGGCAATAGTCATGAGGACGGCTTGCCTTGCATCAGGATTTACCCAGGCAGATTTTTTCGATATTCCGTCGTGGTAATGCCCTTGTACCCCCAGTTATCGGTGTCGATTTCCTCGATCACGATATGGGTCAGCTCCGGCGGTTTACCGAGCACGCGTTGAAGGGTTTCGGTGATTTCGGCGATGACTTGGGCTTTCTGTTCGCGGGTAACGCCGTCACGGGTGATGCGTACGCTGACGAAAGGCATGTTGCTTCTCCTGCTCGCAGATTTTGAACGACTGGATGACTCAAGGTCACTGTATCTGTGTGCAGGCATCTGATAAATACTGATTGACGCACTTAATTTGATCCCTGGTGTAATCAATCATGCAGCGACAATTCGACGATCTTCAATTAGGCAGCATCGAGCTGTTTTGCCTGGCCGCCGAGGCTGGCAGTTTTACCGCGGCGGCGTTGGTGGCGGGCGTTACGCCGGCTGCGGTGAGCCGCTCGGTGTCGCGCATGGAAGAGCGTCTGGGGGTGCGGTTGTTCGCGCGCACCACCCGCAGCGTCAAGCTGACTGACAGCGGCCGCCGTTATTACGAAGAATGCCGCCAGGCATTGGCGCAATTGGTTGAAGCCCAGCGCGAGGTCATGGGGCAACAGCAACTGCCATCCGGAACCTTGCGTATCAGTATTCCGACCACCTATGCCCATCACCGGATCCTGCCGTTGCTGCCGGCCTTCCGCGCACGTTTTCCAGAGGTGAAGGTCGAGTCGCACATCAGTAATCGCAACATTGATTTCGTCGGCGAAGGCTATGACATGGCGATTCGCGTGCGGGCGATTCCCGACTCTGGCCTGATCGCCCGACAGCTGGAGGACGCCGCGTTGGTAATGATCGCCAGCCCCGATTACCTCAGGCAGGCAGGCACGCCGCAGACCCTCGACGACTTGCAACAACACGAATGCATACAATACGAACTGCCCAGCAGCGGCCGGCGCATTGCCTGGTTGTTTAACGAAGAAGGCGTGCAGCGAGAAATACTGGCCGAGGGCAATTTCCGTTGCTCCGACGACGTGCTCGGCGGCGTGACGCTGGCAAAGCACGGCGCGGGTTTGTTTCAGACCTATCGTTTCATTGTCGAAAAGGAATTGGCTGATGGGTCGCTGGTAGAAGTGCTCAAGCCATATGGCGGGCGATCGCGACCCTTTACGATGCTTTACCCGCAAAGTCGCCATATGCCTCTGAGATTGCGGGCGTTTATCGATTTCCTGCTGGAGCATTTGCCTCGCTAAAAGATCGCAGCCTGCGGCAGCTCCAGATGGCGGCGCTCTCATGTAGGAGCTGCCGAAGGCTGCGATCCTTTCCAGTGTTCGATCACCGCACACAAATGGCCGGGTGACCGTCTCTCCAATTGACCAAATTAACTAGCTAGTACAATTTATCCCCACAGGCTGAAACCCTCAGCCAATGCCAAAAATAATAAGTGGAGATACTTTGATGGCCCCCATCATTCTGGTGCTCAACGGCCCGAACCTGAACCTGCTTGGCACCCGTGAACCGTCGACCTACGGCTACGAAACCCTGGCTGATGTATCCGCCCTGTGCGGTCGCGCCGGCGAAGAGTTCGGCCTGGCGGTGGAGTTTCGCCAGACCAACCATGAAGGCGAATTGCTCGACTGGATTCACGCCGCCCGCGGCCGCTGCGCCGGGATCGTGATCAACCCGGCCGCCTGGACTCACACCTCGGTAGCGATCCGCGATGCTTTGGTCGCCAGCGAACTGCCGGTGATTGAAGTCCACCTGTCCAACGTCCATGCCCGTGAAGCCTTCCGGCACCACTCGTTCGTGTCCGCCATCGCCACCGCGGTAATGGCAGGTTTCGGCAGCCATGGCTATCGCCTGGCGCTTGAGCATTTCAGCAAACTTCTGAAAGGGTGAACAACGTGAGTCAGAACCAAGCGGTATTGGCCGGACTGATCGGCGCCGGCATCCAGGCTTCCCGCACTCCGGCATTGCACGAGCACGAAGGCGATGCTCAGGGTTTGCGTTACCTCTATCGCCTGATCGACCTCGATCAGTTGCAACTCGACAGCAATGCCCTGCCCGACCTGTTGTTGGCAGCCGAACGCATGAGTTTCACCGGGCTGAATATCACCTTCCCCTGCAAGCAGGCCATCATCCCGTTGCTTGACGAGTTGTCGCCGGAAGCCCGCGGCATTGGCGCGGTGAACACGGTGGTGCTCAAGGACGGCAAACGCATCGGCCACAATACCGATTGCCTGGGCTTTGCCGAGGGTTTTCGCCGTGGTCTGAAGGGCGTTGCCGTTGGGCGTGTCGTCCAGATGGGTGCCGGTGGTGCCGGCGCCGCAGTAGCCCACGCGCTATTGAGCGAAGGCGTACAGCAACTGAGTATTTTCGATGTGGAGATCAGCCGTGCCCAGAGCCTGGCCGATAACCTCAATCAACACTTCGGTAGCGGCCGAGCGGTTGCAGGTCTTGATTTGCCTGGAGCCCTGGCCGAGGCTGATGGTTTGGTGAACACCACGCCCATGGGCATGAAAAAACTACCGGGCATGCCCGTGCCAGTCGAACTGCTTCGATCTGAATTATGGGTCGCGGAGATTGTGTACTTCCCGCTGGAAACCGAACTGCTGCGCAATGCCCGCGCCTTGGGTTGCCGCACGCTCGATGGCGGCAACATGGCGGTGTTCCAGGCTGTGAAGGCGTTTGAGTTGTTCAGTGGCGTGGTGCCGGATGCGCAGCGGATGCTGGCGCATTTTCAAAGCATGAATGGTTGAAGAGCGAAAGATCGCAGCCTTCGGCAGCTCCTACAATTGCTGCCGCAGGGTGCGATCTTTTTATGCCTGTAAATAACGTAAAACCGACTCGCAAATCATCTCCCGATGACGCTGCTTGACGCTTTCGTCCGGCAAGTCGATCTGAAAAATCTCACCGAAAGTATGACGGTTCGACACGCGATAGAAGCAGAACGAACTGATCAGCAAATGCACATCCAAGGGATCAAGACCACTGCGGAACACACCCAGCTCGGCACCGCGACGCAGAATCTCGCCCAGGGAATCGAGGATGGTGTTGTTCATCGCCTTGATCGCATCGGACTGCTTCACATACTCGGCGTTGTGGATGTTCTCGATGCTGACGATCCGCACGAAATCGACGTTGCGGTCATGGTGATCGAAGGTGAACTCCACCAACCGCCGAATCGCCTCCACCGGCGCCAGTTCGGCCAGGTGCAGACGGTTTTCGGTGCTGCGGATATCGCCGTAGAGCTTTTCCAGAACCTCGACATAGAGCTGTTCCTTACTGCCGAAGTAGTAATAGATCATGCGCTTGGAGGTATGGATGCGCTCGGCGATGGCATCGACGCGCGCCCCTGAAAGGCCCTGCTGAACGAACTCGACAATCGCTTCCTGAAGGATGTTCTCGCGGGTTTTTTCCGGGTTGTTCTTGCGACTCTTGCGCGGCTCGGTCATCGGCTGCTCGGGCGCTACGGAGAGTTCTGAAGGTATTGTCATTGCGGGCTCACGGCCATCACTGCACAGGCTGGCGATTATGAGCCGCGCCGCACAGTGAAGGAAGCCGTGCGGCAGCGGTTTGTCGGCGTGTTTACGATTTTCCTACAACTTTGTCTGACGTACGGCACCACTTCGAGACTTGGCCATGGCCGCCAGTCGCACAGCCACGTTGGCTGCGCCGTAACCGGCATAATCATTCTTGCGCTGGATGATCTCGAAGAAGAAACGTCCCTCGAACGGCTCGGTGTACACATGAAACAGCTCACCGCCCTGAGCATCGCGGTCGTACAGCACGTTGTAATAGGCCAGTTCACTAAGGAACTCGTCATCGAAATCGAAGCGCGCCGCCAAGTCATCGTAGTAGTTGAGCGGGATATCCAGCAGCGGTACGCCCGCCTCTTTGGCGCGGCTGACCTGGGCGAAGATGTCGTCGCAATCGAACGCAATGTGATGCACGCCGGAGCCGCGATAACTCGACAAAGCGTGTGAGATCGCAGTGTTGCGGTTCTCGGAAATGTTCAGGGGCAAACGGATCGAACTGTCTCGACTGCGCAACGCTCGGCTTTTCACCAAACCATACGGATCAGGCAGAACCACTTCGTCATCAGCCTCGAAATCCAGCAGGCTCTTGTAGAACAGCACCCAGCTGTCGAGGCTGTCGGCGGGCAGCGCCATGGCCATGTGGTCGATGCGCTTGAGGCCGCCGCTGGTCTGTGCGTCGGGCAACAGGTTGAAGTCGGTGCCATAGACGTCGGCGTTCTGATCGACCAGATAGATCAGGCTGCCATCCGGCGCACGCACAGCAGCGAGTTCCAGTTCGTTGGGACCGACCAGCCCGCGATAGGGCTGGCCTTTGTAAGCCACAGCTCGCGCCAGGGCGCTGGCACTGTCCTTGACCCGCACGGCGGTGGCGCACAGCGATGGGCCGTGGGCTTCAAAGAAGCTGTGAGCGAACGAGTACGGCTCGGAGTTGAGGATCAGGTTGATATCGCCCTGACGCAGCAAGCTAACGCTTTTGGATCGATGCTGGCCGGCCTTGGCGAAACCCAACTTCTCCAGCCAATGGGAGAGCTTGGCACCGAGGCTTTCGTCCACGGCGAATTCGAGAAACTCCACACCGTTGTATTCGCTGGCCTTGGGCGTCTCGAACAGGATCTCGCGATTGGCCGTCTGGCTGGCCTCTTGCTCAAGGCGCTGGCGGGTTTTTTCTTCCAGGTACAGCAGCGAGCGCAAACCATCGGCGGCATTGGCCCGTGGCGGCGCGGCGCGGAAACCGTCGTTGAAGATTTCCAGCGACAGCGGCCCGGTATAGCCACTTTTGATGATCGGTGCGAGGAATCCCGGCAAATCGAACTCGCCCTGGCCTGGGAAGCAACGGAAATGCCGGCTCCACTCCAGCACGTCCATGGCCAGGATCGGCGCGTCGGCCATTTGCACGAAGAAAATCTTGTCGCCGGGAATCTCGGCGATAGCACTCGGGTCACCCTTGAGCGACAGCGTATGGAAACTGTCGAGCAATACTCCGAGGCTTGGGTGATCCGCCTGTCGGACGATGTTCCACACCTGCTGCCAGGTGTTCACATGTCGGCCCCAGGCCAGCGCTTCATAACCGATGCGCAGGCCGCGTGCCCCGGCGTGCTCGGCCAGCAAGCGCAAATCATCGACTAAAATTTGTTCATCACCGACCGAGTCGACCGAAGCGTTGCTGCACACCAACACCAGATCGGTGCCCAGCTCCTGCATCAGGTCGAACTTGCGCTCAGCCCGCTCCAGATTGCGCGCCAGACGATCGCGGCGGCAGCCTTCGAAGTCCCGGAACGGTTGAAACAGCGTGATGGCGATCCCGAGATCGGCGCACATCTGCTTAATTTCCCGAGGGCTGCCGGCGTAGTAGAGAAGGTCGTTCTCAAAAATCTCGACACCGTCAAAACCGGCGGCGGCAATGGCTTCGAGTTTTTCCGGCAGGGTACCGCTCAGGGATACGGTGGCAATGGAACGCTGCATGTTTCGGCTCCCGGTGGTGGAGGCAATCTTGTTAGGGCATTGCACGCTTTCGCTG
>NZ_JBOIBY010000289.1:0-10935 GCF_050739655.1 Pseudomonas sp. | reverse complement strand
ACTTGGCTACATAGCTCAGTTGGTTAGAGCATAGCATTCATAATGCTGGGGTCCGGGGTTCAAGTCCCTGTGTAGCCACCAAGTACTAAAAACGGCTTACCGAAAGGTAGGCCGTTTTTTTATGCCTCGAAAAAATGCACGGCGGTTACAGCGTTACCCGAACCGCCGTGCACTCAATCAATCACGTCCGAATCGTTGGCAATGCCGACAACGCCCGCTCCCAGATCTGCCAGGTTCGCAACCAGACCATCGCCTGCCAATCGCTGTCGGCAGGATAGAACTGCTCCAGAAGATTCAGCTTGATCTCGCGCCCTGTCGCATCACAGGGATTGCCATACAGATGCAGCCAGTGATCATCACGCAGATGTTGATGAACGTCCGGCCCCGGATACGTCCCGCACTCAATGACAAACGGCATCAGCCGTACCTGCGGCAGTGCATCGAGCAACGCCTGCGAGGTGTAGCCGGTGGCAGTCGCCGCCACGCCGGTTTCGCTGACCGTATTGGCGCCTGTTTGCAGGCTGTAGAGCCACGGGCCATAAATTGCCTGCGCATCCGGCAGCGCCGGATAGGCAGACTCGGTAATCGTCAACAGCATCGGATGGCCGTATTCACCGGCGCCGGTGTGCAGGTCGAAGCACATGGCGATGTCAGCATCGGCCATATGGTTTTGCATGATCTGGTGCAAAGTGCGGTTCGACCAACTCGGCGCCAGCCCTCCGTAAAACAACCCATCTGGATGAGCGTGCTGGCCACCTTCGACAATCGACATGACCGCCGACCATCCATCACGCTGGATCTGCTCATCAAGCAAGGCATCGACCCGATCACGCTCGGCACCTCGCAACTGCGTGCAAGCATAAATCTCATGCAACGCGTTGTAAGCCTGGTTATCCGGCAGTGCTTTTTGGTAATTCAGGTGATTACGATTCAGGTCAATGTTGTCTTCGTTGACCCTGCGCAACCACGCCATGCCCCAAGGGTTGATGGCATGGATCATGACCACGGCAACGTCGGCTGGCAGCGTGCGCTTGCCCAGCTCTTGCATCCATTTGATCTGACAACCCGAACCGTAGAAGCCTTCGACGCCATGGGTCCCGCTTAACGCGATCAGCAGGCGCTTGGCCGCCGGGTTTCCGAGAACCGCCACGTCGGTGCTCAGGTCCTCGCCGAAGGGGCCTTTCAAGGGATGGCGATACTCGGTCATCGTCGCCCCGGCCGCGGTTGCTGCCGCGAGGAATTGTTCACGCTGGGCACGGTAGCTGGGCTGGGTCGGGAACTCGTTCTGCATGTCTACCTCTTGTTGTTTTTCTGGTCTGACTACTGACTACGACCCTACAGAAAATCCGCCCGATCATGAAGGGCAAAAACCTGTTGGTCGTAGGAAGCGGTTTGCGTCACTCCATGACGGCCTATAAAGTCCTCTGAACCCATTTCCCACGGACGGAGTGTCCCAGTGTTCTCAGCCTTGCACTTGAGCCGCTATCGCCTGCCAGCCCTCGCGCTGATCGCCAGTACTCTGACCCTCGCCGCATGCAGTAGCGCCCTGGCCCCGACACTGCCGGTTGCGCCGGAAAGCGCCAGCGGCTTTCGCACCGACCTGCAGACCCGGCATGCCTCAAAGCACATGGCCGCTGCCGCCAACCCGCTCGCGGCGCAAGCCGGACGGGAAATGCTGCGTCGTGGTGGATCGGCCATCGACGCCGCGATTGCGATGCAAGCAGTGTTGACGCTGGTCGAGCCACAATCGTCGGGAATTGGTGGCGGTGCGCTGATCGTACTGTGGGACGGTAAATCCGTGCGCACCTACGACGGCCGCGAAACGGCTCCGGCCGGCGCCACCGAGAAACTCTTTCTGCAAGCAGATGGCCAACCGATGCCGTTCACCCAGGCGCAGATTGGGGGTCGCTCAGTAGGAACGCCGGGCGTGTTGCGAGCGCTCGAACTGGCGCATCAAAAACACGGTCGCCTGCCATGGGCACAATTGTTCGAACCGGCCATCCAGCTCGCTCAGCAAGGCTTCACCATCTCGCCGCGCCTGCACGGGTTGATCGCTTCGGACTCGTCCATGGCTCGTTCGCCGCAGATGATGGCCTACTTTTTCAATCCCGATGGCAACCCGAAAGCCAGTGGCACTCTGCTGAAAAATCCGGCATTGGCCGCGCTGTTCCAGCGCATCGCCAAAGAAGGTCCGGACGCGTTGTACAAAGGCCCTGTCGCGCAGGAAATCGTTGCCAAGGTTCAGGGCCACGCCAATCCCGGAAGCCTGTCGTTGAACGACCTCGCCCACTACAGCGCCAAGGAACGCGCCCCGCTGTGCACCGACTACAAGCGCTGGCAGGTTTGCGGCATGCCGCCGCCGTCATCGGGTGGGATTGCCGTGGCGCAAATCCTCGGCACCCTGCAAGCCCTGGAAGCTCGCGACAGCCGCTTTGCCCTCGCACCGATGAAACCGGTCAGTACCAGCGCTCCGGCCGGCCTGGAGCCATCCCCAGACGCCGTGCACCTGATATCGGAAGCCGAACGCCTGGCCTATGCCGACCGCGCCCAATACGTCGCTGATACCGACTTTGTGCCGGTGCCCGTCAAAGGCCTGGTTGATCCGACCTATTTGGCCAGCCGCGCCAGCCTGATCGGTGAGCGCAGCATGGGCGTCGCTAAACCGGGGACACCGCCGGGCATTCAGGTTGCCTACGCGCCGGACCGTTCGCCGCTGCGCATTTCCACTTCGCAAGTAGTGGCGGTGGATGACCAGGGCGGCGCCGTGTCGATGACCACCACCATCGAATCCGCCTTCGGCTCCCATGTGATGGTTCAGGGGTTCTTGCTCAACAACGAGATGACTGACTTCTCGTTCATCCCCGAAGTAAACGGGCAGAAAGTCGCCAACCGCGTCGAACCGGGTAAACGCCCACGTTCGTCGATGGCCCCCACATTGATCTTCGATCGTCAGAGCGGCGAATTCCTCGCCAGCATCGGCTCCCCCGGGGGCTCACAGATCATCGAATATGTCGCCAAATCCACCGTCGGCCTGCTCGACTGGAACCTTGATCCGCAAACGGCTATCAGCCTGCCCAACTTCGGCAGCCGTAATGGCCCTACCGAACTGGAACGCGGACAATTCAGCCCGACGCTGATCCAGGCACTGAAGGACAAAGGCCATAACGTGACTGAAATCGACATGACCAGCGGCACCCAAGCGATAGTTCGGGTCAAGGATGCGCAAGGCAAAGCGTCGCTGGCAGGAGGCGCCGATCCACGGCGCGAGGGAGAGGCGTTGGGGGATTGAGTCTGTAGCGCTCACCTCAACGGTCATCCGGGTGTAGCCGCCGCTGCCTTACGGCGCCAGGGTCTTGCCGTCCACCGGGTCGCCAATCTTCAGGAAATGCCCGCCAGCGACGTGGTGCAAGGTGCGCAATGCATCTTGCCCCTCGAAGTGCCAGCGCCCGTCACTGAACACTCGCTCATCCGCCTGAGCGGCAATCACTTCGGCGAGGAACAGGTCGTATTGCTGATGATTGCCTGGCTCAGGCAAGAGTCGGCATTCCAGCCAGGCGACGCAGCCTTCAAGCATTGGCGCCTCGACGGATTCACCAGCGAACGTCTGTAAATCGTAGGTCTGGAATTTGTCGCGCCCCTGGTTTTGGGTCAACTCCAGGCCGGACGTCGAGCCGACGGTCTGTACAATATCGGCTTGCGCAGCGCAGGGAACGTTGAGCACGAAGGTGCCAGAGGCCTCAAGCAGTTGTCGGGTCCAGGTGGACTTGTCGAGGACCACAGCGATTTTCGGCGGCTCGAAATCCAGCGGCATGGCCCACGCCGCCGCCATGATGTTGCGCTGGCCACCATGGGCCGCGCTGACCAACACGGTCGGCCCGTGATTGAGCAGACGATAAGCCTTGGACAAGGGCACCGGACGGCGATGGGAGACGCTCATGGAAGTCTGCTCCTTGGAGAAAAGAGCCGATTGTAGCGGTCTTGAAATGAAAAGATCGCCGCTGGCGATCTTTTCATTTATCGAGCTGAACGTTGGTCTCAGGTCGACAACTGATTGGCGAACTGGCCCACCGCATTCACCACTTTCTGAGCGCCGTCCTGGATCTCCACAATCACCGTGCCTGCCTCAGCCGCCAATGCCAGCCCTTGTTCAGCCTGAAGCTTGCCATCGGTCATCAGAGCCACCGCATTGCGTGCCATGTCCTGGTTCTGACGTACCACCAGAACGATTTCATCGGTGGCCTGGCTGGTACGCGAAGCCAGTTGCCGGACCTCGTCCGCCACCACGGCAAAACCCCGGCCCTGTTCACCCGCACGGGCCGCTTCGATGGCGGCATTGAGCGCCAGCAGGTTGGTCTGTTCGGCAATGCCGCTGATGGTCTTGACGATTGTGCCGATCACCAACGACTGTTCGTTCAGCGCTTCAATGCCATCGCCGGCGGTTTGCATGTGCTTGGCCAGATCACGCATTACATCCACCGCCTGAGTCACCACGGCATTGCCACGCTGTGCACTCTGATCGGTTTGCTGCGATGTGCTGTAGGCAATATTCGCCGCGTCGGCTACGGCCTGCTCCTGATTGACCTGATCGGTGATCACCGTGGCGAACTTCACCACTTTGTAGAGTTTGTTGTTGGCATCGACCACCGGGTTGTAGGACGCCTCCAGCCAAACCGTACGACCATGGCTATCGATGCGTTTGAAACGGCCCGCGACGTACTCGCCCGCATTCAGGCGGCGCCAGAAATTCTGGTAGTCGGCACTGTTGTAATCTTCTGGCAGGCAAAAGGTGCGGTGATGCTTGCCCTTGATCTGCGCCAGGCTGTAACCCATGCCGGAGAGAAAGCGATCGTTGGCCATCAGCACGTTGCCGTTCAGGTCGAACTCGATCACCGCCGTCGAGCGCACCAGTGCGCCGATCAGGTTTTCATGTTCGCGGGAGGCTTCGATGGTGCGCGTCAGGTCGCTGGAGAAAATCGAGAAACAACTGATCCGGCCGTCCGACGAACGTACCGGCTGCAGGATCGAACGCAACCAGGCTTCCTGGCCGGTGCCGCGCAACAAACGCACGGTGCCAGCAAAATGTTCGCCACGCGTCAGCGCCGTATGGAAACGCCGCTGGAACTCGTCGTTTTTCACATGATCCGGAACGATCTCGTCGATGTGCCGGCCGACCAGCTCGTTGCTCTTGTAGTGCATCTCGCTGGCGAAGTTCTGATTGACCGATTGAACCCGCCCATCCCTATCGAGGGTCAGCACCAGCATCTCGCTTTCCAGACTTTCCTTCACTTGCTGAAGGCTGGAGAGTTCTTCGCGAAGAGCCGACAGCTCCTGCTTCAAGCGTTTATTGAACATGAGGACGCACCGATGGACTGGATAGAAAGCGACTTACAGCCTAACCATCGGCCTTGCGGGTCTTTTCTGAAGAGCTTTTGAGCTTTGTCCTACAAAAAATACTTTCGTCGCTGTCGATGAGCCCGTCACTCAGGCAGCGCCCACCGCCGGGCAACGTCCAACGTTGGGCACACGCGCACCGAAATACGCGGCGCTGCCCACACCCACAGCACCCATGACTGCGCAGAAAATCACACAGATCCAAGGACTCCACGGCATCAGGCCAATCAACAACAGCGGTGTGATGCTCGCCCAGGCCGCGTAGGCAATGTTGTAAGTGAAGGAAATGCCCGAGACACGAACCCGCGCCGGAAACAGGCTGACCATGACCGATGGCACCGCACCGACCACACCGCACGCGAGCCCGGCCACGGCGTAAGCCAAGCCGACCCAATCACCGCCGGTGATCAAGCAGCCATAAAGCACGCCGATGCCCAGCGGCAACAACAGGCTATACAGCATCACTGTGCGCCAGGCGCCCATCCGGTCGACCAGCCACCCGGCAAGCACGCAACCAATGTTAAGAAAGACGATGCCAAACGCACTCAGGGCGAAGGTGTGGCTAGCGGTCATGCCGAAGGTTTTCTGCATCATGGTCGGGGTGATGACCACGAATACGACGACCGCCGAGGTCAGCACACAGGTCAGAATCATCGCCGGCAGGATGGCCAATCGGTGTTCACGCAGAACCGCCCGCAGCGGCAATTCAACAGTCTCTTCGCGCTGGGCCTGCATGGCCATGAAAACCGGGGTTTCGCTGAGCCAGCGGCGCAACCAGACGCCAATCACACCGAACACGCCACCCAACAGGAACGGATAGCGCCAGGCGAATTCAAGGATTTCTGCCGGGGTGAAGGCCTGGGCCAGGAACGTCGCCGTCAAGGCACCCAGCAAATAGCCAAATGTCAGCCCTGCCTGCAAAAAGCCCAAGGCATAACCGCGATGGCCCACCGGTGCATGCTCTGCGACGAACACCCAGGCGCTTGGCACTTCTCCCCCCACCGCAGCCCCCTGTAAAACCCGCAGGGCCAACAACAGCAGGGGTGCGAAGTAACCGATTTGCGCGTAGGTCGGCATGATCCCGATCAGCAGGCACGGCAGCGCCATCATCAGGATGCTCAGGCTGAAGACCTTTTTACGCCCCAACCGGTCGGCAAAATGCGCCATCAGGATTCCGCCCAAAGGCCGCGCCAGGTAACCGGTGACGAAGATTCCGAAGCTTTGCAACAGGCGCATCCACTCGGGCATTTCCGGCGGAAAGAACAACTGGCTCAAGGTCAACGCAAAAAATACGAAGATGATGAAGTCGTAGATTTCCAGCGCCCCGCCGAGGGCGGCGAGCCCCAGGGTCTTGTAATCCGAGCGGCTGAACGGCGCCGGGCGTGAATCAGTATTGGCAGTCATGAAAAGAACTCTGGCACAGGCAAAAACCAAGGCGCCCATGGTCTACGCAAATGCGCCTGTGGACAACCCGTTAGACCAAAGCCCCATATCCGCAAATCAGACCCGCAAAAAAATTGCGGGTGAATTAATGTTGAGATCTGTCTAGACGGGCCTCTGCCGCCCCGAAGACCACAACAAACATAAAAATTCGAGGTATTCCCGTGGCCGCAGATATCGAAGATACCCGCTCCGCCCGCTTTGCCCTGCGCTGCTCAAGCTTTGCCGAACGCTGGTTCCCCGACTCCTGGGTGTTTGCCGCCCTGGCTGTCATTATTGTGGCCGTGACTACGATGGCCATGGGCGCCAAACCCACCGATGCCGCCATGGCGTTCGGTGATGGCTTCTGGAGCTTGATCCCGTTCACCATGCAAATGGCCTTCGTGGTAATTGGTGGTTACGTGGTTGCCAGTTCACCGCCAGCGGTGAAGTTGATTGACCGCCTGGCCAAGCTGCCGAAAAACGGTCGCTCGGCGGTGGCCTGGGTTGCGCTGATCTCCATGGTCGCGTCACTGCTGAACTGGGGCTTGTCACTGGTGTTCGGCGGCTTGCTGGTGCGTGCCCTCGCCCGCCGTACAGATCTGAAAATGGACTATCGCGCTGCCGGTGCAGCCGCCTATCTGGGACTCGGTGCGGTGTGGGCCCTAGGTCTGTCGTCGTCTGCTGCGCAATTGCAGGCCAACCCGGCCAGCCTGCCACCGTCGATTCTGTCGATCACCGGGGTGATTCCGTTCACCCAAACCATCTTCCTCTGGCAATCGGGCGTGATGTTGCTGGCCCTGATTGTCATCTCGCTGATCATTGCCTACGCCACTGCCCCAGGCCCGAATACCGCGCGGGACGCCCAGGCCTGCGGCGTCGATCCAAGCTTCAACCTGCCACCTCTGCAACCGCGAACCCGTCCTGGCGAATGGCTGGAACACAGTCCGCTTCTGACCATACTGTTGGTGCTGCTGGCCGCGGGATGGTTGTTCCATGAGTTCTCGACCAAACCGGCAATCAGTGCCATTTCCGGCCTGAACACTTACAACTTTCTGTTCATCATGCTCGGCGCCCTGCTGCACTGGCGGCCACGCAGCTTCCTCGATGCCGTGGCCCGCGCGGTGCCGACCACTACCGGCGTGCTGATCCAGTTCCCGCTGTACGGCTCGATTGCAGCATTGATGACCACCGTCAAAGGCGCCGATGCGCAAACCCTGGCCCATCACATCTCGACCTTTTTCGTGAGCATTGCTTCCCACGACACCTATGCGCTGCTGATGGGCGTGTACTCGGCGATCCTCGGGTTCTTCATTCCGTCCGGCGGCGGCAAGTGGATCATCGAAGCACCCTATGTGATGCAAGTAGCCAACGACTTGAACTACCACCTGGGCTGGGCCGTGCAGATCTACAACGCCGCCGAAGCGCTGCCCAACTTGATCAACCCGTTCTACATGCTGCCTCTGCTGGGCGTGCTAGGGTTAAAGGCACGGGACTTGATCGGCTTCTCGTTCGTGCAATTACTGGTGCACACGCCGCTGGTTCTACTCTTGCTGTGGGCGCTGGGGACGACGCTGGCGTATACGCCGCCGGTGATACCTTGATCAGCCGGCCCTGACGGTGCAGAACCCTGCGCGAATCCACGCTGAAAAGGATCTGAGCATGATAAAACTCGCAGGACTCACCTTGGCGGCACTCACCTTGAGTGCCGCTGCCCATGCCGATGTCGCCGTAAATCTTGGCAGCACCGAACGCGTTACTCGTCTGTTCGCCTACCCCAACAATTGCAACGTGATCTGCTTTCGCAATTGGACCCTTGAGCAAACCGTGGAGCATTACCTGACCCAAAGCGTGCAACGCGACGGCTACAGCGATGCGAAGGTCCTGGTGATAACCGACAAGGGGCAGCTGAATGCACAAATCAGCGGTGTACCCAGAAGCTATGAAAAACCCCTGACTGCACTGCTCGACGCTGGCGATCTGGCTTACGCTGGCGCCAGCAAACTCAATGCCGATGGCAAGTGGGCCTATAGCTGGAACCTGTTCCTGCCACTGGGCTTGGCACTGGAAAACCGTAGAAGTGTCCAATTGCTGCACTTCCCGCCAGACTACTCGCTGACCCAGGCCCAGGATTACTTGAAATCTGACACCACGGATCGCTGGGCCACGCTGCTGACGATCAACGGTATCCCCGCCGAACAGACGCCGGGCTTTCAGACAATCATCGACATCGCCCCGATCGCCGCGCCATCCAACGGTGGCAAGGACCTGGAGGGTGTTTATGGCTACTTCAAGGACTACCAGACCGCGATGGTCAAGCAAGTCAGCCTGCACGCCAGCGGCGATCCGCTGCCGATGGTCGCTTTCGGAGTACCGGTGCGTAACTGGGTCAAAGAGCAATACGGGCCGACCGTGAACGTGTTGAGCCTGGTCAACATCAGCCCGAGCGATGGCGTAAAGGTGCCCGTACTGGGTGCCAACCATCCGGCCTACATTTGGTTCGTCGCCGATCCGGCAAGCTATACCGGCAGTGACGCCCAGGCCAAGGCCGATGCAGCGGGCCTCAAAGTCATGGGGCAGGACCTGAGTGCTGCGTGCTGGCAGGCCACCATGGGCCGTGAACCGGACAGCAATCCTGACATCGAGCTGAAAACCTGTACTCAAACCTGGCAGGTGGCCCAGAAAGAAAAAACCTGCGAGCTGTTCTATACCTCGATTCGTAACCTCAAGACCCCGCAAGCCGTGGCCAAATGCGCGTCAGCTTCGATCGCCCCCCAACTCAAGCTACTCAAGGCCCCCGCACCAGCGCCTGCAAAACCCGCCCCACCGCTTTGACCCGATGAATGGCGGGCTACTGTCAGTAATGACAGTAGACCGTCCAAGGTCCAGGCTGAAGGGCTTTACAGCGGTTGGAAAGGACGCAGGCGGTACTGCGGCGGCAGCTGCTCTGGACCGCTGATCGTGGCGTTCAAGCTTTTCCAGCGGCCGTCCTTGATGCCATAGATGCATCCATGGACTGACAGCTTCTGCCCACGATGCCAGGCATTTTGCACAATGCTGGTATGGCCGACGTTGGCCACTTGCTGGATCACATTGAGCTCGCAGAGACGGTCGACACGTTCTTCTTCGGTGGCCAGCTTGCTGAGCTCTTCACGCTTCTCGTAGTAAAGATCGCGAATAGAGCGCAGCCAGCCGTCGATCAGGCCAAATTGGCGATCCTGCATCGAAGCGCGTACGCCACCGCAGCCATAGTGGCCGGTGACCAGGATATGTTTGACCTTGAGTACGTCGACGGCGTACTGAATCACCGACAAGCAGTTCAGGTCAGTGTGCAACACCACGTTCGCCACATTGCGGTGTACGAACAGATCACCCGGCAACATGCCGACGATCTCGTTGGCCGGCACCCGTGCATCCGAGCAACCGATCCACAAATATTCAGGCGTTTGCTGGCGAGCCAGTTTGGCGAAGAAGTCCGGATCTTCCTTGGTGATCGCGTCAGCCCAACGCTCGTTGTTATCAATCAGGTCTTGTAAGTCGTGCATGCTGGGAAGCCTCAAGAATGATTCGCTGCTTTGACAGACAACCGCCCGTCGGGGTCACCAAAGGATTGCAGGTGTTTTCGTTGGAATTCCCGTGTGCCGGGTGAGTCCACCCTAGTAAGGCCCACAGTATGAGGAATTGCCATGACTGATTCACGACGTCCGTACGATGCGGTGCAACCAGAACCCATCGATGATAACGAAGACCGCATGGGCTCGGTGCACGAGTTGGACTTCGACGACGAACAGCCCAGCGCGAAGATTGGTGACGAGTTACCCGAGCGCGAACGCGAGCAATTGATGCCACGGGCACGGGTGCGGGAAGCGGGTATGACCGGTGCTTCGACCGACGACCATGAGCCCACTGACGACGATATGAGCCCTGAAACCCTGATCCCTGACGACGGTTCCCGGGATGGCCATGAATTCGGTGCAGGCAACCCGGCCGATTGGGATCTGAGCATTGTCGATAAAGATGACATTGGTGGTGGTGATGGCTTGGACGAGGCGGAACTGGCCAGACGTGATCCACTCGACAGCAAACGTTGATTTGCTTTTTGTAGGAGCTGCCGAAGGCTGCGAT
>NZ_JBOIBY010000288.1:0-1228 GCF_050739655.1 Pseudomonas sp. | reverse complement strand
CTGAACCTACAAACAATATGGGTTGGCACGCCATATCTCCTATGCAAGCTTTAATATCTTCCGTTACATCCTCAATATACTTCGCATAGTCTCTAGGCATGGTGCCTTCCCTGATTAGTGGTAATTGCAAAACGCAATATTGCATTTCCCTGGCTGTCTTCCAATAGGTAAGGACAAGTTTGCCGAGCTCATGCACCGAAAACAGGTTAGGGGGCAGAAAACTGCCGATGCCAAGCGCTTGATCGCCTTTGCGATGAGTTTAGTGGCCACCTGATTCCGAGCATGATCTTCGGGACACCGTCCGTCACTCCGAGCCCGATTCGTAGAGTGCATCTTGATTGCGGCGCCTTCCCACTGCTCCGGTGAGATCCAGTACACGCCGCCTACCGTGAATGGGGCAGAGGTGCCAAAGTCGAACGACACCTAATGGCCGACTCCCGCCTGTCGTGACCGGAGGAGAGCGGCCATACCAGTCAGTCGAGACTTTGTCTTCGCTGCGTTTCCAAAGCGCAGTATTGTCGTTGGCCAGATTACGTAACCCAGCAGCAACCCAATCGACTACCGATCCCTCTATGGAGCACTCGCTGTCCTTTTGGTACGGTAATCGACGATTTGATTTTCGTCACCCATGCACTGTTTAGACTCAGAGCCCGACAAAGTGCATCAATATCTCCAGAAGACTGGAGTTACGAGTACCAACACAGTCAGGATTTCCAGTCTCCCTAGAAGCATTCCAACGGTCAGTAGCCATTTGGCGGCATCAGGTAATGATGAGAAATTACCTGCCGGCCCAATGATCGTGCCAAGCCCTGGCCCGACGTTACACACCGCAGTAGCGGCACCGCTCAACGCTGTTGTCCAATCAAGCCCAATGAGAGCCAAGCCCAAGGCGATGGCAGCAATAGTGATGGTGAAGAAAAACGAGAAGGTCAAAAGCGAGCGCACGATCTCCTCGTCAATGGGATGGCCGTTGTACTTCTTCTGTATCACGGCTCGAGGATGTATCAGCTGCTTCAAACTACTGACCAGTAGAGCGGCAGCAACCTGAAAACGGAAGATTTTGAGACCGCCTGCAGTGGAGCCGGAACATCCACCCACGAAGGTCAAATAGAAAAATAGCAAGACAGCGAAGCTGCCCCACAAAGTGTAATCGCCAACCGCAATTCCGGTGGTCGTGACGACCGAGGTCACATTGACCGCAACGATACGAAACGCATCCCACCATCCG
>NZ_JBOIBY010000287.1:0-1003 GCF_050739655.1 Pseudomonas sp. | reverse complement strand
GGCTTGCGCCGCTTGTTCTTCCAGCGAGCTGACAGTCGGACCACTCAACAGAGCATCCAGTCCACGTCCGAGACCTCGTTTCTTGACGGCCATGGGGATTCCTTAAGTTGCCTGAGCAGCAGCGATGCGTGAGTTTTTGCGTTGACGACGAACCATTTCGCCTGCCAATGCCAGATAGGCAACGGCGCCTCGCGATGCTTTGTCGTACGCCAGCGCCGGCATGCCGTAGCTTGGTGCTTCGGCCAGACGGATGTTGCGCGGAATGACGGTGTCGTAGAGCTGTTCGCCGAAGTGTTCCTTGAGCTGCGCCGAGACATCGTTCATCAGGCTCAGGCGCGGGTCGTACATCGTACGCAACAGGCCTTCCACCTTGAGGTTCGGGTTCAGCAGTTCAGCGATACGCTTGATGTTATCCACAAGGTCGCTCAAGCCTTCGAGTGCGAAGTACTCGCACTGCATGGGGATAATTACCCCGTCGGCGGCAACCAGTGCGTTGAGGGTCAGCATCGACAGCGACGGCGGGCAGTCGATCAGGATGTAATCGTAGTTTTCCCGGATCGGCGCCAGCGCGCTGCGCAGACGGCTTTCCTTCATCTGCATTTCCAGCAGCACCACTTCGGCCGCGGTGAGGTCGCGGTTGGCCGGCAACAACTGGTAACCACCGTGTTCGGAGAAGTGCATGGCCTGGGCCAGATCACATTCGCCGATCAGCAGGTCGTAGACCGAGTTTTCCAGGCCATGTTTATCCACACCGCTACCCATGGTGGCGTTGCCCTGTGGATCAAGGTCGATCAACAGCACCCGGCGCTTGGTCGCGACCAGGGATGCTGCGAGGTTGATGCAGGTGGTGGTTTTGCCCACGCCACCCTTTTGGTTCGCAATCGCGAATACCTTAGCCATTCTTGCTTGTGTTCCCAATCATGCCGTGCGGCGCAGTATCAGCAGATGGCGTTGGCCTTGGCAACCAGGTACGGCCAGGGCGTGTTCGCTATCGAGGTGGAAG
>NZ_JBOIBY010000286.1:0-22249 GCF_050739655.1 Pseudomonas sp. | reverse complement strand
ACTGACGCGTGAAGGAATCCAACTTGAGCGAACTTCTCAACCGCCGCCTGGCCCTGCTCGGCGAGCGCGCTAACCTCTCTCTGCTCGAACAGTGCCTTCACGGCATCGAACGTGAATGCCTGCGCGTGACCGGCGAAGGTCGCCTGGCGCAAACGCCGCACCCGGAAGAATTGGGTTCCGCGCTGACCAACGAACAAATCACCACCGACTATTCCGAGTCGCTGCTGGAGTTCATCACCCCTGCCCTGCCCGACCCAGCCGATACGCTGGCGAGCCTGGACAGCATTCACCGTTTTGCCTACAGCAAGCTCGGCAACGAGTACCTGTGGAGTCCATCGATGCCGTGCCCGCTGCCGGCCGAGGAAGACATCCCGATCGCCTATTACGGCACGTCCAACATCGGTCAGCTCAAGTACGTGTACCGCAAGGGCCTGGCCCTGCGGTACGGCAAGACCATGCAGTGCATCGCCGGGATTCACTACAACTTTTCCCTGCCGGAGAAACTCTGGCCGCTGCTCAAGGCGGCCGAAGGGGCTCAAGGCACTGATCGCGACTTCCAGTCGTCGTCCTACATCGCGTTGATTCGTAACTTCCGCCGCTACAGCTGGCTGCTGATGTACCTGTTCGGTGCCTCGCCGGCACTGGATGCCGGGTTCCTGCGTGGTCGCCCGCATCAGCTGGAACAGCTGGACCCGGACACCCTGTATCTGCCCTACGCCACCAGCCTGCGCATGAGTGACCTGGGTTACCAGAGCAACGCCCAGGCCGGCCTGACGCCTTGCTACAACGACCTGAGCAGCTACACCGACAGCCTGCGCAAAGCGGTCGCGACGCCGTATGCCCCGTATGTCGAAGTCGGCACGCACAAGGATGGTGAGTGGGTTCAGCTCAACACCAACATCCTGCAGATCGAAAACGAGTACTACTCCAACATCCGCCCCAAACGCGTGACCTATTCCGGCGAGCGTCCGATCCAGGCATTGGTGGCCCGTGGCATTCAGTACGTCGAAGTGCGTTGCCTGGACATCAACCCGTTCATGCCGATGGGTATCGACCTCACGGAATCGCGATTCCTCGACGCCTTCCTGCTGTACTGCGCCCTGAACGACAGCCCGCTGCTGACCAACACCAGCTGCGGCAACGCCACGTCGAACTTCCTCAGTGTGGTCAAAGAGGGTCGCCGTCCAGGCCTGCAATTGCAGCGTGATGGTCAACCGGTCGACCTGAAGGACTGGGCCGGTCAGCTGCTGGAACAGATCGCGCCACTGGCCGCTCTGCTGGATCAGAGCCATGGCGGCGATGCCCACAGCAAGGCCTTGGATGCGCAGATGGCCAAGGTCAAGGACCCGTCCCTGACTCCATCGGCCCAGGTCCTCGCGGCAATGGCCGAGCACAAGGAAAGCTTCGCCCAGTTCTCTCTGCGCCAGAGCCAGGCCCATGCGGAGTTTTTCCGCAGCGAGCCACTGCCAGCAGATGTCCAGGCGAAGTTTGAAGAGCGTGCGCGCACTTCGCTGGCAGCGCAGGTTGAGCTGGAACAGAACGAGGTTGGCGATTTCGATGTGTTTGTCGGGGCGTATCAGGCGAGCATTCTGGCGATCAGTAACTGATCAACGCCTGTAAAAAGATCGCAGCCTGCGGCAGCTCCTACCTTGGAATGCGTTTCCTTGTAGGAGCTGCCGCAGGCTGCGATCTATTGATTTTCTATAATCTTCCACACATAAGCTAATTCGAAAAAGTTATTTATTTTTGAATTCTTAGATCATTTAGTCTCCTTTCACGCCGACTCTCGGTCGCCTGACAAGGAGCTTTTCGATGAAACTGAATTTCCCTCTTCGCCTGCTGGCAGCCGCCTCTTTGGCCGCAGCGAGTTTGCTTGCCCAGGCCGCCGACGTCACTGTCGCGTACCAAACTACCGTGGACCCGGCGAAAGTCGCCCAGGCCGACGGTTCCTACGAAAAAGCCACCAAGGCCGATATCAACTGGCGCAAATTCGATAACGGTGCCGATATCATCGCTGCCATTGCTTCCGGCGACGTGCAGATCGGCTACCTCGGCTCCAGCCCCCTGACCGCGGCCATCACCCGCAAAGTCCCGGTTGAAACCTTTTTGATCGCAACACAGATCGGTGCTGCCGAAGCGCTGGTGGCCCGCGATGGTTCCGGGATCAAGACACCGCAAGACCTGGTCGGCAAGAAGATCGCCGTGCCGTTCGTGTCCACTGGTCACTACAGCCTGCTGGCCGCGCTGAAACACTGGAACATCGACCCATCGAAAGTCACCGTACTCAACCTCGCTCCGCCAGCGATCATCGCTGCATGGAAACGCGGTGACATCGATGCCACTTACGTGTGGGACCCAGCCCTGGGCGTTGCCAAGGAAAACGGCAAAGTGCTGATCACCTCCGGCGAACTGGCCAAGTTCGGCGCGCCAACCTTCGATGCCTGGATCGTGCGCAAGGATTTCGCCGAGAAGCATCCAGAAATCGTCACGGCCTTCGCCAAGGTGACCCTGGACGCCTACGCCGATTACCGCAAAGACCCGAAAGCCTGGCTCGCCAACCAAGGCAACGTCGACAAACTGGTGAAGCTCTCCGGTGCCAAGGCCAGCGACATTCCATTGCTGCTGCAAGGCAACGTCTACCCGTTGGCGGCTGATCAGGTGATCACCCTCGGCGCGCCGACCACCAAAGCCATCACCGACACCGCCGCGTTCCTCAAGGAGCAAGGCAAGGTCGAGGCTGTGCTGCCGGACTACGCGCCGTATGTCAGCGCCAAGTTCATCACCAACTGATCGGGAGCGAATGCGATGGCCTTGCTACAGCTGGAGCGCATCAGCGCACAGTACTCCGGCAGTCCGGAGCCGGTGCTGGCGGATATTTCCCTGACCCTGGGGCCTCAGCAATTGCTGGTCGCCCTCGGCCCGTCCGGCAGTGGCAAGACTTCGCTGTTGAACCTGATTGCCGGTTTTGTCGAACCCAGCACCGGGCGCATCACCCTCGATGGCGTGCCGGTCAAAGGCCCGAGCGCTGAACGGGGCGTGGTGTTTCAGGACGACGCCCTTCTGCCTTGGCAGGACGTGCTGGCCAACGTTGGCTTCGGCCTGGAGCTGGCGGGTGTCCCACGGGAAAAACGCGAACTGCGTGCCCGTGAGATGCTCTCGCTGGTGGACCTTTCCGGTTTCGAACATCGTCGCATCTGGCAACTCTCCGGTGGCCAGAAGCAACGTGTCGGCCTGGCCCGCGCCCTCGCCGCCGATCCTCGCGTGCTGCTGATGGACGAACCCTTCGGCGCCCTCGACGCCTTCACCCGTGAGCAGATGCAGGAGCTGCTGCTGCAAGTCTGGCGGCGTACGGCCAAACCGGTGTTCCTGATCACTCACGACATTGAAGAGGCGGTGTTCCTCGCCACTGACCTGATTCTGCTGGCGCCCAATCCCGGGCAAATCGTCGAACGCCTGCACCTGGATTTCGGTCAGCGTTACGCCGCGGGCGAATCGGCACGGTCGATCAAATCCGACCCACGCTTTATCGAAACCCGCGAACACGTACTCGCCAAGGTGTTCTCCCAACGCAGCGCCGCCCAGCGGCAGGAGCGCGCATGAGCAGCTATGAAATTCCCGCCACAGCGATAAAACCCGGTGCGACCGTAATTGCAGTTCGTCGCAGCGTGAGCACTCGCTGGATCAGCGTACTGACGCTGGTCGCACTCATTGCAATCTGGTGGGCCGTTACTGCCAGCGGACTGATCGAGCCGCTGTTCCTGCCGCCACCGTCCGCCGTGCTGCAAAAAGGTTGGCTGCTGGCGACGACAGGCTACATGGATTCAACCCTGTGGCAGCACTTGGGCGCGAGCCTCAGTCGTATTGGCCTTGGTCTCGGATTCGCGGTGCTGACGGCCGTGCCCGTGGGCATTGCCATCGGCCACAATCGTATCGCTCGCGGCATTCTCGATCCGCTGATCGAGTTCTACCGCCCAATTCCGCCATTGGCCTATTTGCCGCTGATCGTGATCTGGTGCGGCATCGGTGAGCTGTCGAAAGTCTTGCTGATCTACCTGGCGATTTTCGCCCCGATCGCCATCGCCACCGCCACTGGCGTGCGCACCGTCGACCCGGCGAAATTGCGCGCCGCGCAGTCGTTGGGCGCGACTCGGGCGCAGTTAATACGTCATGTGATCCTGCCGAGCGCCTTGCCGGACATATTGACTGGCGTGCGTATCGGCCTGGGCGTGGGCTGGTCCACGCTGGTCGCTGCCGAGTTGATTGCTGCCACCAGCGGGTTGGGCTTCATGGTGCAGTCGGCTGCGCAATTTTTGGTCACCGATGTGGTGGTGCTGGGGATTCTGGTGATTGCCCTGATCGCCTTCGCCATGGAGATGGGGCTGCGCGCCCTGCAACGCAAACTGGTGCCATGGCACGGCCAGGCCCACTGAACACTGAACTCCCAACTGTAGGAGCCGAGCTTGCTCGCGATAGCTGAGTGTCAGACCACACAACTGTGACTGAACCACCGCCATCGCGAGCAAACTCGGCTCCTACAGGATGAAATTGAAGAGAACCACCATGAGCACTCTCAGCATCACCCCCCTAAGCTCCGCCCTCGGCGCGCAAATCAGCGGCGTCGACATCAGCCAGCCGCTGAACGTGGAACAGCGCGACGCCATCGAGCAAGCACTGCTCAAGCACCAGGTGTTGTTCTTCCGTAACCAGCCGATTACCCCGCAACAGCAAGCGCGCTTCGCGGCCAACTTCGGTGACCTGCACATTCACCCGATCTATCCGAACGTGCCGGAAAAGCCCGAAGTGCTGATCCTCGACACCGCCGTCACCGACGTGCGCGACAACGCGATCTGGCATACCGACGTGACCTTCCTGCCGACGCCTGCCATGGGCGCGGTGCTCAGCGCCAAGTTGCTGCCGGAATTTGGCGGCGACACGCTATGGGCCAGCGGGATTGCAGCGTATGAGGCGCTATCGGCACCGATGAAAACCCTGCTCGAAGGGCTGACCGCCACTCACGACTTCACTCGATCGTTTCCGCTGGAGCGCTACGGCAATACGCCTGAAGCGCTGGTCCAATGGGAAGAAACACGACGCAAAAATCCGCCACTGTCGCACCCGGTGATCCGCACTCATCCGGTCAGCGGGCGACGCTCGCTGTTCGTCAACGAAGGCTTCACTTCGAAGATCAACGAACTGTCGGAAACCGAAAGCGAGGCGATTCTGAAGTTCCTGTCCGCCCACACCACCCGCCCGGAATTCACCATCCGCTGGCGCTGGCAGCAGGACGACATCGCCTTCTGGGACAACCGCGTGACCCAGCATTACGCGGTGGATGATTACCGCCCGGCACGTCGGGTGATGCAGCGGGCAACGGTATTGGGGGACGTGCCATTTTTTCGCTGAGCCTTGGAGTTGTTTGTCGATTGTGAGGGCCTCTTCGCGAGCAAGCCCGCTCCCACATTTTGACCGCGTTCTTAGCAATCACTCGGTCGAATGTGGGAGCGGCGGTGCGACGATTCGACTTGCTCGCGAAGGGGCCATAACAGACGCCCGATTCATCGAAATCAACTAAACGTCATTATTCTTCTCATGCCGACAATTCGCGCAACGCTGCTGCCGCCAAAAATCCGGAACGCGAGCTGTAACGCTGATCGCGTCTGACGGTCTGGTCGATGCGCTCAAGCAATTGTTCTGGGAGCGTTGCATTGAACCGCACCGACTTGCCGAAATAAGGTGTGATATCGAAATCCACTACCGCCCATACGCCACCGGCGTAATCGGGATTATCCAGATGCGCGTCTATTTCCTGCACCTGCGGCAGTGAATCACCGTCAGCCACCAGCCCTTCGTAATGAAGAGACAGTGCTTCTTTAACGCTTTCAAGTGCCTGCGCCACCGTGCTGCCTGCGGAGAAACAACCCGGCACATCCGGGATAATCACTCCGTACTCCGAGTCGGCATTTTTTTGCAGAACGACCGTGAAGTTCATGTCGGTGAGCCCTTCCCGAAGGCAGATGAAAGAATCTAGACTCTACGGCAGCAAATCAAAACGCATTACAACTTAAACATTTTGAAAAGATCGCAGCCTTCGGCAGCTCCTACACGGAATGCGTACACCCTGTAGGAGCTGCCGAAGGCTGCGATCTTTTGATCTTCATCTGGCACCGGCAAACACCTCCCCCAACCAATCCACAAACACCCGAACCCGTGGCGACATGTGTCGGTTGTGCGGGTACAGCACTGATACCGGCATGGGCGGCGGTGGGTTGTCGGGGAGGACTTCCTTGATCAGGCCCTGGGCGATCTGGGTTTCCATTCGGTAGTGCGGGCACTGGATCAGGCCGAGGCCGGCAATCGCTGAGGCGGCGTAGATTTCTGCGCCGAATACCGACACGGCGCTGTCGATACATACTTCCTTGAGTTCGCCATCGACCATAAATTCGAAGGGAAAAACCTTGGCGGTCGTGCGCGAGACGTAATTCACCGCACGATGGTTTTTCAAGTCGTCGAGGCTTTTCGGTTCGCCATATTTGCGCAGGTAGCCGGGGCTGGCGCAGGTGATCTGCCGCAGGTTGGCGACACGTTTGCCGATCAATGCCGAGTCGCTCAGGGTGCCGGCGCGCAGCACGCAGTCGACACCTTCTGCGATCAAATCCACCAACCGGTCCGCCTCGCTGATGGACAGTTCGATGTCGGGATAACGCGCCATGAATTGGGGTAGTGCGGGAATCACGAAATGCCTGGCCAGGGTGCCTTGCAAATCCACCCGCAACCGGCCTTTGGGCGCCACGCTGCGAAACGCCAATTCGGCTTCTTCCAGCTCTGCAAGCAACTGCACGCAACGCTGGTAGTACGCCTCGCCATCCAGCGTAGGACGCACCTTGCGCGTACTGCGCTCCAGCAGGCGCGTGCCGAGCCAGGCTTCGAATTGATTCAGCGTATGGGTCAATGTCGCGCGCGGCAGATTCAGGTCATCCGCTGCCAGGGTAAAGCTGCTTCGCTCATAAATTCGAACGAACACCTTCATCGCTTTGACTTGATCCATGGCGGACTCCTGGCACTCGATTGTTGGCGTTTATTGAATAGACAAGGCGAATCTGGCGCATTTATCGGCCTGAGTAAACATGTGAAATTGGCTTCGCCCCCAATCACAGGAACCCTGAAAATGACTAACCAAACGTCGAAAGTTGCTCTCGTCACCGGCGCCTCCCGTGGCATTGGCACGGTCATCGCCAGACAACTGGCCAGCGAAGGATTCGCCGTCGCCATCAACTACGCCAGCAGTGCCACAGAGGCTTCGAAACTGGTGACTGAACTGCGTCAGGCTGGCCATCAAGCCATAGCGATCAAGGCGGACGTGGCCAAAACAGAAGACGTGCGGCGGATGTTCGACGAGACTGAAACCCAACTCGGCAAGGTCGATGTATTGGTGAACAACGCCGGGGTTCTCAAGGTGCTGCCACTGGCGCAACACAGCGACGAGTTGTTCGAGCACACCTTCAATATCCACGCCCGTGGCACCTTCAATACCCTGCGCGAAGCCGCTACACGCCTGAATGACGGTGGGCGAATCATCAATTTTTCCAGCAGCGCCGTCGGCCTGAATCTGCCGGGTTATGCGGTGTACATCGCCAGCAAAGCGGCAGTGGAATCACTGACTCAGGTGTTCGCCAAGGAGATGCGCGGGCGCAACATCACGGTCAATGCAGTGGCTCCCGGACCGGTGGCGACTGAGCTGTTTTTGCATGGCAAGAGCGAGGAGCAGATTCAGAGTTTTGCGAAAATGGCGCCGCTGGAGCGACTTGGTCAGCCGGAAGATATCGCCCGGGTGGTGTCCTTTTTGGCCGGGTCGGATTCGACATGGGTCAATGGACAGATTTTGCGGGTTAATGGCGGGTTGGTTTGACTAAGCTAAAACTGATACCGAGGTGACCCCATCGCGGGCAAGCCCGCTCCCACAGAGTCCGCGGTGATCTTTGTGGGCAATAGAAATGCAGGGGAGCACCCACCATGCACACCACCATCATCATCACTTTCGGCCTGATCCTTCTGGCGCTGATGCTCTCCATCGGTGAGGCCATCGGCTTCACCCGCCAGACCCTGGCCTACAGCTTTATCGTGCTGTGGCTGGCGCTGACGTTGATCAATGGCGCGGTCGGCATAGTGCATGCCGGCCAGCCACTGGGCACGGAACTGGCGGTGGGCAGCGCCGTGTTCGGTGTCCCGGTGGCGGCGCTGGTGTTGTTCATGGTGTTGACCACTGAAGCGTGAAGCCCTCGATCAACGCACCAGATGCAAGAACTGCATGTGTCGCTCGTACTGATCAAGGATGTCGTTGATGATCTGTTCCTTGGTGTATCCCACCAGATCGTAGTTCTGACTGCCCTCACTCAAATGCACTTCGGCCCGATAGTAGCGACGATTGTTGAGTTCCTTTGAGCCCATGCCGCCCCGGGCAAACGACGGCGTAAAGTAGCCGCGCATTTGTACCTGGTAGATAAACGGGTGTTCATCCCCGTGCCCGATTTCCAGGCTGACGCTGTCATTGACCGGTTCCGGATGGGTGATGACGCTCAATCCCTTCTCGATGAAGACCGCCGAGACCTCTTCGATCGCCGGGCGCACCGTCGTATCGAGGAAGCGATAGACCTCGTCCCGCGACGGGAAATGCACGGCCTGACTCAAACGCTGACGCCAGCCCCCGCGCCTTGAGCCGGACACCGGTGCCAGGGAATGCAGCTGCGCGATCTGCTTTTGCGACTCCAGATAAAACGCCTTGTGCAGTCCCCACATCATCAACAACAGAATCAACGAGAACGGCAACGAAGTCAGGACTACCGCCGACTTCAATGCATCGATGCTGCCGGAGAACAGCAGCGCACTGGTGACCAGCGCAGTCATTGCGCCCCAGAACACCCGAAGCCATTTCGGCCCGTCTTCATCCGGGTTGCCACCCTTGGCGGACAAGGTCGAAAGCACCACGGTGCCCGAGTCGGCGGAAGTGACGAAGAACACGAAGCTGATGAACACCGTGACCGCGATGACGGTTTTGCTCCACGGGTAGGTTTCCAGCAGCAGGTAGAGGGTCATCGATGGGTTGTCGATGGCCGACATGCCCAGCGCCGACATGCCATGGTTGAGCACCTGGTCGATGGCGCTGTTGCCGAAAATCGACATCCACGCGAGGGTAAAACCAAGCGGAATCAACAGCACGCCAAAGACGAATTCGCGGATGGTCCGGCCTCGGGAAATCCGCGCGATGAACAGCCCCACGAACGGCGACCAGGCAATCCACCAAGCCCAATAGAACACGGTCCAGCCGCCCAGCCAATCGCTGGGTTTGTCGTAGGCGTAGAGGTCGAAGCTCTTCATCGGCAGCGCGCCGAGATAGTCACCGAGGTTCTGGATCAGGGTGTTGAGCAAATGCTGCGTGGGCCCGGCGAACAGCACGAACAGCAATAGCGCGCAGGCCAGCAACATGTTGATGTCGGACATGACCCGCACGCCCTTGTCGACGCCAGACACCGCCACGATGATCGCCGCGCCCATCATCAGCGTGATCAGCCCCACCTGAATCCATTGGGTGTGAGCGATGCCGAACAGGTAGTCCAGGCCCGAGTTGAGATGCAGCACGCCAAAACCCATGTCCGCACCGAGGCCGAACACCGTGGCAATGATGCCAAAGCCGTCCACCGCGTAACCGATGGGGCCATTGATGCGTTTGCCGATCAAGGGGTACAGCGCCGAGCGCAGGGCCAGCGGCAGATTATGTCTGTAAGCGAAATACGCCAGCGCCATGCCGACAAAAGCGAACACGCCCCAGCCATGAAGGCCCCAGTGCAAAAAAAGGATTTGCATGGCCTGCCGCGCCGCGTCCGCTGTGCCTGCCTCGCCTTGCGGCGGCTGGATCATGTGGGTCAGAGGTTCCGACACGCAGAAGAAGAACAAGGTGATGCTGATCCCGGCGGCGAACAGCATGCCGGCCCAGGACAGATAACTGAATTCGGGCTCGTCGTGGTCGGCACCGAGTTTGATCTTGCCGTAGCCCGATAACGCGGTGACCACCACGAAGACCAGATACAGGGTCATCGCCAGCAGGTAATACCAGCCGACCGTATTGGCCGCCCAGTTTTGTGCAGCCAGCAACCAGGCGCCGGCTTGCTCGGGCATGGCAATCACCACGACACCGAACAACAGAATAAAGCTCGCCGCGAAGTAGAACACCGGCGGATTCATGCGGACCAGGCCGCTGGAAGGAATGGACGATGCACTCATGAACGGTGCACCTCGGACGGGAAGATCATGGCTGTTGAGATCAGACTCAGCAAAGGCAAGCCTCCTGTTGTGAGCGGGCAGCGAACCACCGGTTTAACTTGAATGAACGTTCAATTTAAACATGGATAGGGTGCTAAGGACTAATCGCAGGGCTGGGCGGTCGCTATCAAGAGGCAGGATTTGAGGTGGTGATCGTTCCCACGCTCTGCGTGGGAATGCAGCCCGTGACGCTCCGCGTCACTACGGTGGTCGGCTCTAGATCGGTTGCGAGACTGGAACGCGGAGCGTCCCGGGAGGCGTTCCCACGCAGAGCGTAGGAACGATCGCAGGGGCCAGTTACTTCTGCGCCCCATCATCATGCTGCAAATTAGCCTGGGTCAGGTTGCTGCCCGCCGGCACACTGCGGGTCAGCCAGACGTTACCGCCGATGGTCGAGCCCTTGCCGATGGTGATCCGCCCCAGGATCGTCGCACCGGCATAAATCACCACGTCGTCCTCGACAATCGGGTGCCGCGGCTGGCCCTTCTGCAACTGGCCGTCTTCATCCGCCGGGAAACGCTTGGCGCCTAATGTCACGGCCTGATAAATCCGCACGCGCTCGCCGATGATCGCCGTCTCACCGATTACCACGCCGGTCCCGTGATCGATGAAGAAGCTACGGCCGATCTGCGCCCCAGGATGGATGTCGATACCAGTGGCCGAGTGGGCGATTTCCGAGCTGATCCGTGCCAGCAACGGCAATCCGGCGCGATACAAATAGTGGGCCAGACGATGGTGAATCACCGCCAGAATCCCTGGGTAGCACAACAGCACTTCATCGACGCTGCGCGCCGCAGGGTCACCGTGATAGGCCGCCAGCACGTCGGTATCCAACAGGCTGCGCAGCCCCGGCAAGGCAAGGGCAAACCCCTGAATGATATGAATGGTCTTGGCTTCGATTTCAGTCTCGGCCTCGGCGCTGTGGCGCGCCGCATACCGCAGTTCGAGTCGTGCCTGCGCCAACAACGCATTCAACGCCACGTCCAGGGTGTGGCCGACATAGAAGTCTTCACTTTCCTCACGCAGGTCCACTGGCCCCAAACGCATCGGGAATAGCGCGCCGCACAAGGCTTCTAGAATGTCCGCCATGGCTGCCCGGGACGGCAACTCACGACCGCCCTGCTCGGTGCTGGCGCGGCCGTTTTGTGCACGCCACTGATCTCGCGCCGTACGCAGTTGGCTGACGATGGTCTGCAATTGCCAATGGCTGGAACGCTCACTCACGGTAAAAACTCCTCACGGGCGGCCGGACAGTCTGGCCGCGTCAACGGCGATTACTGTACGGCAAGGCACGCGCGCCAAATTAAGAACCAATTGTGCTGGACTAAGCACCATTGGCTATAAGCGATTGGCGGTTGCCCCGCCTTTTGCCCGTGCCTATAGTCCATTGATCATTCACCGCCAGTACGGAACCATGATCAATCAACAGCTGCTCAAACAACAGCTCGCCCGCTTTAACCGCCTCGACTTGCTCAGTCAGCCAACTGCCCTGGAAAAGCTCGAACGTCTGTCGACCTGGCTGGGGCGCGATGTGTATGTCAAACGCGATGACCTGACACCACTGGCCATGGGTGGCAACAAACTGCGCAAACTCGAATACCTCGCAGCCGATGCCTTGGCGCAAGGCGCTGACACCTTGATCACCGCTGGCGCGATTCAGTCCAACCACGTGCGCCAGACCGCCGCCATTGCGGCCAAGCTGGGCCTTGGTTGCATGGCACTGTTGGAAAACCCCCTAGGCACCGAGGACGCTAACTACACCGGCAACGGCAATCGTCTGTTGCTGGATCTGTTCGATGCCAAGGTTGAGCTGGTCGAAAACCTCGATAACGCAGACGAACAATTGCAATCATTGGCGGCGCGTTTGCGCAGCAACGGTAAAAAACCGTATCTGGTGCCGATCGGTGGCTCCAATGCATTGGGCGCGCTGGGTTACGTGCGCGCAGGCCTGGAGCTTGCCGAGCAAATCAAGGACACGGGCCTCAATTTCGCCGCCGTCGTCCTGGCCTCGGGTAGCGCCGGAACCCACAGTGGCCTGGCATTGGCCCTGAGTGAAGCACTGCCGGATTTGCCAGTGATCGGCGTCACGGTTTCGCGCAGCGATGAAGACCAACGACCCAAGGTTCAAGGCCTGGCAGAGCGCACCGCAGAGTTGCTGGGTGTGAACCTGCCGGACAGTTTCAAGGTCGAGTTGTGGGACGAGTATTTTGCACCGCGCTATGGCGAGCCGAATGCCGGGACACTGGCGGCGGTGAAGCTGGTGGCGAGCCAGGAAGGCCTCTTGCTGGACCCGGTGTACACCGGCAAGGCCATGGCGGGCTTGCTGGACGGGATCGGTCGTCAGCGCTTCGACGATGGCCCGACCATTTTCCTGCACACGGGTGGAGCGCCGGCGTTGTTTGCCTACAAGGATTTCCTGTAACAACACCAACCCTGTAGGAGCGAGCTTGCTCGCGAAGAACGAACTGACACCGCGGATATCCAGACACACCGCGCCATCGTTAACGTTTTTCGCGAGCGAGCTCGCTCCTACAGGAAAACTGAAATATTCCAAACTGGAATAACAGAAAGATAATTAATTATTTTCTAGTCTAAGAACGCCATCATATAGTCACGCTACCCGGGAATTTCCCGAGAGACGCCCAAGCTGCTTTAAGGCAGGATAGCGCTGTCGTCCAATTCCCGATTTCGCCAACTTTTCCAAACGCGTCTTCCATAAGAAAACACAGGGGCTTGTCATGAATTTTTCCGCATTACGTCGCAATCTGCTGGTGGGTTCGCTGGGCCTGGCATTGAGCGCCGGTCTGATGGGTAATGCTGTTGCCGGTGAGCAACTGCAAAAAATCAAGGACGCTGGCGTGATCAACGTCGGCCTGGAAGGCACTTATCCTCCGTTCAGCTTCGTTGATGCCGACGGCAAACTGACCGGCTTCGAAGTTGAATTCTCCGAAGCCCTGGCCAAAGAGCTGGGCGTTAAAGTCAAACTGCAACCGACCAAATGGGACGGCATCCTTGCGGCGCTGGAATCCAAGCGTCTGGACGCGGTAGTCAACCAGGTGACCATCTCTGAAGAGCGCAAGAAGAAGTATGACTTCTCCGAGCCTTACACCGTTTCCGGGATTCAGGCACTGGTGCTGACCAAGAAAGCTGCCGAGTTGAACATCAAGTCCGCCGCCGACCTGGCCGACAAGAAAGTCGGTGTGGGCCTGGGCACCAACTACGAGCAGTGGCTCAAGGACAATCAGCCAAAAGCCATCATCAAGACCTATGACGATGATCCGACCAAGTTCCAGGACCTGCGTGTTGGCCGTATCGACGCCATCCTGATCGACCGTCTGGCCGCGCTGGAATACGCCAAGAAAGCCAAGGACACCACCGCAGCCGGCGAAGCGTTCTCCCGCCAGGAAGCCGGTATTGCCCTGCGCAAAGGCGAGCCTGAACTGCTGGACGCGATCAACAAGGCAATCGACAAGCTGCGCGCCGATGGCACCTTGGCCAAGCTCTCCGAGAAATACTTCAACGCTGACGTCACCAAATAATGGAAGCAGCTTTCCAACTCGCACTGGATTCCGCGCCCTTTCTGCTCAAGGGCGCGTACTACACAGTGATCCTGAGCCTGGGCGGGATGTTCTTCGGCCTGGTGATGGGCTTCGGCCTGGCGCTGATGCGCCTGTCGCGCTTCAAGCTGGTGAGCTGGATTGCCCGCATCTACGTGTCGTTCTTTCGCGGCACGCCGTTGCTGGTGCAACTGTTCGTGATCTATTACGGCTTGCCGCAATTGGGTCTGGAACTTGATCCACTGCCGGCCGCCCTGATCGGCTTTTCGCTGAACATGGCGGCCTACGCCTGTGAAATCCTGCGTGCCGCGATCAGCTCCATCGAGCGCGGCCAATGGGAGGCTGCTGCCAGTATCGGCATGACCCGTGCGCAGACCCTGCGCCGGGCCATCATTCCGCAGGCGATGCGTACCGCATTGCCACCGCTGGGCAACAGCTTCATTTCGCTGGTCAAGGACACCGCGCTGGCAGCCACCATCCAGGTGCCGGAGCTGTTCCGTCAAGCGCAGCTGATCACCGCCAGAACCTTCGAAATCTTCACCATGTACCTTGCCGCCGCGCTGATCTACTGGGTTCTGGCCACGGTGCTGTCGCACCTGCAGAACAAGCTGGAAGAGCGGGTCAATCGGCACGATCAGGAGTCCTGACCCCATGATTGTCGTGGAAAAACTGACAAAGCAGTTCAAGGGTCAAGTCGTGCTCAACGGCATCGATCTGCAAGTGAAGGAAGGCGAGGTCGTGGCGATCATCGGGCCTAGCGGCTCGGGCAAGACCACGTTCCTGCGTTGCCTGAACTTCCTGGAAGAACCCAGCAGCGGCCGGATCAAGGTCGGCGACATCGAGATCGATACCAGCCGACCGCTGAACCAGCAGCAAAGCCTGGTGCGTAATCTGCGCCAGCATGTGGGCTTCGTGTTCCAGAACTTCAACCTGTTCCCCCATCGCACCGCCCTGGAAAACGTCATCGAAGGCCCGATCGTGGTCAAGAAGACACCGCGCGCCGACGCCGTTGCCCTGGGTAAAAAACTGTTGGCCAAGGTCGGCCTGGCGGGCAAGGAAGACGCTTACCCGCGTCGCCTTTCCGGCGGGCAGCAACAACGCGTGGCGATTGCCCGCGCGCTGGCGATGGAACCGGAAGTGATCCTGTTTGACGAACCGACCTCGGCACTCGACCCGGAGCTGGTGGGCGAAGTACTGGCGACCATCCGCGGCCTGGCCGAGGAGAATCGCACCATGGTCATCGTCACCCACGAAATGGCGTTCGCCCGCGATGTGGCTAATCGCGTGGTGTTTTTCGACAAAGGCGTGATCGTCGAACAAGGCGAATCGAAGGCGTTGTTTGCCAACCCGAAAGAAGAACGCACGAAACAGTTCCTCAGCAAGTTCCTGAACAACTCTCACGCATAAAACATTCAACGTAGAACCCCAAACTTCCACGGATGGAAGTTACCTACCCCCGCTACCACTTACTTATAAGCCATCGCACGAAATCCACTTTACGTGGGCATGTGCGTTACCTATGTATGCGCAACACAAAAGAGCACCAATGCCATTTGCGCCCTAATACTCGGGTTAAATTCGACAAACCATGAGGGCCTACTGACTTCACCCCGTAGGAATTATCTGAATAACGGTGGATCTCGGCTTTAACTAACTCACACCATTGACTCTTGTTAACCCGCACTTTTATCTAGCGCAAACCCGCCTCTTTCATGCTCACTCATTATTTGAATTGGAAGTAATGGCGGTTCGGCCATTCAAACTTCCCGCTTGTTTCTGAAATGGACTTCACTGAAATACTTCAAGGAGAGATACCGATGAACTGCATCTCACGCATCCCGTCCCTGGCGTCACCGATCGTGGCGCAAGCCAACAAAACCGGAATCAATAGCCTCGCGGCGTCGAACCTGTGGGTCGACGTAAGGCCCTATGCGGGCATGGACACTGGCGACCTGATCGAATTGTTCTGGGATGGCAACTTCGTCGCCGCACATGTGCTGACGGCGCAAGACGTTGGTCATACCGTCAGCCTGCGAGTGCCGGAAAGTTTTATTTCCAGCGGCACAATCTGGGTGCATTGACGTGTAATGCAGATCGGTAGGCACCCGGCGCTGTCGTTGGCGGCGCGGATACAGGTCAAGCTCGAGTGCCCGGGTGGCCGGTTTTCGCCGTGCTGTGATGAAGAAAATCAATATCTGGCGCCGGTGAGCCTTCCGGGCACCATCCGTCGTCGGGGGCTTAATGCGCGACAGGTCCAGCGTGGCGTGCCGCTGACCATCGAACCTTATCTCAACATGGCCGAGGACGACGAAATCACCCTGCGCTGGGGTGATGTGCGCATGGATCTGCCTCGGCTCACTGCCAGTGATGTTGGGCAGCCGATCCAGGTCTGGGTACCGCCGGCGGTCATTATCGAGGCTGGCGAAGATCTGCGGCTGGAGGTGACTTACTGCGTCATCGATCGGGTGGGGAACAATTCCCATTGGGCCCCGGTACGGACGTTGAAAATCGGGTGTAGCAAGGCCTGACTGCCTTGAAAATCAAAAGATCGCAGCCTGCGGCAGCTCCTACAGAATGTACGCCCGCTGGATAATTGCACTCAATCTGACCACCTTATTGCATTGCATTGCATTGCATTGCATTGCATTGCACTTGCACACTAATTTGCATCGGGCTTGACCAGCGACTGGCTGGCCATGACAGGGAGAAGTCGACTCGAAGTGCCGTCCATGCTCTATTGGCATACGTCATAGACTTCAACGATTCTTAACCCACAGTCCAAATCGGCGGAACGCAGGCCAACACCTCAGACTGTCGACTCAGTTTGCTGGACTAATTCGGCGACCGGTGAGAAGTACCATCAGGACATGGTCGACCAGCTCTTGCAGCGTTGCTAGTTCACGGTCGCGGTCGTGAAAGGCTGAAACGTAAATCAGTAGCGCGGCGGTGGTTTCAACAATCGCATTCATTTCGCTCACCGTTAGTGAAGGATATCCCTCGGCAACCGCTCGCGCGCCCAACACGTGCATCTCGCGGCTGATGTGATCCATGAAGCGTTCGCGCAACGTTTTACCCAGCGACGGTGAGGATCTGGCAGCTTCAGAAGCGATTCTGAGCACATGCGGTCGCTCGGAGCAGGCGCTCGCCTGTGTGAGTACGTTCATTACATCATCGCGTAGTGAATGGCCTGGGTCGGAAGGTGCAGGTGTGAAAGCGATTGTCGACACTGCGTCAGCCACGAGTTCTGGCTTCGCCGACCAGCGCCGGTAAAGAGTCGCCTTGGACACACCTGCACGAACCGCTACTTCCGACATGGTCAGGGCGTCGTAACCAGTCTCCGTCAGCAGTTCAAGGGTTGCAGACACAATCAGATCGTCGCGGTCAGCCTCTTGCTTGCGTCCGCGAGATGATGTGGTCTTACGATGCTGATGCTCCCCATGTATCTCGTTAGTAGCTAGCTTTTCAACCATTCGTCCATTCCTCACATCATTACGAAACCTTATAGTTTCGATACGATGTAGTATTGTATATCAATATTCGTTAGAGAAATGGTCATGAACGACAAAACTGAAGGGCTAATACTGGTGACTGGCGCAACTGGCACTCAGGGTGGGGCCGCAGTCCGAGCACTGCTAAAAGAGGGTTTTGGGGTGCGCGCCTTCGTCCGTGATGCCACCTCCGCAGGGGCGGCAACTCTTGCCGGTTTCGGTGCTGAAGTTTTTCAGGGAGACTACGAAAACGTACCAAGTCTCGAAGATGCAATGGACGGCGTCCGGGGCGTTTTTTCGGTTCAAATGCCACCGCACCCGAATGATCCAGATCGGGAAGTACGCACAGGCCTGAGGCTCCTTGAGGCAGCTTTTTTCGCTGACGTTGATATGTACGTTCATACATCTGTTGCCCGTGCAGGCGATCACGAACAGTTTGTGGATTGGGATTCTGGCCGCTGGTGGAAGCGTTACTGGGAAAGTAAGGCAGAGGTCAATGATGCCGTCTCGCAGAGAGGACTCAAGCACTGGGTCATTTTGAAACCCGCGCATATCATGGAGAACTTCCTGCCGCCGAAAGCTCACGGCATGTACCCCTCCTTTGTACGGGGGAAGCTTGAAACTGCGATTCTTCCAGAAACCCGGTTAGATATGGTTGCCGCAGCTGACATCGGCGCTTTTGCAGTGGCGGCTTTCAAGGATCCAGCCCGCTTTAATGGCCATTCGATCGATCTGGCTGGAGAGTCCCTGACGATGGACGAAGTCACCTCGAAGTTGAGTTCAGGAACGGGGCGCGAGGTGAGAGCGCAGTCGCTGACCGAAGGGGAAGCCTTGGCGCATGGGATCAGTGCAGGGGTCATCTCAAGCCAGATTTGGGACAATGTGGAAGGTTACAAAGTTGACATCGAAACAGCTCGGAAGTGGGGTGTTCAGTTGACCGCCTTCGAAAAGTGGGTCGAAAAAAATCGTGACCAGTTGCTAGAGGTGATGAGTGAGCCTAACCGTGGCTAAGGGTGAAGCATCTGATAAATAAAATGATGCCATGTTGTGAAATCATGGCTAGTTCTCCGATGCTTAACCGTGCCTCAATGCCTGCATTTGGCCAGAGGTACCCAGTAGCAGTGAGTCGACTTCTGCCTGGGCCACCCGGTGGGCTGGTCAGATACGATGCGAACGACTGGTCAAGTCAAATGCAAGTGGGTGGTCAAGTCGATGCAATTACGCACCCGCTGAGAGCGCCCAATAAAAAGCCCACATAATGTGGGCTTTTTTATTGATTGTCCGGCCTTCAGGCATAACTCCTGAGCGCCATCGGAGGTATGAACGTCTCGAGTTCATCTTCCACCGCTTCGATTATTCGCTCGACATCAGCGGCATTCATGACCGTCGCGCAAGGGATACCGGCAACGGCGATCATGGTCTCGCCAGTGGCCCGATCAAACAAACGGGCGATCATGCTGCCCGGCGCATCCATGCTCGCCTCGAATCCCATGGGATGAAAATGCCAGCGCATCAGCTGGCAGGCGTTTGGAAAAGTGACCTTGCTGAACCCTCTATTCATGTGTTGCCCGCCTTCTTCTTCGAGCGCTTCCATTAGCTCATGGTAGGAGGGAAGAACCTTCATTGGCTCAACCGATGACAGACTTTAAAAGTAGCAGCTGGATGTGAAAAAAATGTGGAGTTTTCAGGCCGTTTGGCGATTGCTTCGCATTTTTTAAACGTGCCGCGCTTCGCAAACGTTTTCGCAAAATATCCCTCACCCGTTTAGTCGTTGAAGCAAACGCCGAAGTTGGGCAAGCTCGGCTTTTTCACATCGAGACCTTTATGTACGCCGAGGATGATGGCCCGTTGCAGACTCAGGCCACGGGCGAGACGGTGATGCGTTACCACCTGCGCTGGAAGCATCGGGATCTGGACGGCGTCATGGCGCTGTATCACCCCGAGATTCAGTACAACGACTTCTTCCAGAACCGCGTGATGGGCCTGGAGCAATTGCGCGAATATGTGCGCAGCAGCATGCCCCGCGACCCGGAAGAAGCCCTGGAGCACTCCGATCGCATTCGCCTGGATGGCAACACGGCGTTCATTCAGTACCGCATCACCCTGCGCGGTGGTCAGGGGTTGGTGTCCTTTCGTGCCAGCGAAGCCATTACCGTCAAGGATGGGTTGATCTGGCGGGTCAATGAATACGCTTCGCTGGTACATGAACAGGCCACCAGCACGCGCAGCGCCAGCCAGCGGCCTGCGGTCAGTCGCCTGGGTTTGTCGCCACGGCAGTTGGGTTTCATGGCCGACGACCTGCAACAGTATTTCCAGCGCCAGCAACCCTATCTCGATCCAGAGCTCGACCTGCAACGGGTAGCAAAGGAGTGCGGGTACAGCCGAAATCAGATCTCTTACCTGCTCAATCAAGTGCTCGGGCAAAGCTTCTATCGCTACGTCAATCAGGCGCGCCTGCAACACTTGCTCGCAGCGCTGGACAAGGCCGCGCCACCGTTGCGCATCGATGAGCTGGCGTTTGCTGCCGGTTTCAATTCGCTGTCGGCGTTCTACAGCTGTTTTCGCCAGCACACCGGTTTGTCGCCCAAGGCCTACGCCAAACAAATTTCTTTGCGTGCACGCGCGCAAGACATCGTCTAGGCCCGCGCACTAGGATCGACGCCATCAAAGTTTGAGTGGCGGAGTCTTGTATGCCGGCGTGGCGCACTATCAGTTTGTGGATGGACCAACTCGACGAGCCGTTGCTGGCACGTCCGGCGCTGGAGCAGGATCTGGATATCGACGTCGCGATCGTCGGTGCCGGGTACACCGGTCTATGGACCGCGTACTACCTAAAACGCCTGGCTCCCAGCCTGAACATTGCCATCATCGAAGCGCAAACCGCTGGGTTTGGCGCCTCGGGACGCAATGGCGGTTGGTTGATGGGCAACCTGCTGGGGGAAGATCGGCTACTGGCCGGTTTGTCGCCCGAACAGCGCCGGGCGTCTTACGACCTGCTGCACGGTATCCCCGAAGAGGTAGAAAACGTCCTCGAACGTGAAGGCATCGACTGCGATTATCGTAAGGGTGGAGCATTGTATTGTGCTGCGCGATACCCGGAACAGGAAGCCAGTCTTCGCCAGTACTTGGACAAACTCTACAAGCAAGGCCTCAACGAAAGTGACTATCGCTGGCTCAGTCCCGAACAGCTGGCGCAGCAGATTCGGGTCGCCAAACCCTATGGCGGAATCTTTGCAGCGCACGTGGCGACCCTTCACCCGGCCAAACTAGTGCGTGGACTGGCGCGCACCGTCGAGCACATGGGCGTCAGGATTTACGAGAACAGTCCGGTGACTCAATGGCAGTCCGGCAGCCTGCGCACGGCGAAAGTTTCGGTGCGCAGTCGCTGGGTGGTGCCGGCGGTGGAGGGCTATTCAGTGACACTGTCGCCGTTGGGCCGATATCAACTGCCGGTACAGAGCCTGATTGTCGCTACCGAACCGCTGTCTGCCGCCACGTGGGATGAGATCGGTCTGAGTGGCGGCCAGGCATTCAATGAAAGCAGCCGCCAGGTCACCTATGGTCAGCGTACGGCCGACAACCGACTGATCTTCGGCGCCCGGGGCGGATACCAGTTTGCCGGCAAATTGCGCCATGACTTCGATTTGACGGGCAGTGAAGTTCAATTGCGGCAATACCTGTTCGGCGAACTGTTCCCGCAACTGAAAAACGTGCAAATCACCCATGGCTGGGGCGGCAACCTCGGCATGTCCCGGCGTTTCAAACCGCACATGCTGTGTGACCGGGCCAGCGGCATTGCCTTGTCTGGTGGTTATGGCGGCGAGGGTGTGGGGGCGAGCAACCTTGGCGGGCGGACCCTTGCCGACCTGATCCTGCAACGGGACACCGAGCTGGTCCGTCAGCCGTGGGTCATTCCCGAGGGCGGTCTCGGTGCGCTCAGGGCCTGGGAGCCCGAACCCTGCCGCTGGCTCGGTTACAACGCGATCATCCGCAGCTTTGTCCACGAAGACCAGACCCTCGCCAACCCGGCCTCTGCGCCCTGGCGGCGTAATCTCGCCAGTGGGGTGGCGCAGTTCATGGAAGGTTTCATGCAGTAAACAGCGCGTTATTCACTGACAGACTTCATTCACAGGTACTCCCATGAGCATCACTCAATTCAAGAACACCGCCACCCTGAAGCTGGACGAGTCAAACCCGGTCGCCGTGCCACTGGGCACGCCCGTCGCGGTAGCCTCGACCACCAGCGTCGAACGCGACGACGGCGTCGAAACCGGCGTTTGGGAATGCACGCCGGGTCGCTGGCGGCGGCAGATCGTGGCCCAGGAATTCTGTCACTTCATTGAAGGGCGCTGCACCTTCACCCCGGACGATGGCGAAACCCTGCACATAGAAGCGGGTGATGCACTGATGTTGCCAGCCAACAGCCTCGGCATCTGGGATATCCAGGAAACCGTGCGCAAGACCTACGTTTTGATTTTTTGACTGCGTTGTAGACGCTGATCCCTTGATTGCCTGCCAAACAGCTTTCCAATAAAAAAAACCGTTCAGGAATCGACCCATGATCCGAAAGACACTGACACTGGCTCCACTGATGTTTGTTGCTTCAATCAGTCAGGCCGCCGACACCGTCAAGATCTACAACTGGTCTGACTATATCGCGCCGGATACCACGAAGAACTTCCAGAAAGAAACCGGGATCGGCTTTACCTACGACGTCTACGACAGCAACGAAACCCTCGACGGTAAGTTGATGACCGGCAAATCTGGCTACGACGTGGTATTCCCGTCCAACCACTTCATGGCGCGGCAGATCGAAGGCGGGGCACTCAAGAAACTCGACAAGAGCCAGTTGCCGAACTGGGAGAACCTCAACCCGGTATTGCTCAAGGC
>NZ_JBOIBY010000285.1:0-1186 GCF_050739655.1 Pseudomonas sp. | reverse complement strand
GATTAGGGCCGAGCTGAAAATCTATCCTTACTCAGCAGGCGGTTATGGTTCGAGCATTGCAGGCTTCCTTAATGGCAGCGGTCCGCTAGGACAGTTGGCCAAGCCTGAAGCTCCGCGCTTTGTTGAGGGCTCGGGTCAGGCCATGAATACCATCCCACCCAATGATCTGTCGTACTACGCCATGCTGGATGCTTTGGTCCAGGAAGAACCGGCGTCTGCGCTTGATCCGGAAATCGCGGGACAGTTCAACGGTGTCGGTATAGCCAAAGGTAAAACTTTCAAACCCGACGAGCGGATGAACCGTCTGTTGGTTGACGCTGTTGCCGTCGGCAATGCTGCCGGACGGGTATTAAGTACTCTGCCACGACAGGAAGAAGGATTTCGTTACTACGATGATCCGAAGTCGCATTGGAGCAACCAGTTGTTCGTCGGTGGATATGAGTTTATGACACCGCCTCCCAGCATCACCAAGGAAGGCGTAAAGCCGTTTCCTGAGGATGGCGCACGCAAACTCAATGCCCGATCAGCCATGTTCTATGTAGCCACTGGTATCACGCCGGCAATGGTCATGCGCTTGCCCAACATTGGCTCACAGTACATTGGCAGCTTTGTCGATGCGAATGGTCAGCCGCTGGATGGAAGTAAAACCTACAAATTGACGTTACCACCGCATATTCCGGCAGGAAAATTCTGGTCCATCACGCTCTATGACAACCAGACGCGATCAATGCTGCAAACAAGCCAGCGCTATCCCCGTGCCGGGAGCCAAAGCTATCCAACCCCTGCGGCTGAAACCAACTCAGATGGCTCAACCACCATTTACGTTGGCCCCATCAAACCGTCAGGTGTAGCACCAGGTAATTGGATCGAAACGACTCCCGGCAATGGGTGGTGGACCATCTTGCGCTTTTACAACCCATTGCCTGCCTTCTTCGACAAAAGCTGGCAACCGGGTGAGTTCAAAGCGATAGATGTAAATCTGTGATCAATTGACACCGTTAATTTTTCGAACAGCGCTGATGTTAAAAAACAATGGCGATTACGAGGGTTTTCTGCCTTTCGCATGGCCTTAGAAAGTAATGCTCCTCTTCATTAGGGGAGCATCCTTTGAGTCACTGACTTTTGGCCGATTTCTGCCTGTCGTCACCGACAGCTATGGGTCGGAAAGCGACGATCTAGCCTAGGC
>NZ_JBOIBY010000284.1:0-5888 GCF_050739655.1 Pseudomonas sp. | reverse complement strand
GAAAGCGAGTTCTCCGGCAACCTCACCGAGGTCTGCCCGACCGGTGTGTTCACCGACAAGACTCACTCCGAGCGCTACAACCGTAAATGGGACATGCAGTTCTCGCCGAGCATCTGCCACGGCTGCTCCAGCGGCTGCAACATCTCCCCGGGTGAGCGTTACGGCGAACTGCGTCGCATCGAAAACCGTTACAACGGTTCGGTGAACCAGTACTTCCTGTGCGACCGTGGCCGTTTCGGTTATGGCTACGTCAACCGCACCGACCGTCCACGTCAGCCACTTTTGGCCAACGGCGCCAAGCTGACCCTGGACGAAGCGCTGGATAAAGCCGCCGACCTGCTGCGCGGTCGCAACATCGTCGGTATCGGTTCGCCACGTGCCAGCCTCGAAAGCAACTACGCGTTGCGCGAGCTGGTCGGTGCCGAGCACTTCTACTCCGGTATCGAAGCCGGTGAGCTGGAGCGCATCCGTCTGGTCCTGCAAGTGCTGAAAGACAGCCCGTTGCCAGTACCGAACATGCGCGACATCGAAGACCACGACGCCGTGTTCGTCCTCGGTGAAGACCTGACCCAGACCGCAGCCCGCATGGCCTTGTCCCTGCGTCAATCGGTCAAGGGCAAGGCGGAAGACATGGCCGACGCCATGCGCGTCCAGCCTTGGCTCGACGCCGCGGTGAAGAACATCGGTCAGCACGCGCTGAACCCACTGTTCATCGCCAGCCTGGCTGAAACCAAACTCGACGACATCGCCGAAGAGTGCGTTCACGCCGCTCCAGACGACTTGGCCCGCATCGGTTTCGCCGTGGCTCACGCCCTCGACGCCAGCGCTCCAGCCGTTGAAGGCCTGGACGCCGAAGCCCTTGAGTTGGCCAATCGCATCGCCGATTCGCTGCTCGCCGCCAAGCGCCCGCTGATCATCGCCGGTACCTCGCTGGGCTCCAAAGCCTTGATCGAAGCCGCCGCGAACATCGCCAAGGCCCTGAAGCTGCGCGAGAAGAACGGTTCCATCAGCCTGATCGTGCCGGAGGCCAACAGCCTCGGCCTGGCCATGCTCGGTGGTGAATCGGTCGACGCCGCACTGCAAGCCGTCATCGACGGTAAGGCTGACGCCATCGTCGTACTTGAAAACGATCTGTACACCCGTACCGACAAGGCCCGTGTCGATGCCGCCCTGACCGCCGCGAAAGTGGTGATCGTCGCGGACCATCAGAAGACCGCCACCAGCGATCGCGCGCATCTGGTACTGCCAGCCGCCAGCTTCGCTGAAGGCGACGGTACCCTGGTCAGCCAGGAAGGCCGCGCCCAGCGCTTCTTCCAGGTGTTCGACCCGCAATACATGGACGCGAGCATCCTGGTTCATGAAGGCTGGCGCTGGCTGCATGCCCTGCGCGCCACCCTGCTGAACCAGCCGATCGACTGGACCCAACTGGACCACGTCACCGCTGCGGTCGCTTCGAGCACTCCGCAACTGGCCGCCATCGTCGACGCCGCACCGTCCGCCGCGTTCCGCATCAAGGGTCTGAAGCTGGCCCGTGAACCGCTGCGTTACTCCGGCCGTACCGCCATGCGCGCTGACATCAGCGTGCACGAGCCGCGTACCCCGCAGGACAAGGACACCGCGTTCGCCTTCTCCATGGAAGGTTACTCGGGTTCGGCCGAACCGCGTCAGCAAGTGCCGTTCGCCTGGTCTCCGGGCTGGAACTCGCCGCAAGCCTGGAACAAGTTCCAGGACGAAGTCGGTGGTCACATCCGCGCTGGCGACCCGGGCACCCGTCTGATCGAAAGCACCGGTGATTCGCTGAACTGGTTCGCCAGTGTTCCGCGTGCGTTCAACCCAGCCCAGGGCACCTGGCAAGTCGTACCGTTCTTCCACCTGTTCGGCAGCGAAGAAACCTCTTCGAAAGCCGCGCCGGTTCAGGAACGCATCCCGACTGCCTACGTCGCACTGGCCAAGTCCGAAGCCGACCGCCTGGGCGTCAACGACGGTGCCATGCTGAGCCTGAACGTGGCTGGCCAGACCCTGCGTCTGCCGCTGCGCATCAATGAAGAGCTGGGTGCAGGCCTGGTGGCATTGCCTGCGGGCATCGCCGGCATTCCGCCTGCGATCTTTGGCAAATCCGTTGACGGTCTGCAGGAGGCAGCTCAATGACCTTGTTCACTCCTGAAGTGATCGACGTGATCATCGCGGTCCTCAAGGCCGTGGTGATTCTGCTTGCCGTGGTGGTTTGCGGTGCACTGCTGAGCTGGGTGGAGCGTCGTTTGCTCGCCCTCTGGCAGGACCGTTACGGTCCGAACCGCGTCGGCCCGTTCGGCGCGTTCCAGATCGCCGCCGACATGATCAAGATGTTCTTCAAGGAAGACTGGACCCCGCCGTTCGCCGACAAGATGATCTTCACCCTGGCTCCGGTAGTCGCCATGAGCGCCCTGCTGATTGCCTTCGCGATCATCCCGATCACCCCGACCTGGGGCGTGGCGGATCTGAACATCGGCATCCTGTTCTTCTTCGCCATGGCCGGTCTGTCGGTCTACGCGGTGCTGTTCGCCGGCTGGTCGAGTAACAACAAGTTCGCCCTGCTGGGCAGCTTGCGGGCCTCGGCGCAAACCGTGTCGTACGAAGTGTTCATGGGCCTGTCGCTGATGGGCATCGTGATCCAGGTTGGCTCGTTCAACATGCGCGACATCGTGGATTACCAGGCGCAGAACCTGTGGTTCATCATTCCGCAGATCTTCGGTTTCCTGACCTTCTTCATCGCGGGCGTGGCCGTGACTCACCGTCACCCATTCGACCAGCCGGAAGCGGAACAGGAACTGGCCGACGGTTACCACATTGAATACGCCGGCATGAAATGGGGCATGTTCTTCGTGGGCGAGTACATCGGCATCGTGCTGATTTCGGCGCTGCTGGTGACCTTGTTCTTCGGTGGCTGGCACGGTCCGTTCGGCATCCTGCCGCAGATCCCGTTTATCTGGTTCGCACTGAAAACCGGTTTCTTCATCATGATGTTCATCCTGTTGCGCGCCTCGATTCCGCGCCCACGGTATGACCAAGTGATGGATTTCAGCTGGAAGTTCTGCTTGCCGCTGACCCTCGTCAACATGCTGGTGACCGCTGCGATCGTGTTGCTCAACACGCCCGCCGTCGCGGCTCAGTGAGGATAGAGAATCATGAAGTACATTTTTGACATCGTGCATGGCCTCTACACCCAGCTTCGCAGCCTGGTGATGATTTTCGGCCACGCCTTCCGCAAGCGCGACACGCTGCAGTACCCGGAAGAACCGGTCTACCTGCCGCCGCGCTACCGTGGCCGTATCGTCCTGACCCGCGATCCCGACGGTGAAGAGCGCTGCGTAGCCTGCAACCTGTGCGCCGTGGCTTGCCCGGTCGGTTGCATCTCGCTGCAGAAAGCTGAAACCGAAGACGGTCGCTGGTACCCGGACTTCTTCCGCATCAACTTCTCGCGCTGCATTTTCTGCGGCCTCTGCGAGGAAGCCTGCCCGACCACCGCGATCCAGCTCACGCCGGATTTCGAGATGGCCGAGTTCAAACGTCAGGACCTGGTTTACGAGAAAGAAGATCTGCTGATCTCCGGCCCCGGCAAAAACCCTGATTACAACTTCTATCGTGTTGCAGGTATGGCGATTGCCGGGAAGCCGAAAGGCACCGCGCAGAACGAAGCCGAACCGATCAACGTGAAGAGCTTGCTGCCTTAAGGAAGAAAGATGGAATTCGCTTTCTATTTCGCATCGGGTATCGCTGTGGTGTCCACGCTTCGCGTGATCACCAACACCAACCCTGTGCACGCCCTGCTCTACCTGATCATTTCGCTGATTGCCGTGGCGATGACGTTTTTCGCCCTTGGCGCACCGTTCGCCGGTGTCCTGGAAGTGATCGCCTACGCTGGCGCCATCATGGTGCTGTTCGTGTTCGTAGTGATGATGCTGAACCTGGGGCCTGCCTCGGTTCAGCAAGAGCGCGTCTGGCTCAAGCCCGGCATATGGGGCGGCCCGGTCGCCCTCGCCGCGCTGCTGCTGGTTGAACTGCTGTATGTGCTGTTCTCCCACCAGAGCGGCCAGGCCGTCGGCCACACCACCGTAGACGCCAAGGCCGTGGGCATCAGCCTGTTCGGTCCTTACCTGCTGGTGGTCGAACTCGCCTCGATGCTGCTGCTCGCCGCAGCCGTCACGGCGTTCCACTTGGGCCGCAACGAAGCCAAGGAGCAATGACGATGCCTGCTATCCCCATGGAGCATGGTCTGGCGGTCGCCGGCATCCTGTTCTGCCTCGGTCTGGTCGGCCTGATGGTCCGCCGCAACATCCTCTTCGTGCTGATGAGCCTGGAGGTCATGATGAATGCCTCCGCACTGGCGTTCATCGTTGCCGGTAGCCGCTGGGCGCAGCCGGATGGACAGATCATGTTCATCCTGGTGATCAGCCTGGCAGCCGCCGAGGCCAGTATTGGCCTGGCGATTCTGTTGCAGCTGTATCGCCGCTTCCACACGCTCGATATCGACGCTGCCAGTGAGATGCGCGGATGAACCTACTCTTTCTGACTTTCGTATTCCCTCTCATTGGTTTCCTGCTGCTGTCGTTCTCCCGTGGACGCATCTCGGAAAACCTCGCGGCCCTGATCGGCGTCGGCTCCATCGGCCTGTCGGCGATCGTTACCGCTTATGTGATCTGGCAATTCAACGTCGCCCCGCCGCAAGGCGGTCACTACACCCAGGTGTTGTGGCAGTGGATGGCGGTGGAAGGCTTCACACCAAACTTCGCCCTGTATCTGGACGGCCTGTCGGTCACCATGCTCGGTGTAGTCGTTGGCGTTGGCTTCCTGATCCACCTGTTCGCTTCCTGGTACATGCGCGGTGAAGCCGGTTACTCGCGCTTCTTCGCCTACACCAACCTGTTTATCGCCAGCATGCTGTTCCTGGTACTGGGCGATAACCTGTTGTTCCTGTACTTCGGTTGGGAAGGCGTGGGCCTGTGCTCGTACCTGTTGATCGGTTTCTACTACAGCAACCGCAACAACGGTAACGCGGCACTCAAAGCCTTCATCGTGACCCGTATCGGTGACGTGTTCATGGCCATCGGCCTGTTCATTCTGTTTGCCCAACTGGGCACGCTGAACGTTCAGGAACTGCTGGTGCTGGCACCGCAGAAATTCCAGGCTGGCGACTTCTGGATGGTCATGGCCACCCTGATGTTGCTGGGTGGCGCTGTCGGTAAATCCGCGCAACTGCCGCTGCAAACCTGGCTGGCAGATGCGATGGCCGGTCCTACTCCGGTTTCGGCACTGATCCACGCCGCGACCATGGTGACCGCTGGTGTCTACCTGATCGCCCGTACCCACGGCCTGTTCACCCTGGCGCCGGAAATCCTGCACCTAGTGGGCATCGTCGGTGGCGTGACCCTGGTACTCGCAGGTTTCGCCGCACTGGTTCAGACCGACATCAAGCGTATCCTCGCCTACTCGACCATGAGCCAGATCGGCTACATGTTCCTGGCCCTGGGCGTTGGCGCCTGGGACGGCGCGATCTTCCACCTGATGACCCACGCCTTCTTCAAGGCGCTGTTGTTCCTTGCTTCCGGTGCGGTGATCGTTGCCTGCCACCACGAGCAGAACATCTTCAAGATGGGTGGCCTGTGGAAGAAACTGCCTCTGGCCTACGCCAGCTTCATCGTCGGCGGTGCGGCCCTGGCGGCCCTGCCACTGGTCACCGCAGGCTTCTACTCCAAGGACGAAATCCTCTGGGAAGCGTTCGCCAGCGGCAACAACGGTCTGCTCTACGCAGGTCTGGTCGGCGCGTTCATGACCTCGCTGTACACCTTCCGCCTGATCTTCATCGCGTTCCACGGTGAAGCGAAGACCGAAGCCCACGCCGGTCACGGCAT
>NZ_JBOIBY010000283.1:0-10885 GCF_050739655.1 Pseudomonas sp. | reverse complement strand
CCATTCAGGATGCTCGCGTCATCGTTAACGTTTTTCGCGAGCAAGCTCGCTCCTACAAAAGCTTAACTGAACAGCATTAGACCTAAGGATGGACGATGTTCGACTGGAATGACTTGCGGTTTTTTCTCGAGTTGCAGCGCAGCGGGCGTTTGCTCACGGCAGCCCGCCGTTTGAACACTACTCACGCCACGGTGGCTCGGCACATCGAGGCCATCGAAAAGAGTCTCGGCACGGCGCTGTTCGTGCAACACGCCCAGGGCTACGAAATGACCCCGGCCGGTGAAGCGTTGCTCAAACACGCTGAAGCGATGGAGAACGTCGCTCTGTTGGCCCAAGAGGAAATCACTCAATCCACCGCGCCGCTGGGCAAGATCCGCGTGGGTGTGACGGAAGGGCTGGGCATCATGTTCCTGGCCAGCCGCATGAACGGATTGTTCGAGCGCTATCCGGGGCTGGAAGTAGAGCTGGTGGCAGTGCCGCGCTTCGTCAGCATCCTCAACCGCGAGGCGGAAATCAGTATCCACCTCGAACGCCCGGCCGCTGACATGTTGGTCACGCGCAAACTGACGGAATATCGGCTGGCGCTCTACGCCAGCCAGGACTACCTCGATCACGCGCCACCCTTGACCAGTCGCGAAGATTTGGGGCGTCACGCCTGGATCGGTTACGTCGATGACTTGCTGTTCAGCCAGGAACTGATGTTCCTCAATAGCTTCTGCCGCAACCCCCGGGTGGTCTTTCACAGCACCAGTGTCATTGCCCAACAACAGGCCGCGCGCGCGGGACTGGGCATCGCCGTGCTGCCGTGCTACATGGCCAGCGCCGACCCCGGATTGGTGTCGTTGTTTCCCGATGAAAGCATCCTGCGCAGCTACTGGATCAGCACCCGGCGCGAGCTGCACAAGTCCGTACGGCTGCGGGTGATGTGGGACTACGTGGTGGAGTTGTGTGAGCGCGAGCAAGCGTTGTTACTGGGCACCGCGTAGAACCCTGTTCAACGTTTGGGCGGCTGGCGGGTCACCCTTTGCATTGCGTCGAGCGGTTTTCCATCGGGAATTGACAGGATGGCGCGCAAGCCGCCTTCCGGTCGATTGACCAGGGTGATTCGTCCACCCAGCCGAGTGGCGATGGTGTTGACGATGGTCAGTCCCAGGCCCGCACCCTGGGCGTTGCCGCGGCTGTAGAAACGTTCGAACAGGCGCGCACGATCCGCTTCATCAATACCCGGCCCCTGATCGTCGACACTCAGGTGATAGAACCCCTCGGACTGATTCAACTGCACAGTGATGACGCCCTGTTCAGGCGAAAAGTTCGCGGCGTTGGTGATCAGGTTGTTCATGGCGATGTCTATGGCGGCGGCATCACTGACCACTTTGCAGGGGGAGTCGATGACATCGAAAGCCAGCTCCAGATTCCGGCTCAGCAGCCAGGGCGTGAGTTGGGCCAGGCTGTCGCGTACAGTCTGGGCCAGGTCGATGCTGTGCAGCGCAGCGGTCGCCTTGGGTTCCAGGCGGGCCATGGTCAACAACTGATTGACCAGGCGACTGGTGCGGTCGACGCCGGCAATCAGGAACTCCAGCGACTCGCGTCGCTCTTGTTCGGTGCCGGCCTCCAGCAGGTTCTGTGCATGTACGCGCAACACGGCCAGCGGGGTGCGCATTTCATGGGCGGCATCGGCGATAAAGCGCCGCTCACGTCCGAGCACTTCCTGAATCTGCGCGAGCATGCGATTGAGTGCGGCTTGCATCGGTTCGAGCTCGCTGGGCAACGGTGTCAGGTGCAACGGTTCCAGGGACCCGCTGTGCCGTGCCCGCAGGGTCGCGGCCATGTCAGCCAACGGCTTGAGCCCCCAGCCGATGGCCATCCATACCATCGCCGCCAGAATAAGACTGCCCAGGACGTTGGGCCATAACGTATGACGGACGATCCGCTCCACCAGATCGGCGCGTACGTCGTCCCGCTCGCCCACCCAAATCCGTAGATCGTTTTGCTTGTCTTCCAGTAGAAAGGCGCGCCAATGGCGGTTGTTCAGGTCCGTCACGTCGCTGAAACCGGGGGTTGAAGGCGGGGAGGTAAAGGAGGGCGCGCTGGCCGTGTGCACCAGCACTTGGCCACGGCGATTCCAGACCTGAAAGGCAATTTTGCTTTCGTAGGGATGGCCATCGACCCTTGGCACGGCTTCGCTCAGGGCCAGATTAAACGCTCGATACAGGTCGGAATGTTCCTCGCTGGCCAGCGGCATGCGCATCACGCCCTGTAGCAGGCGGGCGTTTTGCGCCAGTTGAGCATCATAGACTTCAGCAATTTCGTGGTTACTGTCGTGCAGGTTGAGCACGCTGATGAGCGCAAGGCCGGCGAGCATCAGGCCGATGATAAGTGTCAGGGTGCGTCGCCTGATCGAGGTCATCGTCGGTCCTCGACCAGGTAGCCGATACCACGGATGGTGCGGATCAGGTCGGTGGAGAATTTCTTGCGCAGGTGGTGGATGTGCACCTCCAAAGTGTTGCTTTCGGCCTCTTCGTTCCAGCCGTAGAGCAGCTGCATCAAGTGATCCCGGGTCATGACGCGGCCCGGAGGCGACAGCAGTTCATGGAGCAGTTGATATTCCTTGGGCGTCAGTGGCACGGGTGTTCCCCGATAGCTCACTTGCTGGGTGCTGGGGTTCAGGCTGATGCCTGCGTGCTCGATCAATGCCTGGGCGCGTCCGGCGCTACGTCGCAGCAGCGCCCGCAGACGTGCCTTGAGTTCAGCCAGGTCGAAGGGTTTGATCAGGTAGTCGTCGGCGCCGGCGTCCAGTCCGGCGATTCGGTCTTCGGTGGCGTCCCGGGCAGTGAGTATCAGCACCGGCAGGGTGGAGCCGGTATCGCGCAAACGGCGTAGCACTTCCAGTCCGTCCATGCGCGGCAGGCCCAGGTCGAGCACTGCCAGATCGAAGGTTTCACTGAGCAGCGAATGCAAGGCGCTGCTGCCGTCCTGTACCGAGTCGACGGTGTAACCCTCCCGGCCCAGCGCCTGATGAATGCCTTCGCCCAGGGCCACATCATCCTCGATGAGCAATAACCGCACGTGGACTCCCCTCAACTGAGTTTCTTGTCAACATCGACCAGCAGCGCCTGGATCTCCCGGCGACGCCCGGTGTCGGCGCTTTCACGGCCAGGCCGCGGTGCCGCTTGCAACGCTTTTTGCAGCGCGGCTTTAGCTTCACTGTAGCGTTTTTGACGGTAGAGGTGATCGCCCCAGAAGTACAGGGTGTCGATACCATTGGGGTTCATCTGCAAGGCGAGCTTGAGCAACTGCTCGGCTTTGTCCGAGTCGCCAAAGCCAATGGGCCAACCGGGCACACGGTCATACAGTGCCCCAAGGCTGGTGTAGGCCGAGCCTTGCAGGGCCTTGGGGTCCAGGGTCAATGCTTTTTCCAGGTCGGCTTTTGCATCCTTGACCTTGCTCAGCGCGCCAAGCCCGCCCTGGGCGCCCGCCCAACTGCTGGTGACGATGCCGGACCAGATCCAGGCTTCGGCGACCGAATCGCGCTGTCGAGTGAAGCTGTCCGTCTGGGCGGCGAGTTTTTCGAAAGCCGCCGTGCGTTGTTCGGCCGGCAGTTCGTATTGAATGTGGGCCCAGCTTTGCTGGATATCCGTGAGGCGTTGCTGGTCGGCGGGGTCCATGGCCCAGACGCACTGGCTCAGCGCTCCAAGCAAAAGGCACGCGGCAAATTTTTTCATGGCTTGTGGTTCTCGCTGTCTGGTTTTTGACTCAGGCGACGGACCAGCGGCAGTTGCTTGCGCAAACCGCGATCCACCAGATTGGGCAGCAGGCTGTTGAGGCGCACGAAAAAGCGCTCCGGCCAGCCCAGGTACAAATCACGGCGGTCGCCGGCGATGGCGTGGACCACCGCTAGCGCGACGGTCTGCGGATCGTCGACGCCCGATTTCAATGCATCATTCAAAGCCTGCGCCGCCGGGCTGTTCATGCTGGTTCGGGTGGCGCGTGGCGCGACGTACAACACGCCAACCCGTGTGTCCGCCAACTCCCGGCGCAAGGCTTCAGAGAACCCGCGCAAGGCAAACTTGGTGGCGCAATAGCTGGCGTAACCGGGATAGCCGATCGAACCGTAGGTTGAACCGACGTTCACCACCATCGCGCTCTTGGCTTGCTTGAGCAGTGGCAGCAAAAGCCTGGTCAGGCAGATCGGCGCGTCGATATTCACCGCCAGCATTGCGTGGATGTCATCGTCATGGAGCTGTTCAAGCATGGCGAAGTGATTGACCCCGGCTGCATTGATCAGCAGGTTGATGCCGCCGACCGATTCGGCGGCCGCCAGCACCTGGCGCCGATCGGCGGACAAGGTCAGGTCGGCGCTGACCCAGCTCAGGTTCTGCGGGTAGCGTTCAAGCAAAGGCTTCAAGGGGTCACGATGTCGAGCCACTGCCAGTACATGGGCACCACTGGCGCACAGCGCCGTGGCGATGGCCTGGCCGATGCCGCCACTGGCACCGGTCAGCACGACGCGAGCCTCAGACAGATGCATGCGTTTGCTCCCCGTCCCGCGGCAAGCCACGGAACATGTCGATGTAGAGTTTGTAGACCACCCTGGAGGCATGGATGACTGCGGCCTGGTCGGCGGGATCGTCAAGGGTGTTCATCAGTCGGCGGTAGGTTTGCATGTGCTCGACATCCAGTGCCCCGTGGGAGCTGAGGTAGGTGAAGGCACTTTCCGGCAAGTCCAGGCGCTCTCGAATGCTGCCGGCCGCATGGGTCGCCAGGGCGATGCTGGTGCCTTCCAGCACATTGACCATGCCAAACAGGCCAACCGGGTTGCTCCGGGCGATCTGGTCGTAAAGAAAGCTGACCATCAGTTCGATCGGCAAGCTCGGGCGGCCCTTGCGCACCGCTTCCTTGTCGCCGCCGCAGGCCTGGATGTCATCGAGTATCCATTGTTCGTGGCCGTATTCATCCTCGATGTACTCGCACACCGCTTCGCGCAACCATTCCAGGCGTGACGGCAGGCGCGCGCCACAGGCCATCATCAGGGGAACGGTGTGGCGCACGTGGTAATAGGCTTGCGTCAGAAAGGCCCGGTAGCTTTCCAGGCTGACCCTGCCCTGGAGGGCATCGACAATGACCGGCAGGTTGTACAGCTCATCACGCTCCCCACGGGTCGCTTCTTGCAAAGTGTCGAAAAAATTCATGACGCGGGTTCCTCGAAAGCGATGGATTCGGTGAGCTGTACCCGGTACCGATCGATGATGGCTTCACGGCGTGGGCGGCCATTGGCGGTCAGCAAGCCGTTGGCGGGGGTGAAGGGTTGATCCAGGCGGCTCCAGTGATGGACCCGGGCGTAATCGGGCAGGGCCTGGTTGGCCTCGGCGACGGCGGCGGCCAACTGTTGGTCAGTGCAGTCCGGGCGATGGGGCCAAAGCAGCGCGTGGTTGCGTGGCATGGCTTCGCCATAAACGAATGCCTGGGCGATTTGGCTGCGCTGGGTCAGTTCGGCCTCGACCCATTCCGGGTTCACGTTGCGGCCGAAACTGGTGACGAATTGATGTTTCTTGCGCCCCTTCAGATAGAGAAAACCGTCGGTATCGAATTCACCAAGATCACCGCTGGGCCACCACTGATCAATAAAGGGCGCTTCACCCAGATACCCCAGCAGGGTCGAGCCCTTGATCAGCACTTCGCCATCGTCGGCCAGGCGAACCTCAACATGGGGCAGCGGACGGCCGACGCTGCCGAGGCGGCATGCGCCCGGGCGATTGAGGCACACCACCGACGCGCATTCCGACAGCCCATAGCCTTCGTAGACCGGTATGCCGACACGTTGCGCGCGTTGCAGCAGTTCCCCGGCAACCCGCGCACCGCCTACAGCGGCAAAGCGCAGCGCCTGGGGATCGAAAGCCCGTTGTTCGGCAGCGCTGACCAGGATCAGCAACAACTGCGGCACCAGGATCAGACTCTCGGGCGCGCGTGAGGCGAGACAGCCGAGCAGGCGCGGCACATCCACGCCGCTGGCGCCCTGTATGCCGAGGGTGCCGTGGCTCGGCAAGCTCAACATCGCGCCGGCATAGAGCGCGGCATAGCAGCCCAGGTTTTCCAGCAGGACTGCCAGGGGCAGCAAGGCCAGATGGTGTTGCACATGGGTGGTTTCGCTGGCCAGGCTCAGTTCGCGCGCCACTCGCAGAATGCTCTCGGCGCCCAGGCACACGCCTTTGGGCGTACCGGTGGTGCCGGAGGTGAACGTCAGTTTGGCGCAACCTTCGGGCAAGCGTGTCGGGACGCTGAAGGTACGGCGCCAGTACTCGCCGCTACGTTGGTATCGCGCTGCTTGCAGTTCGCTTTCGAGTTCCGGGCCGGCAATCACCCATTCAGCCTGGCTTTGCTCCAGGCAGTGCTGGCGTTGCGCCGCGCTGAAAAATGGCGGCAATGTCAGGCAAGTCAGCCCGGCGAACAGTGCGGCCAGGTCCCAGAGTAGCGCGTCGATTCCATTGTCCAGCGCCAGTGCAATCACCTTGACCTTTTCATCGCGCAAATGCTGTCGGCGGTCCATCACTTCGGCATACAGCGTGGCGTAGTCCAGTTTCACTTGATCGCCCCACAAGGCGATGGCGTGGGCGTTTTGTTCGGCGTGGCTGCGCAGGGTTTGTTCGAAGCGCTCGGATTCAGGCGACATGACAGCATTCCTCAAGGGAGCCCGGTAACCCCAGGCGATTGAACATGCCCATGTTGCGCAGGTGTATGAACCCGGCGCGGATGTTGCCGAAATGCACCCAGGGCTTACTTTCGTAATAACTGCCCCAGTGAATGCTATCGTCGCCCAGCCGGTCGGGATCGGCGGCGCACAGGGTCACCGGTTTCAAACCGAGCCGATGAAAGCTGTTCACCAGACCGATGTTGCCGGTAAACGCCACCCACTCCAGCCCACCCATGGCCAGCAGGTATGTCATGGCGATGATGCTCAGGCGCGCGCTGCCGGTATCGCAGGCCGCCAGGTTGCCCACTTCGACGATGCTGGCCCGATCTACCACGTGGTCGGCGGCGGCGCTGATCAACGGATCGATCGACTCATCCAGATAACGCTCCAGGAACAGCTGCTCGCCAAGTGCCAGGCGCACCCCCGCGACCGCGCAGAGTTCGCCGGCGCCATTGCTCAAGCCGAACAGCTGCGGCATGAAATGGCGGATGTCGGCACCATGGGCTTTGCGAAAACGTTGTTGGATAAAGGTTTCGAAGGTCGGCCGCTGAAGTTCTTCGGGCAAGGCTCTGGCCAGGCTCATCGGCGCTGTTTCGCCGCCACCGAAGTGCAGTGGCAAGGGGATGTTCCAGTCAAAGTGGGGCATTGGCAGGCGTCTCCCGGGTAAGTTTCGGGAGGAGTATCGAGGGCTTTTCTTAATGGAATCTGAAGGCGGCGAAACGTCGGGGAATCTATTGCTGGGGGCGAGCGTGTCTCAAGGGAGGATTTCAAAGGCCGTGCTGGCCAGTCGTTCGCCATTGACCATCACGTGCACCGCGTGCCGTCCGGCGTAATGTCTGCGGGTGGTGAGTTCCTTGATGTGCTGGCCGCGGGCGATGGTTTGGGTCCCGTGGCCGGGCAACGTCAGGGCCTTAAGCTTGAATACCTTGGATGAAGTGCTGCCGTTGGCCTTCACGTAATCGATGGCGTAGTCGATCACCAGGCGCTGACTGCCCTCGACCGTGGATTTGACGGCAAACGACAGCGTGATTTTTTCCCCCAGGCCAATCACCGGAGGGTTGACCTGTATATCGGTGATTTCAACCTCGGGCTTGCCACCTGCGCCAATGATCGCCAGCGCCCGCGGGTTGCCCTGCTTGATCAGGCTGCGCAGTGCGTGTTTGGCAATCCAGGTGGTGTGCCGGTTGTCCAGCGACCAGCCTTCGATCCGGTCCAGGACCCACTCGGGATGATCCTTGGTGATGTCGTTGAGGTGGTTGGCGACGGACTTGCGCACGTACAGGCTGGTGTCGGCCTTGAGGTTGTCGAGAATCCCTGCGGCCAGATTCGGATCAGCCTGGACCTGCTCCAGGCGAAACGACCACGGCAGCCGCGGACGGCATCCCTCGCTGGCCAGGCGTCGGACATGCTCGTTGTCGTCCAGCGACCAGTCGTGCATCAGCTTCAGCGAGCGCTCGACATCGCTGCGCAGAAAGGGGCGAATGGCGAACTCCGAGGAGCCGAACGCGGTGAAATACTTGAGTGCGTCCATCGAAATGTCGAACCGATCAGCGCCATAAGTCGCCACGTAATGCGGCAGGCACATGCTGACGAATCCACTGTTGAGGCGCGGGGCGAGGGCGCGCAGTACCTCCAGCGAGGCTTCGTAACCCAGCGGCAGCACGGCATGCAGGCATTCGCTGACGCGGGCCATGCGTTGCATCACCGACAAATCCGCCAGGCCGTTTTTGGCCAGCTTCAGGAAGGCCTTGGCGTCGAATGCCGGGTAAACAGCCGTCATCTCGGTGGCGATGTGCTGGAAGCGTTCGGCGTTGAAGATTTCCTTGAGGGCGGGGGAGGATTGGTCAGCCGACATTGTGGCTTCCTTGGTAGTTGTAATTTATCCAGAGCACCGCGTTATCGTTCATCGCGAGCGGGTTTCCATAGTGTTCATGGGTCGTTCACAGAGTCTGCGATCAATCGAAAAACAGTGTGGGAGCTAGCCTGCTAGCGATGACGGCGGCACATTCGACATCTTCTTTGAACGTGAAGCCCCTATCGCTAGCAGGCTAGCTCCCACAGTAATTACTGGTCGGTCACAGTATCTGCGATCCACTGAAAAACACTGTGGGAGCTAGCCTGCTAGCGATGTGGCCCGCAAAGACAACTCAGTTCTTGCCCGCCTGTTCTTCCAGTTGATCGGACTCAAACAACCTTGCCAGTTCCGCCCGTGCCTCCTGCGCCGTCTGCTTGACCTTCACCGCGTCGTCGTAGACTGCGTGCTGGGCTTCGAGCACCTGTTCGTCGTGATGCTTGAAACGCTTGATCCGCGCATCGGCCTGGGCATGAGTCAACCCCAGCCCGATCAATGTCTGACGGCACATTTCCAGGCTTGAATGGAAGGTTTCACGCACCGCGTGGGCTCCCAAATCCATTAGCCGATGCACGTGCTGGCGGTTGCGGGCACGGGCAATGATTTTGATGTGCGGATAAAGCTTGTGCACCAGCTCAGCGGTCTTGATGTTGGTGTCCGGGTCATCAGTGGCGATGACGAAGAATTCGGCTTCCCCGACCTTGGCCGCACTGAGTATTTCCGGGCGCATCGGGTCGCCGTAGAACACCGGAACGCCGCCAAAGCTGCGGGACAGTTCAATGGTTTCCACCGAAGTGTCGAGGGCGACGAACTTGATGTTTTGCGCCCGCAGGATACGCGCGACGATCTGGCCCATCCGACCCATGCCGGCAATCACCACGCGGGGCTCATCGGCGTCGATGTCACGGAATTTCTCCGGCACCACCACCGGCTGCACCTTGGGGCTGACCAGTCGTGTGCACGCCAGCATCAGCAAGGGGGTCAAGGCCATCGAAAGGGTGATCGCCAGTACCAGCAGATCGTACAGGCGCGGATCGAAAAGGCTTTGATCACGGCCGATCTTGAACACCACAAAGGCGAATTCACCACCGGCAGCCAATACGATGCCGAGACGAATCGCACTGACTTTGCTCAGGCCCCCGGCCAGTCGTCCCACCAAATACAGCAGCGGCAACTTGACGACGATCAGCAGCAACGTCAGCCCCATCACAACAATGGGTTCGCGCAGCAGCAGACTGAGGTTCGCGCCCATGCCGACACTCATGAAAAACAGCCCCAGCAGCAGCCCCTTGAACGGTTCGATCTGCGATTCCAGTTCGTGGCGGTATTCGGAGTCCGCCAGCAGCAGACCGGCCAGAAATGCGCCAAGCGCCATGGAAATTCCCGCCAGATCCATCAGCCATGCGGTGCCCATCACCACCAGCAACGCAGTGGCGGTGGACACTTCCGGCAAGCCGCTTTTAGTCACCAGACGGAACACCGGTCGCAGCAGATAGCGCCCGCCGATCACCACAATGGCGATACTGACCAGCACGCGCAGGCCCTGGTTGACATCATCGGCGGTGCTGACGTTGTGTTCACTGCCGGCCAGCAGCGGCACCATGGCGATCAGCGGGATGGCGGCGATGTCCTGGAACAGCAGGATGGCGAACGCCAGACGCCCGTGGGGACTGGTCAGTTCCTTGCGTTCGGCCAGGCTTTGCAGGCCAAACGCGGTGGACGACAGGGCCAGGCCCAGGCCGAGGACAATCGCGCTGTTCAGCGGTTGCCCGAACACATACAGCGCCAGTACGCCCAGCAGTGCCGCGGTCAGCAGGACCTGCGCCAGGCCCACGCCGAAAACCGCCTTGCGCATGACCCACAACCGTCGTGGCGACAATTCAAGACCAATGATGAACAGCAGCAACACCACGCCCAATTCCGAGATGTGGGCGACGGCTTCCGGATTGCTGACAAAGCCCAGCACGGACGGGCCGATCATCATCCCGGCAAACAGATAACCCAACACCGCTCCCAGTTGCAGGCGCTTGGCAAGGGGAACGGTGAGCACCGCCGCGAACAGAAACACGACGGCGGCTTGCAACAGACTTCCTTCATGGGGCATGGCGAAAACTCCATTAACTCGGTACGGCGGGGGTAACAAGGATAAAGGCTGGTGCTGGCTGCGTCAGCCTTGAATTGAAGTTGCCTGCACGGCCGCATCGTTGCAGGTTTAATGCCGCAGAACTGTGTGGGAGCGAGGCTTGCCCGCGAAAGGGCCGTTAGCGTCGACATCTGTGCTGCCTGACACTGCGCCTTCGCGGGCAAGCCTTAATGCCTGTCAGTTAAGCGATGAAGGTCAACTG
>NZ_JBOIBY010000282.1:0-10238 GCF_050739655.1 Pseudomonas sp. | reverse complement strand
CCGGCTCCTACAAGGGCACGGGATCATCGGGCATAAAAAAACGGGAGCCTTTGAGGACTCCCGTTTTTATGCCGCCAGCGAATTCACTTCGCCTGGTAAATGATCCCCGGGCTGCACTGGACCATCTGGTAATGATCCGGCAATCCGTTCAGCGCTTCAGAGGCACCGAGAAACAGATAGCCACCCGGTTTCAACGTGCTGTGAATACGCAACAGGATGTCCTTCTTCACTTCAGCAGAGAAGTAGATCAGCACGTTGCGGCAGAACACGATATCGAATTTACCGAGGCTCGCGTAGCTGTCCAGCAAGTTGAAGGAACGAAACTCCACCCGACTCTTGATCGGTGCCTTGATGGCCCAACGCCCCGGTCCCTTCGGATCGAAATAACGCTGCAAGCGTTCTGGCGACAGACCACGACCTATGGCCAGGCTGTCGTACTCGCCGGTCTTGCAATTGGTCAGCATGGTGCCGGAAAGGTCGGTGGCGACAATCTGCACGCCCATCCTCAACTGTCCGGCATTTATCCGCTCGAACTCGTCGATGGACATCGACAGCGAATACGGCTCCTGACCCGACGAACACGCCGCCGACCAGATCCGCAGACGCTGGCCGGGACTGGCTTTGATCGCTTCGGGCAGCACCTTGTTCTTCAAGACTTCGAACGGATAGGTGTCACGAAACCACAGGGTTTCGTTAGTCGTCATCGCATCCACCACCATCTCGCGCAAACCGCTGCGCGGCTGGGTCTGGATGCGCTGGACCAACTCACCCAAAGACTTGATGCCTTGCTGCTCCATCAGTTTGTTGAGACGGCTGGAGACCAGATACTGTTTGTTTTCACCGAGCAAAATGCCACAGGCTTTTTCCAGGAACACCCGGAACTGTTCGAAATCCAAATTACCCGTAGACAATGCTGCCGCCTCTTAAATCGTGTTGACTACCAAGGGCCGAACGCCCCTAGCTGATATCTGCTGCTTTGATCCGGTCAACTACCCGGGATGCCAGGTCATCAGGACGGAATTTGGCCAGGAAGTCATCGGCACCGACCTTCTTGACCATCGCCTGATTGAACACGCCCGACAACGAAGTATGCAGGATGATATGAAGCTTTTGCATGCGAGGGTCGTTGCGGATCTCGGCCGTCAGGGTGTAACCGTCCATCTCCGGCATCTCGATGTCGGAGATCATCATCAGAAACTCCTCTTCCGGCTTCTTGCCCTCGTCGACCAGTTTGCGCAAGTAATCCAGCGCTTGCCGGCCGTCGTTCAGCGCAACCACTTCGACACCGACCGTCTGCAGGCAACGCGTGACCTGCTTGCGCGCCACCGACGAGTCATCGACCGTCAGCACCCGTAGCGAAAGCGCCTTGTGTTGGGTTTCGACATCCACCACGCCGACGGAAATCGCTTCCGGTGTCGGCGCCACTTCCGCCAGCACCTTCTCCACGTCGATGATTTCCACCAACTGATTGTCGACCCGCGTCACCGCCGTCAGGTAGTGATCGCGCCCCGTGCCCTTGGGTGGCGGATGGATCTCCTCCCAGTTCATGTTGACGATGCGTTCTACCGAGCGCACCAGGAAACCCTGGGTCTTGGTGTTGTACTCCGTGATGATCACGAAGGGATTATTCTTGTCTTTCAAAGCACCGGAGCCGGTCGCCATTGCCAGATCCAGAATCGGAATGGTCGCCCCCCGAATATTCGCCACGCCGCACACGACAGGACTGGACTTGGGCATCAGCGTCAGTTGGGGGCATTGCAGCACCTCCCGAACCTTGAACACGTTGATCCCATACAGCTGTTGGCCGTCGAGACGGAACAACAACAGCTCAAGGCGATTCTGCCCCACCAGTTGCGTGCGCTGGTTCACCGAATCCATTACACCAGCCATGCCCAGACTCCTACACCAACGCTAAGTGTTGTTGCGACGCACATTCATCTCTAAACGGCACGGCGCTTGCTTTTTATCTTTTCATGACCACAGAACCGACATTTTTTCGACGCCCGACTACACCCTACCGCAAATGGCTCGGTGCGTTGGTCGCTGCCTGCCTGTTCAACGCTGGCAGCCATGCCCTTGCTGACGCAGTTACCTTGCCTGACATGCTTATCGGCGTCACTCAGGGCTTTCTTGAATTCACCGTAGAAGACTATCTGGCGACGAGTCAAACGGAAGGCCGCTACGAGATCCAGGTCAACCAGCTCGATCCACGGCTGCGCATGCCGATGTGCGACAAGGAATTGACAGCCACGCTGGAGAGTCCAGCCAAGCCATTGGGCAGGGTCACCGTCAAGGTTCGCTGCGAGGGCGCATCCCCGTGGACAGTCTTCGTACCCGCTCAAGTTCGCCTGTTTCGCGACGTTGTAACCACCACTCGGCCCCTGCGCCGCGCCGGCATTGTCGAACCGGCCGATGTCTCCTTGCGTGAACGTGATGTCAGCCTGTTGAGCCAGGGGTACTTGACCTCCCTGGACCAGGCGATCGGACAAAGACTTACCCGACCAATGGTCAATGACCAGGTCATCAGCCTGGTGCATATCGAACAGGCGGAAGTCATCCGCAAAGGCGATCAAGTGGTGATAACCGCTCGCAGTGGAACGCTTAGCGTGCGAATGCCTGGCGAAGCGTTGGCCAACGGCGGCTTGAGCGAACAAATCCGGGTGAAGAACCTCAATTCCAATCGGGTGATCAAGGCGCAAGTCATGGCGCCGGGGCAAGTGGAGGTGTCCATGTAGGACACTCTGTTCGTGGAGATGTGGCGCTAACCGAGGCTGTTCCCTAAACTGTGCCCTATCCAGGGCAAGCGCTGGCGCGCGCAAGCTCATTGATAAATGAGCCTAAAGTTTTGCCGGGGATGGCCGAGAACATGGCAAGCGTCCAAATTCCCAGAGGTTTTTATCATGGTCATCGATTTCAGCCGTTTGAACAGCTCCTCGTCACTTACGGGCAGTACACGTACCAGCGTTGCCAAGGAAACCGCCGATGCTGGCAAATCCGCGCCGCTGAATACCCAGGCCGAGCAGGCCAGCACCGTCACTAGCGGGGAATCGGTACACCTCAGCAATGAGGCTCAACAGTTGCAAAAGGTCACTGATACGCTGCGCGATCAGCCTGTCGTCGACAACGCCCGCGTGGCCGAGTTGAAAGCAGCGATTGCCGATGGCAGCTACAAAGTCGACAGCAACCGTGTAGCCAGCAAACTGCTCAACTTCGAAGCCCAGCGTTAGGCCACGGCCGGCGCGAGGCTTTTGGACGCTTAAAACCCAAGGCCAGCCATGCACGACACTAATTTACTGCAACTGATCACCGACGATTTTGCTCCAGCGCAACAACTGCTGGAGTTGTTGCAAACCGAGTCCCTCGCCTTGCATGGTCGCGACATGATCCTGCTCGAAAATATTCTGGCGCAGAAGCAGGCATTGATCATTTTGCTCGATCAGCATGGCCGCAAGCGCAGCGAAATCCTTGCCAGTCTGAATTTGCCAACCAACCGTAGCGGTCTGGAGCAACTGGCCAGCCAGTCCAGCATTGGCGAAGCATTGCTCACTCAAAGCGATGTCCTGACCGACCTTCTGAACCAATGCCAGACTGCCAACGCTAACAACGGCAAGTCGATTGTGATCCAGCAGATTGCCACAGCTACTCAGCTGAAAATCCTGAACGGTGGCGATACTCCAGCGCTCTACGATGCCAGCGGAACATTTTCCAAGCTTGTGAAACCGCGCCCGCTCAGTCAGGCTTGAACCTGTCGACGAGTAAGCTCTATCAAGAGGCGGAACATGCTGGCAATATGCCGGCAAGCCGTAGCCAATATTGTCTGGAGATTGATTAACCGTGTCCAATGCCTTAAATGCGGAAGATGCTCCGCAGCCACCCAAGGTGCTCAGCACGCCCCTGGAAATCTCCGGCAACCTGCGCCAACTGCAAGAAAGTCATGACCCGCTGATCATTACGTTCCACGAGCGTAGCCAGCGCTTCCAGAGCTATCTGGTAGATCTCGATCGTGAAAACAACATGATTGCCCTGGACGAAATGATTCCCCGTGATGGCGAGCGCTATCTGCTGGCGGGCGAGCCGTTCAAGGTTGAAGGCTTTCACGACGGCGTGCGTATCGCCTGGGAGAGCAACGGGCCGCTGACTATCAGCGAGTTCAATGGTAGTCGCTGCTACCGCGGAACCTTGCCTGATGAAGTGGTGTACCACCAGCGCCGCAACGCGTTTCGCGCAGCATTGAAGTTGGCACAGTTGGTTAATGTCAATCTGGACGGTGAAAAGCTAAAGGCCCCGATCAGCGGCAAATTGCTGGATATTTCTGCTACCGGCTGCAAGCTGCGTTTCGATGGCGATATCTCCGGTAGCCTTCAATTGGGTCAGGTCTACGACCGTTTCAATGCCGACCTGCCCTTCGGCAAGATGACGGCCCCGGTCGAACTGCGCTACCTGCACTTCGAAGAAAAAATCTCCACCACCTTCGCTGGCGTACGCTTTCATAACATGAGCGGCTTGGTGCAGCGGCAAGTCGAGCGGTTTGTCTATCAATTGCAACGTGAAGCGCGTCGCTTCGACAAAGACGACTTCTGATTCAACGCTCCAACACAAAACGGGCAGTCCCTTTCGGTGACTGCCCGTTTTTTATGCCCGCGATTTATGGCCTGGCTTCGGTAAAACCTTGCTCCTGACCCGAGTCGGTATCCTCCGCAGGCGTATCGTTTTGCGGTTCCGGTTCCGGTGTCGGCTCGGCAGGCACCGGATTCTGCATCTGATCCTGTACCACTTGCTCATCTACCCGTGGATCGAGTGCCGCCACCAGTGGTGAACTCGACATACTTTCTGGCATGGCAACGTGATGCAGCGGTGCATCGTCCACCTGGTGCAGGTTGGTCACCGCTTTCGGGCGAATTCGCCACACCAGCACCAAGGCGAAGAAACTGAAGAACGCATAGAGCATCTGGCTGCCGAACAGCTTCATCAGCACACCGGCCACCAATGGCCCGATACTGGCACCAACGCCGTAGGTAACCAGCAACATCGCAGTCAGCGACACACGGCGATCACCCTCAACATGGTCGTTGGAGAACGCCACCGCCAGCGGGTACAGGCAAAACTGAACCAGCGAGCAAAGGAAACCGGCGATGAACAATACCTCCAGCGGCACCTGCTTCATGATCGCCAGCGGCATGGCGGCGAGCGCCAGGCTGAACGCAAAACAACGAATCAGCAACGCCCGATCATAGCGGTCGGACAGCCAACCCAACGGCCATTGCACCAGCAAACCGGCAAAGATGCAGCACCCCATGAACAGACCGACCTGCTCCGTCGACAACCCTTGTTGCGAGGCATACAGCGGTGCCAGACCGTAAAACGAGCCCACGATCAAGCCCGCTCCCAGCACTGTACTCAGCGACTGCGGTACACGCTTGATAAAGAACCGTGGCTCCATCGGTGCCGGATGCAATGGTGCGGGGTGAATACGTCGCGTCAAAGCCACTGGCACAAGACACAGGGCGAAACACAGAGCAACCAGCATCAGCAATTCAAGCCCGAGCCCCGGATGCATGACCAGAATCAACTGCCCCAGCACCAACCCCAGGTATGAGGCGATCATGTAGCCACTGAACACCAGTCCGCGCTGCTTGGCATCGGCCTGCTCATTGAGCCAACTCTCGATGACCATGTACTGGCACATCATGCCAAGACCAACAATAACCCGCAGGAACAGCCATGCGGGCAGCCAATTGACCAGACCATGCCCCAATACCGCTGCACCGACGATGCCCGCGCAGGCGGAATAGGCACGGATATGCCCAACTCGGGCAATGAGCCGATGGCCGATCTTGCCGCCAAGCACCAAGCCGAAATAGTTGGCTGCCATCAGAGCACCGACCCACAAGCTGTCGACATGATCGGCAGCCAGGCGCAACGCCAGGTAGGTACTCAACAAGCCTGAGCCGATCAACATCATCAGCGAGGCAAAATAAAGCGCTCGAAAGGATTTCCAGATTTGGCGCATCGGCGTTCCGAGCGGCTCCTTGCAGTGAGTAACGGGCAATCAAACGATAGCCCGATGTCGACATTTCGTCAGGCCTGGGCTGCTAGAACTCGGCGTTCCCAGGGAGTGATTTCATCATAGAAACTGGTCAGTTCCATCGTCTTGGAAGCGATGTAGCCTTCGATGAACTCCATGCCGAACAGTTCCTTAGCCAAATGGCTACGCTTCAGACGCTCAAGCGCAGCATGCAAGGTACACGGCAACGAAAGATTATCGGGCACCTCGAATTCCCCCTGAATCGGCTCACTCGGCTCCAGTTTGTGCTCTATGCCATATAAACCTGCAGCCAGGCTAGCGGCAATCGCCAGGTACGGGTTGGCATCAGCGCCTGGTAAACGGTTCTCTACCCGACGAGCGACGGATGAGCTGGCGGGAATACGCAAGCCTGCAGCCCGGTTGTCATGGGACCAGCAGGCATTATTCGGTGATGCGAAAGGGTGGCACAAGCGCTGGTAAGAATTGACGTTCGGAGCAAACAGCGCGGTGAAATCCGCCATGCCCGCCTGTTGGCCCGCAATGAAATGCCGGAAGATCGCAGTAGGTTGACCAGCTTCATCACTGAACACGTTCCGTCCACTGCAGATCTCAACGATGCTCTGGTGGATATGCATCGAACTACCCGGGGTATGCGCCAAGGGTTTCGCCATACAGACCACCGTCAGACCATGCTTGAGCGCGACCTCCTTGAGCAGATGTTTGAACAGAAATGTCTGGTCGGCCAACAACAGCGGATCACCATGCAGCAAGTTGATCTCAAACTGACTGACGCCCATCTCGTGCATGAACGTATCGCGAGGCAAGCCTAGCGCCGCCATGCATTCATAAACTTCATTGAAGAACAGACGCAGGCCACTATTGGAGCTGACACTGAACGCCGAATGACCGACTTCGCGACGGCCATCCAGGCCTACTGGTGGCTGAAAAGGTTGTGTCGGATCGGGATTGGGAGAGAAAACAAAAAATTCGAGCTCGGTAGCAACCACCGGCGCCAGACCCAAGGCGGTGTAGCGTGAGATAACTGCCTTAAGTTGGCCGCGGGTAGACAGGTTGGAGGTTTCGCCGGTCAGTTCATCCGCATCACAGATGGCAAATGCTCGCGGATGCTTACTCCAGGGTAAAAGGTGAACTTGCGCCGGATCTGGAACCAGCGCAAGGTCGCCATCGTCGCTGCCATAGAAACGCGCTGGCGGATATCCACCCATGATGCATTGCAGGAGTACGCCCCTGGCCAACTGCAAGCGCCGCCCCTCGAGGAAACCCTCGGCGGTCATCACTTTGCCCCGTGGCACACCATTTAAATCCGGCGTAACACACTCAATCTCATCAACGCCCATCAATCGCTGCGCGAGTGAGCCCAGGCCATCGGTTGTCATAACGCAATCCTTGTCATTGTGCGAGCCGCGAGCGGCGACCCGTACAAAATAGGCTCCGCGCGTTCGGAATATCAAGCAGCGTCAAACAAAATGCTTTATGAGGGAAAATTCAGGGTAGATAGAGACTGAATACGCCACCACCCAATGGACCGCCATTACTGATTTCGGTGCGACCACTGATGCCATTGCGCTGATGCAATTCTGCAATCCGGCCCGCGAAATACAGCCCGAGGCCAGTGCTGCCGCTGCTGTGATTAATGCCCTGAATGTAATCGGCCTGACGCTCAATCATTTCGATAGGGTAACCTTGACCATCATCGTTGATGGTCAGCACTAGCTGCCCGGCCTCATCGCTGACGCTGATCAAAACGGCATGACGCGCATAACGAATGGCATTGTTGATACTGTTGGCAAGCACCGACGCGATCAATTCACGGTCGAAGAAACCCAATGGACTCAAGGGATCGACTTCAAACGTTGCAGCAATACCACGGCTGGTGAAGACATCCTGATGGCAGGCCAACTGAGCCTCGATGAAGTCATCCAGTTCGTGATAGGCCGGTTGCAATGGCATCTGATTGACACCCAGTTTGTACAACCCCAGCAACTGCACAAGCATACCGTTCAGGTGAGCGAATTCGAACTCAATCACACCTTGCTCGGGTGTATGCCGTGCCGGATCGGGCAGGCCGCCCAACCATTGGCTGTGGGCCTGCATCAGCATAGCCAATGAGTTCTTCATATCGTGCACGGTGGAAGCGATCACCGTGGAGAAATCCAGAGCCTGCTGGTTGTCGTTCATTCACCAAACGCCTTGCTTTTAAGTTTCTGATATCGCGGATAGCGTGCGTCGGTATCAGGCATCAAACCAACCATTTTCAGACAGGTCCGGCATTCCTCGAGCTCGGCCGAAGGAACCTTGGTATCGGTACCGTGTAGCAAAGCCTGCGCCATATTCAGCGCAATACTGATGTTCTTGGGCTGCATCGCCAGGGCTTTTCGGAAAACATCACGGGCCTCCACGAGATTTCCGGTCTTGTACACACGCACACCCTGACGGTTGAGATCAGCGGCTGCGTTGCCGGAGTTGAGAATGGTGGGGTCATCCGTAAGCTTGGCAATGCCTTTCATTACGGACGGATCGTCGCCGTAGATCTCTGCGCAGTTTTTCAACATCGACGCGCCGGCATCGGCTTGTCCAAGCATTTGCAGTTGCTTGGCCACCAGCATCGCAGCTTCAGCACTCATGAACTGCTCCATGCCATCAAGGCGCATCATCGCTTGCTCGGTCAACTTTTCCGCGGTTTCGGCATCATTGAGCAACAGACTGGTGGCCTTCATCAATCGCGCACGAATTTGCAGACCAGGATCAGACGGATTCTCTTTGGCCACAGCGCTCAACGTCGTGTTGATTTCCAATCGAGTCCGGGTATCCAGCCCCTTTTCACTGCCTTTACTGATTAACGCATGGGCCAGTCCAAGGTTACTTTCCGCATCCTTGAAACGTGATTGCGCCCCCTGAACGACAGCTTGGCGATAGGCTTTGGAAGCAGTATCAAAATCCTCGTTGGTCATAGCCAACTTACCGAGCTGCGCTTGCCGTCGTACCGCTAGAGGCGAAAGACGAATAGCCTCTTCCAGTACCTTCTGGGCAGCCTTTGTATCCCCTTCGGCGACCAGTACATCGGCCATGCCATCGTAGAGCGCCGGCATCATTGGGAACACTTTCAGAGCTTTTTCGTAAACACCTTTAGCCTGCGCAACTTGACCACGCTTGAACAGCAACTGGCCCAGACCGGCAAACGCCCAAGGCAAAGGTCGGTCAGCAATGATGCTGTCATAGAGACGCTCAAGAGCCTCATTTTGATTCAAGTCGCGCAGGGCATCGGCACGGTATCGCAGACACAACGGCGAATAACGAATGTCTTGCTTGCACAAGGCGATGCAAGCATTGAGCACTTCAACCGGTTTGCCCCGGTCGAGGGCTTGCAGGATGGGCTTGAGCAGAGTCTTGCGTTGCTCCAAGCGCTCAAGCCGCTGGGCCAGCCCTGAACGATTGAAGGGCTTGGTCAGATATGCGTCGGGCTCGTGCTCCAACGCACTGAGCACCATGGCCTGACTGGTCTCGGCAGTAACCATGACAAACACACTTTCATGGCTGATCAGCTTCTCGATCATTAGGTCTTCGAGCACCTGCTGACCGTTCTTCTTGCCATCGCCCAAGTGGAAATCCTGCAGGATGAAATGGTAGGACTTCTGCGAACACATTTTCAGCGCCTGCTCGCCTGTGTCTGCGGTGTCTACATCCTTGACACCGAGTTCGCGCAACATAGACCTGACCGAGCTTCGGAAATCCGAGAAATCATCGACGATCAAAAAACTTTTTTGGTGATACGACAGCATCGAAGATTTCCAGGCAGTTTAAGAAAAAACCTAAAGACAAACACATGAACAAGATTCGCTGCATGACCACTTAGAACGCGCAGATAATAGCCAGTGGCCACAACCAATCCAGCGATTTCTTTGAAGCTGTGAAAACGATGGGAAGCTGCGAGAAGTAGAGAACGCAGTGACCATATGGTTATCGGCCAGGGGTAGCGTTCCCTTGAAGCCTCATTCACGCAACAGAATGAAAAAAAGGGATAGCCCTCTGGCTATCCCTTTTTTGATCGAAATACTTTTTTAGGGGCAAAACAAAACCCCTACCTGCATACGCAGATAGGGGTTTCGGAATTTAATCTTGACGATGACCTACTCTCACATGGGGAAACCCCACACTACCATCGGCGATGCATCGTTTCACTGCTGAGTTCGGG
>NZ_JBOIBY010000281.1:0-4267 GCF_050739655.1 Pseudomonas sp. | reverse complement strand
ATGGTAGCCCAGACAACGCGGGCATTCAGGTACCACGCGTAATCGTTGACGACCATCGCGAGCAAGCTCGCTCCTACAGTTTTCTGTCATTCGACGCTGGCGTCATCCTGGAACTGGTCTTTGACGTACTTGATCTCGGTGCGGCCGTGGGGTGCTGGCAGGCCGTCCTCGCCGAGGTTGACGAAGACCATCTTTTCCACCGTCAGAATGCTTTTGCGCGTGATCTTGTTACGCACTTCGCAGGTCAGGGTGATCGAGGTGCGACCGAACTCGGTGGCGGTGATGCCCAGTTCGATGATGTCACCCTGGCGCGAGGCGCTGACAAAGTTGATTTCGGAAATGTACTTGGTGACCACGCGCTGGTTGCCCAGCTGGACGATGGCGTAGATCGCCGCTTCTTCGTCGATCCAGCGCAGCAGGCTGCCGCCGAACAGCGTGCCATTGGGGTTGAGGTCTTCGGGCTTGACCCATTTGCGGGTGTGGAAATTCATATGCACTCCTGAGCGTCTTTCCGATAGATGCCCGGGATCATGGCAGAGCTTTCGCCAGAGCTCTATTGGGCATCTTCTATAGCCACTATTACCGTTCGCACATTGACCGACAGAAACCCTTTGGAAGATCAGCATAGCCCGCTATAATCGCCACCGTTGTACGACACGTAGATCGTGTCTCCGACTTCGAGGTGTAAGGTCATCTTGAAGGGTTCTTTCTCAGTAGAACCGAAGCTCAGGCACCCAATCCCGAGAACCAAAATCCTTTCCAAAGTCCTATGCCTTCAAGGACTTGCCGCTACGGCGGATGGCAATGCCAGGTCGATTCGCACTCTATATATCGACCTAAGAACCGGAGTTCCCGGCTCGAGAGTGCTCACTCATCTCAGCCCTATCTCAGGGCACAACCCTGCGGGAAATAATCCCCGTAGGGGTTATCTCCTGCCTCAGAAATAAGAGGCAATACTTCTTTCAAGCATGCCGCCTAACTAGGCAGTTCCTGCTTTTGTCATTTTCGTCATTTCTCGGAGACATGAGCGCAAGCTCTGTTTGTCATTGTCCATCTACCTTGCCTGCAAGGTGGCAGCGGACTCGTTGTGCGACCAACGATAGCCTACGAAGACATGCGTCACTGGTAACGGTGGGGTGTGAAGTTTTTCTGACAATGTGCCCCCTAACGGGTGCGACCTCGCCGCGAGGCAGGACGCAGATGCTCGGAGCAGTACCGGGTTGAGGCGCTAGGCTGGCTGGCATGGGTAACCCATGTGAACTGCTGATAAACACCGTAACGATTGACGAGCCCAAACTGCTGACAGGCTCGAACCAAAAGGTATGTGGTCGGATATCGCTGTAGCGGATAGAGATACGTCGCCGTATGACCACCGGTGGAAAGGCAGACCCTAACCCAGTCGTGTGACAGGCAGGGAACGTGGTAAGCCCGTATGGCTGCCTTCGGGCAGGTGAACCGCAAGGGGATCTGTTGGCTGTGCGGGTATGGGATCGCAGAGAAAGCGAACGCCGGGCTGTAATGGTCCGGATAGGGGTTGAGACATTACTCCACGGGAAACCGGGCAGACTTCTGCGTGGTCTTTCGTCGCATGAACTCTGACTGAACCTGTCTCAATGATCTTAGAGGCCAGCAACAGTGGTCTCCAATTAATCCAACCCTGACGGGAACGTCCATCCCCGTCAGGGGATGCGTACGTCTTCTGTCCGGGGAAACTTGAGAGGAAGGCAGCATGATAGAACACAGCCTAAAGGCCGTGTCTGCGCCCTCCGGCGTTCCGCAGCAGTGGCACGACATCGATTGGCGTCGTGTTCAGCGGAATGTTCGGGCAATGCAGGTACGGATTGCGAAGGCTTGTCGGGAAGGCCAATGGCGCAGGGTGAAAGCCTTGCAACGGATGCTGACCCACTCTCGAACGGCCAGGTACTTGGCCGTACGGCGAGTCACTGAAAACCAGGGTAAGCGCACGGCGGGAGTCGACCGCATGCTCTGGGATACACCCGACGCGAAATGGAAAGCGGCAAACGGGTTGAAGCGCCACGGATATCAGCCACGGCCTTTACGGCGTGTGTTCATTCCGAAGTCGAATGGGAAAGAACGTCCTTTGGGCATTCCGACCATGACGGACAGGGCCATGCAGGCTTTATACCTGCTGGCGCTGGCGCCCATTGCAGAAACCACCGGTGATCCGAACAGCTACGGCTTCAGGATTGAACGTTCGACGGCGGATGCGATGGGGCAGCTGTTCATCTCTCTTTCTCAAAAGGTTTCGGCCCAATGGGTACTGGAGGCGGACATCAAAGGTTGCTTCGACCATATCAACCACGACTGGCTGATCGCCAACGTCCCTACGGACAAAACGATCCTTCGGAAGTGGTTGAAAGCTGGTGTGATTCACAAAGGCCAGCTACAGGCAACGAATGCCGGTACGCCGCAGGGCGGGATTATCTCGCCCACCTTGGCAAACATGGTGCTGGATGGTCTGGAAACCCAGCTCAAGCAACATCTGGGCGTGACAAGGGCCAAGAAGCTGAAGATCAATGTGGTGCGATATGCGGATGATTTTGTGATCACTGGTAGCTCGAAAGAGATACTGGAAAACGAGATCAAGCCTTGGGTGGAGCAGTTCCTTTCAGTACGGGGACTGCAGCTGTCACCGGAGAAAACCCATGTCGTCCACATTGATGAAGGCTTCGACTTTTTGGGATGGAATTTCCGCAAGTACAAAGGGAAGCTCCTGATCAAACCGAGCAAGAAAAACGTGCAAGCGTTCTATCGCAAGGTAAAGGAAGTCATCAGTACCAATAAAACCGCTAGGCAGGAAGACTTGATCCGACTGCTGAACCCCGTACTCCGAGGTTGGGCGATTTACCACCAGCCAGTGGTTGCCAAGCAGACGTACAGCCGCATGGACCATTTGATTAACTATGCGCTTTGGCGCTGGGCTAAACGGCGACACCCCAACAAGAATGCGGTCTGGATAAAGGAGAAGTACTTTCCCGCACAGGAGCAGAAATGTTGGGTATTCGCCGAGTCGGTGATAAACGGAAGGGGAGAACGTGTGACCCTAAAGCTGTACTCGTTAGCCGAGACCCCCATTGAGCGACACCGAAAAGTCAGCGGAGGATACAACCCCTTCGATCCTGCGATGGAGGGGATGAGCGAGAAACTGCGTATGGACCGGATGCTGAAAAAGATGAAGTACCGGAAGCAGATTGTCAGCTTGTTCCGAAGCCAGAATGGAAAGTGTGCGTTATGTGGGCAATCGATAACCAAAGAGACTGGATGGCACGACCATCACGTCATCTACCGCATTCAGGGTGGTGACGACTCTTTGGGCAATCGGGTACTATTGCACCCTGTTTGTCACCAGCGGCTCCACGCGCTGGGTTTGACAGTGAACAAACCGGCCTCTAATTGAGGTTTTGCAAGACTTGAGCCGTATGCGCTGAAAGGCGCACGTACGGTTCTTGGGGGGCCTCATTCCAGCAATGGAATGGGGCTACCCAACTCAAAACGGTAACCTCTACTTGATACCGTTTCCCGCCACCTGTCCGAGGGGCGCTGCAGCAGGTAAAACCTGTCAGGCTCGGATGGGGCGTTGCCAGGCCTTGACCGGCCCGACACTAAACGCACAACGGCGCCCATTCGCATAATTACGAATGGAGGCTCTTCATGAGCGCTGTTATCACGCCTGCAGATTTTAACGACTACAAAGTCGCCGACATGTCCCTGGCTGCCTGGGGCCGTCGCGAAACCATCATCGCCGAATCCGAAATGCCAGCTCTGATGGGGCTGCGTCGCAAGTACTCCGAAGAGCAACCGCTCAAGGGCGCGAAGATCCTTGGCTGCATCCACATGACCATTCAGACTGCCGTGCTGATCGAAACCCTGGTTGCCCTGGGTGCCGAAGTACGCTGGTCGTCCTGCAACATTTTCTCGACTCAGGACCAGGCTGCCGCCTCCATCGCCGCTGCCGGCATCCCGGTTTTCGCCTGGAAAGGTGAAACCGAGCAAGAGTACGAGTGGTGCCTGGAGCAAACCATCCTCAAAGATGGCGCGCCTTGGGATGCCAACATGATCCTCGACGACGGCGGCGACCTGACCGAGCTGCTGCACAAGAAATACCCACAGGTTCTGGATCGCGTCCACGGCGTGACCGAAGAAACCACCACCGGCGTACACCGCCTGCTGGACATGCTGGCCAAGGGCGAGCTGAAAATCCCGGCCATCAACGTCAACGACTCGGTGACCAAGAGCAAGAACGACA
>NZ_JBOIBY010000280.1:0-3305 GCF_050739655.1 Pseudomonas sp. | reverse complement strand
GGTTTTATGTTGAGCACCGGATTATGCCGAATGAGCCGAGAAAACTCGCCGTTTGCCCTGGTCAGCAGGGCGGACGAGGGTGACTGGGTCGGCATAATCCGGGCCGCGTGAGCGAGGCACCCTTCGTCGGACTGCGCGTACGGAGGCAGAGGCAACGATGACTGGCCACCAGGCGTCGCGGCCAGTCACCCGGATCTACCTGCACCTCGACCTCGCTCGCGAACAGCCGGGCTTGATCAGAGCTCCAGCCCCGGGCACTGAGTTCGAGCGGTACCGCCTCTGCTTGCCTTCCTGAGCACTGCGGATTATGCCGAGCAGCAGGCCACCTCAACCACCGCTGACCAGCACTTTCACCAACCCACTCGACATAATCCGGGGTTCAACATAAAACCGGTTATGTCGAACTCGACATAAGCAGTTCTGAGGGGGCCGGGGCGCAGCGATGCGCTCCGGCTACCCGACTGATCCGGGGGTCGCCGGGGAGGGTGGGAGCAGCCTCGACAAAGTCGCGTCGGTTCAGGACTGCCGGATGGGCCGGGTGCGGTGAGCGAGACGGGAAGGTATACGCGAGAAACCGGTGTTGTTACGCCTCTTGACCATGTACCAGCTCGAAATCCGGTGGATCTGGGCTGGATTGCGGTGCACATCCACTCATCATCGGCCACGGTGGAGTGGAAAACTCTTGGCTGGGTCTTCAACGCCTGGGCCAGGAGGCCATGGTGAAAGTCTACGGCGTAGCCATGGCGATGCCGCAGGGGTAGAGCCGGGTGCCTAACCCGTCAACCGGACAACAGTGAACGCGGGAACCACTCGTGACCGTTCCCCCCTTCTTTTTTTGCTCCTCGCCAGGGAGATAGGGGGGGATAGGTGCGACGCCAGCCAAAGGCGCGGGTGGGGCGGAGCCGCCGTAGTACTCCGAGCGCGGGAAAGCCGCGTACATGGGGAAGTTGCGCCGTCTAACTCGGCGTTGGATCACCCTCGCAGAGGGTAGAGGCTCGGAAGGAGGATGCCTCTGGGTCGCCCACCTTACCTGGACGCGAAAGCGCGAGGGGACCACAGCATGGTGGGGAAGCGTGGAGCATTGTGAAGGCGTTGATGGTGCTGCCGCGCAAGGCCCGTGTGATATGGCGAAGACCAGACTGTTTAAAGCCTAGTTCCCAGCGATGGAAATGTGCATTCTCCGACATACAACGCCCGGAGCGGAGCCACCAGCATCAGGCGAATCCCCTTTGCTTCGCCCCAACCCTTCCGGCTGGTGGGCGGTGAGCAACGAGCTCACTCAAGGGAACGGACAGGCCGCCTACGTCACGCTCGATACGTCCAGCGCAAGGGGAATTCGGGATCACCTAAGGGGCGCGAGCCCTACGGTGACGGAGTGCCAGTAGTAGTCGTGGGAGTCACGCCCCACCAGGGAGAGCGGGAAAGCCGCTTACAGGGCCAAGTGGCACAGGTGTCCACGATTATCCAGAAAGGCAAGGTATGCGTAATGCAGAGAGCCGGAGCCCTGATGGAGATCATCCATGAACGCGGCAAGAAAGGACTGCCACTGGAGAGATTGTACCGGCACCTGTTCAACCCGGAGTTGTACCTGCGAGCCTACGGGAAGATCTACCGCAATGATGGCTCCATGACGCCCGGTTCGAACAAGGAGACTGTGGATGGCATGAGCCTGAAGAAGATTCAGGCGATCATCGATGCGCTCCGGTCTGAGCGCTATCGATGGACCCCGGTCCGGCGTGTGTACATCGACAAGAAGGGATCACCAGGTAAACGCCGCCCGCTGGGTTTGCCCTCGTGGTCGGACAAGTTGCTGCAAGAAGTAATCCGCTCCCTGCTGGAGGCGTATTATGAGCCGCAGTTCTCCGGGCACTCCCATGGTTTCAGGCCGGGCAGGGGCTGTCATACTGCCCTGGCGGAGGTATCGGAATCGTGGCGTGGGACAACGTGGTTCGTCGAGGGAGACATCTCCCAATGCTTCGACCGGCTGGATCACACAGTTTTACGATCCATCTTGGCCGAGGATATACACGACAACCGTTTTTTGCGGTTGATCGGCGGGCTGCTCCAGGCTGGATATTTGGAGGACTGGCGTTACCATGAAACACTGAGTGGCGCCCCGCAAGGGGGTGTGTTAAGTCCCTTGCTCTCCAATATCTACCTGAACCGGCTGGACAGGTATGTCGAGAGAACTCTCTTGCCCGTCTACAACCGGGGAGACCGACGCAAGCCGTTTCTGCCGTATATGCGGATGCACAAGGCTGCCTGGAAGCTGGAAGGGAAAGGGCAACGGGAGAAAGCACGAGGGTTGCGTCGGCAACTGCAACGGCTTCCCTCCCGGGATCCCCATGATCCAGGCTTCCGGCGGTTGCATTACATCCGCTACGCGGACGATTGGCTGCTGGGATTCACCGGTACGCGACGGGAGGCCGAGCGTATCAAGGCCATGATGGGATGGTTCCTGCGCGATCGCCTCAAACTGGAGCTCTCCGAGCACAAGACCTTGATCACTCACGGGCGGACGAAAGCTGCCCGTTTCCTCGGCTATGAGATCGCGGTTCACCACAACGACACCAAGCGTGATCAGAACGGTCACCGTTGCATCAACGGCCAGATCGGGCTGAAAATGCCGATGGATGTCGTACGCGCCAAGCGCACACCCTATATGCAACGCGGTAAACCGGCCGCCATACTGGACCGTGCCCACGACTCGGATTTCCGTATCGTGGTGCGATACCAGGCGGAGTTCCGGGGTATCGCGGAGTACTACCAGTTGGCCTACAACCGGCACCGTCTCGGCCTGCTCAGGTATGTCATGGAGCGGTCCCTGGCCAAGACGTTGGGTCACAAGAACAAGATCAGCGTCAATAAGGTCTGGAACCGCTACCGTGCTACCTGGCAGACCACGGCAGGCCCCCGCAGGGGCTTGCAGGTCACGGTCAACCGGGAGAAGGGCAAGCGGCCACTGGTGGCCCGATGGGGTGGCATCTCGCTAGCGCGCAGAACCACGAAGGTCGTCCTCAACGACGAGCTTCCAGCAATCTGGAGTAAGCGTCCTGCCGAACTCATCGGCCGGCTGATGACCGGCCGGTGTGAGCTCTGCCAGGAGCACACGGACGTCGAAGTGCATCATGTCCGGCGCCTGAAAGACCTCCACTCTGGGAGTTGGGTCCAACAGCCCGAATGGGCAAAGAAGATGGCATCGCGCCGTCGCAAGACCCTCATCGTCTGCCGTAACTGCCACAACGATATCCACAACGGATTCTCCGCCCGGCAGGGTTCGCGGAATAGGGCACTGGAGAGCCGAG
>NZ_JBOIBY010000279.1:0-3577 GCF_050739655.1 Pseudomonas sp. | reverse complement strand
GTGGATCTGTTGTCAGTAACGGACGCTTCGTCATCGATATCTCCAAGGCTTCCGCAGTAGCCCAACTCGCTTGCCAAAATCTGAGCCAATGCCATGCCTCTCTCGGTCAGAGGATTAGGCTGAGTTTTTTTGCAGTAGGCCATGACTTTGGTCAGGCCAAGCTTGGGGATGCAATCTCCAACAAATGATTTGTCGATGAGTGTGACCCTGGCCCCCAGCTTCTGAAGAAAATAAGCCGCCGAAACGCCAATGATCCCCGCACCAACGACCGCGATCTCCAGATCTCTCTGCTGATTCACGCCACTCACCCCTCTAGTCATGCGCCATTTCTGACACGTCGCCCTATGCCGCTACCCATCTTGCCCTGACAAGACCCGACGAATCGTACCCATCATACTGTTTTTTAGACTGCCCGGTCAGTATGATGATTGAATCGAGCGTTTGTCAACACCACAGAGAGGGGTCGCAGCAGAGGAAGAGGTCTTAACACGTGATGCGATCTATCTCGCCTTGCATTAGTCAACGACAACCGAGCATACTAAAAATACCCAGCGGTCTATTTTTAAGATCTAAAGGTCAGTTTTGGTGATGGCGAGGCAGCTGTGTGTATGGAAACGGACGACGCGTGAGGCGATCCCCTTTCCACTAAGGCAAGCCAGAAAACCGGCTGAGGCGTCCTGTTCATCATTTTCTGGCATGCCTCCTCGGCACTCTTTATTAGGATAGAGGCCCGAGGCTTGCCGCCCAACTCACATCAAGCTCGAGGTCTGTTATGAAGAATGCGGATAAATTTTTTATCGATGGAGCATGGGTTGCTCCGTCTCGCGAGGAGCTTATCGATGTCGTCAACCCGGCAACGGAGCAAGTTATTGCCCGGATCGCTAACGGTTGCTCCGCAGATGTCGATCAGGCTGTCATCGCCGCACAGAAGGCTTTCGGATCGTTCAGCCAGACCTCTATCGAATCGCGCTTGGCCTTACTGGTGCGTATTCGTGAGGGCCTGATCAATAATACTCCCGAGATCGCCAGCCTGATCAGCGCTGAAATGGGCGCCCCAATCGGCTTCGCGCGTGATGCACAAGCGGCAACCTGCATCGGCCATGTCGATGCAATCATCGAAGTGCTCAAGGATTTCAGTTTCGAAGAGCGCCTCGAGAATACGCTGATTACGAAAGAGCCTATCGGCGTGGTGGGGCTCATCGCCCCATGGAACTGGCCACTTAACCAAGTGGTTTGCAAAGTGCTGCCTGCGATCGCTGCAGGTTGCACCATCGTTCTCAAACCGAGTGAAGTCGCTCCACTGGATGCCATTCTGTTTGCCGACATCCTCACTGAAGCCGGCGTGCCTGCCGGCGTATTCAACTTGGTAAATGGCGATGGCCCAAGCGTTGGTCACGCGATCTCTACTCACCCGGGGATCCACATGGTGTCGTTCACCGGCTCCACCCGAGCAGGGATTCAAGTGGCGAAAGCGGCTGCTGATACCGTAAAGCGCGTTACTCAAGAACTGGGCGGCAAGTCTCCCAACCTGATCCTCGACGATGTTGATCTTGAAGCCGTGGTGAAGGCTGGCGTCGAACACTGCTTCAGCAACAGCGGCCAATCCTGCGATGCCCCAACGTTGATGTACGTTCCTGCGGCTCGCTATGAAGAAGCCGTTTCTATCGCCGCACAAGCAGGTTCGGCACTGAAAGTGGGCAACCCGGACTCAGAGGCGACTGATCTGGGGCCAGTGGCAAACCGTGCACAGTTCGACCGGATTCAGGAGCTCATCAAATCCGGCGTTGCTCAAGGCGCACGCGTTGTCATCGGCGGCGAAGGCCGTCCTGAAGACCTGAAGGAAGGGTTTTACGTCAAGCCGACGATTTTTGCCGATGCCACACCCAGCATGAGAATCGTCCAAGAAGAGATTTTTGGGCCAGTGCTGGTCATGCTGCCTTACAAGGACGAACAGGCCCTGATCTCCGCCATCAATGCCGCCGACTATGGCCTCGCTGCTTACGTTCAGTCAGGAAGCCTGGAACGCGCTCGCAAGGTTGCTCATCAACTGCGCGCAGGTTCTATCTACATCAACAGCCCCGAGTGGAACGCTCTCGTGCCCTTCGGTGGCTTCAGGCAGTCGGGTAACGGTCGCGAATGCGGTGCTCATGGCCTCAATGAGTACCTCGAAATCAAAGCCAGCGTCGGCTACTACTGACTGATGCCCCAGCGGCTGTGAAACGGAAATCAGAGCCGCCTCATTCACTCAAGCCCCGCCCAATAGGTCGGGGCTTTCTTTTTGAGTAACTCAGCGCATCTCGCCACCTGACTAAAAACAAAAACCCCTGCTTGGGAGCAAGGGCTTCGCTTCATCCATGAAAATCTGCATGTGCCAACGTCAGTCGTATTTCCCGAGATGCCTCTCCAGATAATTCACACCCAAGGTCGTGGGGATGCAGATCAAGGCATACATCAACCCGGTGAGACTTAGGATCGACATGTACTGGAATGTTTCTGAACCGATGTCGTTGGCAGCACTGATCAACTCTGGAAGCGCGATGGTGAAGCAGAGGGATGTAGCCTGAAGGATCAACAAAGCGAAGCCCAACAACGGAGGCAATGCAATCCGTAGCCCTTGCGGAATCACGATGATGCGAAGGGTATCGGCACGACTCAAGCCAAGGGTCTGCGATGCTTCGCGCTGACCTGCTGCCACGGCATTCAAGCCGGCGCGGATGATCTCACTGGTGTAAGCCCCGGTACTCCAGGCCAATGCTGCGACTGATGCACTGAGCGATGACAACGTCAGACCGGTATTGGGCAGCCCAAAGTACAAAAACTGCAGCAGGATGAGCACCGGCCCGCCCCTGCCCAACTCAACGAGAATCACACAGACCCAACGGATGCTTCTCGCTTTGGCTTGGCCGCCAACGGCCCAAATGAGTCCGAGCGGAATGCCGATGAGCAGGCTCAGTGCCGCCACCTCCAAGCTGAGAAGGTAGCCATCCCACAACCGTGGAAACCATTCAGCCCAGTCATTGAATGTTCCTGTCATCGCTCAATCCTCATCCGGAGCCGGAGATCGACTACCCGTGACACGTAGGCCATTAGGAAACTGAGACTGAAGTAAGCCACGGCGGCCCAAGCGTAGATCTGCAACCCTTGGTATGTTTGCTGGGTAAGTTGGTTGGCGATCAATGCGACGTCTGCCACTCCAATGGCCGAAGCAATCGCTGTGTCTTTAAGCAAGCCGATGGCATAGGAGCTGGCTGAAGGAAGAGAAATACGCATTACCTGCGGCGCCAGGACATACCGATAACGCTGCCAGGTGGAGAGTCCGATCACCCTGCTTGCTTCGCCTTGGCCCTTCGGAACAGCTTTGAGTGCACCCCGATAGATTTCTGCCAGATTGGCGGCGGTGATCAGCGAGAGGCCAATCACCGAAGCAGCAAACGGACTCAATCGCACCACATGCTGCCCCACGGCGAAGAACACCGCGAACAGCCAGACGATGGGGGGAACAGAACGGACGATGAGGATCAACGTCGCTCCGAGGTAGGCAAGCGGTGCGTTGCGGGCAGAACGAATTGCGCAGAGA
>NZ_JBOIBY010000278.1:0-4991 GCF_050739655.1 Pseudomonas sp. | reverse complement strand
GGCTGGCTCCCACATTAGACCGCATTGCCTCAAGTGGAACGCGGTTAACTGTGGGAGCCAGCCTGCTGGCGATGGGGCCTCTAAATCAGCAAAAAATCAGGGGGCTATCGGGGAGCTATCGGCGCATTCGGTACCACCAACTCTCCAGCACAAGCCCCCCGTAACTGCCCTTCAAACTGATCAATGATCGCCGCCCAACCCTGACGACTGGCATGCTGGCGCGCATTGAGCCGCACGCAACGCAAGGTTTCCCTTTCTTCCAGCATCCACATTGCCGCATCACAAAATGCTTCTTCATCCCCTGGCATCGCCAGCACACCGTTGTAGCCATGGCGGATATGTTGTGCCGCCGCAGCCTGGTCATAGGCCACCACACCCAGCCCGGAGGCCAATGCCTCAAGCACGACATTGCCGAAGGTTTCAGTCAGGCTTGGAAACAGGAACACATCTCCCGACGCATAGTGACAGGCCAGTGATTCGCCCCGCTGAGCGCCGCAGAAGACTGCTTCGGGCAGTTCCTTCTCAAGCTCCAGGCGTTGTGGCCCGTCGCCAATCACAATCAGCTTGAGGTTTCGTTGTGGATAAGCGGCTTTCAGCGAATCAAAACAACGCTTGAGCAAGCCAAGATTTTTCTCCGGTGCCAAACGCCCGACATGGATCACGGCAATGTCGTTGTCATCCAGCCCCCATCGCTCACGCAGTGCGTTCAAGCGTTTGGCCGGGTGAAACAGCTGACTGTCTACGCCTCGGGACAGCAACGCCAGACGCTCGAAATGCCGGCGTTCCAGCTCCATTCGCTGGCTCACGCTCGGTACGAGTGTCAGCGTCGATCGATTGTGGAACCAGCGCAGGTAGTGGGTCAGTAAACGCGTCAGCAGTCCAAGCCCATACTGATTGGAGTACTGCTGGAAATTGGTGTGAAAGCCGCTGACCACCGAAATCCCCAAGCGCCGTGCCGCGCGTAGTGCCGACAGCCCCAGAGGTCCTTCGGTGGCGATGTACAACACATCCGGGCGATGACGCTTCCACCGACGCAACAACTTGTGCATCGACGATTGGCCCCACTGCAAGCCGGGATAGCCCGGCAGCGGCCAGCCTCGGCACAGCAGCAATTCATCGTCGCTGCCTGCCGACTGATCGCAGATCTGGCGTGGCCGGACCAGCTCCACCTGATGCCCGCGCGCGCGTAACCCGTCGCACAAGCGACCAAGCGTATTGGCCACGCCATTGATTTCAGGTGGGAAGGTTTCAGTGATCAGGGTGATATGCAGAGCTGTCGTCATCGCCTCAGTTTCAACTGAGGCGATGTCGTCGTTGTGACGCCGGGATGATGGATTTGTGACAGGGTCAGCGTTGAACGACCAGATTCTCGGCGCCACGCTCGCGCACCCAGAACAGGGTCGCCCCGGCCACAGCGGCCGGCATCATGAGGATGTTGACCACAGGAATCATCAGCACCAGGTAAACACTCCCGCCAAAACCCATGCTCTGCCAGCGCTTCTGCCGCAGCCAGGCGAGCATTTCGTTCCAGCCCAGCTTGTGGTTGTCCGCCGGGTAGTCGATGTACTGGATCGCCATCATCCACACCCCGAACAGCAGCCATAGCGGGGCGGCGATGATATTGACCACGGGAATGAACGAGAGGATGAACAGGCCGATCGCCCTGGGCAGGAAGTAACCGAGCTTGCGCATTTCCCGGGCGAAGGTCCGCGGGATCATGGCGATCAACTCGCCCCAACTGAAGGCCGGGAAGTCGTCGGTGCCGCGCACCACCACTTCGACCTTTTCCGCGAGGAAGCCGTTGAACGGCGCGGCGATTACGTTGGCGAGCATGGTGAAGGTGAAAAACACCATCAACAGCACGAGCACGACGAACAATGGCCACAGGATGTAACTGAGGAAACCCAGCCACTCCGGCAGGGACGGCATCAGCGTATCGACCCATAGGCTGAACTGGTGGCCGGCCAGATAGATCAATCCGACGAACAGCACCAGGTTGATTGCCAGTGGCAACAACACGAATAAACGCAGGCTTGGACTCAAGACCAGTTTGAGGCCTTCGCGCAGGTATTGCGGGCCGGACAGTACAGGGGCGGGCATAACGTGCTCCGAGCAAAGGGAAAACGCGCCGACCTTACCGGCTTTGTTTCGCGTACGAAAGCGCGGTGGCGGTATCGACATTAACTGTAACAAAGGCGTCCGAATACACACCGTGTCGGGATAGAGACCACCTATGAGCTGGATTGTTAAACCGTATTTCCTTAATCTTCGCCCCCTCGATACGCTGCACCCAATTCTTTTACAGGACTGTCGAGTTCAAGCCTTCCCCAAGTGCTTTCAATGGTCCTTTTTTATTCCCGCCGGCAATCCGGCGTTCCGCGCCAGGTGTTCCGGGCCGGTCAACAGGAGCAGGTCATGTCTGAAGTTCGTCATTCGCGAGTGATTATTCTCGGTTCCGGCCCTGCCGGTTACAGCGCTGCGGTATACGCCGCCCGTGCCAACCTCAAGCCACTGCTGATCACCGGCATGCAGGCCGGCGGTCAACTGACCACCACCACCGAAGTCGACAACTGGCCGGGCGACGTCCACGGCCTGACCGGCCCGGCGCTGATGGAGCGGATGCGCGAGCATGCCGAGCGCTTTGAGACCGAGATCGTTTTCGATCACATCAACGCCGTGGACTTCGCTGCCAAGCCGTACACCCTGACTGGCGACAGCGCGACCTACACCTGCGACGCCTTGATCATCGCCACCGGCGCCAGCGCTCGTTACCTGGGCCTGCCATCGGAAGAAACCTTCATGGGCAAAGGTGTTTCGGCCTGTGCGACCTGCGACGGTTTCTTCTATCGCAACAAGCCAGTGGCTGTGGTTGGCGGCGGCAACACCGCTGTTGAAGAAGCCCTGTACCTGGCCAACATCGCCAGCAAGGTGACCTTGATCCACCGCCGCGAAACCTTCCGCGCCGAGAAGATCCTGATCGACAAGCTCAACGCCCGTGTTGCCGAAGGCAAGATCGAGCTCAAGCTGAACGCAACCCTGGACGAAGTACTGGGCGACAACATGGGCGTAACCGGTGCCCGCCTGAAGAACAACGACGGCAGCTTCGACGAAGTGACAGTCGATGGTGTGTTCATTGCCATCGGCCACACGCCGAACACTTCGCTGTTCGAAGGCCAGCTGACCCTCAAGGACGGCTACCTGGTTGTGCAAGGCGGCCGTGACGGCAACGCCACTGCTACCAACCTCGAAGGCATCTTCGCTGCCGGTGACGTGGCTGACCACGTTTACCGTCAGGCCATTACTTCCGCCGGCGCTGGCTGCATGGCGGCACTGGATGCCGAGCGTTACCTCGACGGTCTGCAGAACGCCTGATTCTGCTTTCGTTGAAATAAAAAAACCGGCTTCGGCCGGTTTTTTGTGCTCGGAAAACACCCAGCCCCTGTAGGAGCGAGCGTGCTCCCGAAGGTCCCCACCGATACCCCTGCATGCCGGACACCCCCCGCCGCGCTCCGGTTCTTCGCGAGCAAGCTCGCTCCTACAGTGAGGGGTATGGATCAGACCAGTTTCTTCAGGCACGCCTCAAGGATATCCAATCCTTCCTCCAGCACCGCCGCCTCGGTGGTCAATGGTGCCAGCAAGCGAATGATGTGCCGCGACTTGCCGCTGGGCATCAGCAACAGACCCGCATCCCGCGTCAGGGCCAGCAATTGCGTCAACTGCGCTGGCGCCGGTGTGCCGTCGGCGTTGGCCAATTCAATGCCGCGCATCGCGCCAATGCCGGTCAGGCGCCCGAGGTAGGGTGACAGGTTGCGATCACGCCAGGATTGGTAGCGACTGAGAATCGCCTCTTCCTGCTGGGAGCCCCAGGATTGCAGGTTTGCATCGGTCATCTCGTCCAGGGTCGCCAGCGCCGCTGCGCAAGCGATGGGATTACCGGAATAGGTGCCACCGAGTCCACCCTTGGGCAAATTGTCGAGCAGCACTTTGCGTCCGACCACCGCACCCAACGGCACGCCGCCGGCGATGCTTTTGCCGAGCAGGATCAGGTCCGGTTCGATCCCCAGTCGCGAGAACGCAAAGCGCTGGCCGGTGCGACCGAAACCCGACTGGATTTCATCAGCGATCAACAGGATGCTCTTTTCATCACAGAAACGACGCAGGCACTGCGCGAATTTCACATCCATGGCCAGGAAACCCGCTTCGCCCTGTACCGGTTCGACGATAAAGCAGGCCACGTCCTCGACATCGATTTCGACGCTGAACAAGCGCTCCATGGCCTTGAGGGCATCAGCGCAGGTCACGCCGTTGTCCTGGCTGGGAAACGGCAGGTGATACACCGGGCCTGGCAATACGCCGACTTTCTGTTTGTAGGGTGCGACTTTGCCATTGAGGTTGAGGGTGGCCAGGGTACGGCCATGGAAGGCGCCATCAAAGGCAATCACCGCCGTACGACCGGTCGCGCCTCGTACGATTTTCAGCGCATTCTCGGCGGCCTCGGCGCCGCTGTTGGTGAGCATGCCGCTGACCGGGTAATCCACCGGGATGAATGCGCTGAGGCGGTCCATCAAATCGATGTAAGGCGTATGTGGGGCGGCGTTGAACGCGTAGTGGGTGAGCCGGGTCGCTTGTTCGCGAATTGCCTCGACGATACGTGGGTGGCAATGGCCAAGATTCAGCACGCCGATGCCGCCGACAAAGTCGATATAGCGTTTGCCATCGGTGTCCCACACCTCGGCATTCTTGCCGTGGCTGAGCGTGACGGGGTGAACGATGTTGATCGACTGGCTGATGGTTTCGCTGCGCATGGATGACCGGCTCGCAAGAAGGAGGACTTCTTTTATCTAAGCCGTGAGCAGCGGTGGCGGGCAAACGAAATAAAGTGAGCGGGTCAATCTTAAAAATCGGGATGTGTTTCCAGCACCTGCATCTCACCCTGTGGGAGCGAGCCTGCTCGCGATGGTGGTCAACGATAACGTTGGCTACCTGAACCC
>NZ_JBOIBY010000277.1:0-8272 GCF_050739655.1 Pseudomonas sp. | reverse complement strand
CAGTTAACCGCGTTCCACTTGAGGCAATGCGGTCTAATGTGGGAGCCAGCCTGCTGGCGATGGGCTTGACCAGGCTTAAACCAGCGTCATCAACGCCTCACGGCTGAACGGCAGGATGTCTTCTTCACGACCGTCACGCACTTTCTGCGCCCAGTCCGGGTCAACCAGCAGTGCACGGCCCACGGCCACCAGATCGAACTCATCGTTGTTCAAACGCTCCAGCAGTTTCTCCAAACTGGCCGGTTGTGCAACTTTGTCGGTGTTAACCATGAACTGCAGGAACTCACCGTCCAGGCCGACGCTGCCCACGGTGATGGTCGGTTTGCCGGTGAGCTTGCGGGTCCAGCCAGCCAGGTTCAGTTCGGAGCCGTCGAACTCGGGCTCCCAGAAACGGCGAGTCGAGCAGTGGAAAATATCCACGCCGGCGTCGCTCAACGGCTTGAGGAATTCACCCAGGGCTTCAGGGGTTTGTACCAGGCGCGCGGTGTAATCCTGCTGTTTCCACTGGGAGAAGCGGAAAATGATTGGGAAACCTTCGCCGACTGCGGCGCGAACTGCCTGAATCAATTCAATGGCGAAGCGCGAACGGTTGGCCAGGCTGCCGCCATATTCATCGGTGCGCTGGTTGCTGCCTTCCCAGAAAAACTGGTCGACCAGATAGCCGTGGGCACCGTGGATCTCAACGCCGTCCATGCCAATGCTCTGGGCATCTTTGGCCGCTTGGGCGAATGCGGCGATCACTTCCTGGATGTCCTGCTTGCTCATGCCGTGAACCACGACCTGACCGTCCTTCACTTTTTCTGAAGGACCGTAGCCCGGCACGCTGGCGTCCGGCTCGGTGCCGATGCGCCGTACGCTGCCCACATGCCACAGTTGCGGAACAATCTTGCCGCCTTCAGCGTGCACGGCGTCGACGACTCTTTTCCAACCGGCCAGTGCGGCGTCACCGTAGAAATGCGGAACGTTCGGGTAGCCGTTGGACGCCTGGTGACCCACGGTGGTGCCTTCAGTGATGATCAGACCCACACCGGCCGCAGCGCGACGACGGTAGTACTCGATCACCTTGGAGTTCGGTACGCCACCCGGCGAAAAAGAACGAGTCATTGGAGCCATGACAACGCGGGTTGGCAGTTCGAGGGTGCCAAGGTGGAACGGTTTGAACAGGGCTTTTACGGGCATGGGGCGCTCCACGAAAATCGATCGACGGGACGAAAATTTTATGGCGTCGATAATATGTGGAGTGCCGAGCAATGCACAGCACTATTGATTTTGGTGATTAAGGGTCAAAAGACACAGAGCAAAATATCGCAGCCTTGGCAGCTCCTACACGGGATCCAGATACATCCGTAGGAGCTGCCGAAGGCTGCGATATTTTGATTTTCCCGGATTTCAGCTCAGCGCTTTTTCAATCGCCTGAACCACGCTCGGATCATCCGGAGCGGTACGGGGTGAGAACCGCGCCAGCACACGCCCGTCCTTACCCAGCAAGAACTTTTCGAAGTTCCAGGTGATGTCACCGGGAAACTCCGCACCCTCGCCCGCCAGCAGCTTGTACAGCTGGTGACGCTCATGGCCGTTGACTTCCAGCTTGCTGGACAGCGGGAAAGTCACGCCATAGTTGAGGCTGCAAAACTCCTGAATCTCTTGCTCGCTACCCGGCTCCTGCCCCGCAAACTGGTTGCACGGCAAACCCAGCACACTGAAGCCCTTGGCCTTGTATTGCTGGTAGAGGTTTTCCAGCGCCGCGTACTGTGGCGTCAAGCCGCACTTGGAGGCGACGTTGACCACGAGCACGACGTTCCCCTTGAAAGGGGCCAAAGGGAGCGCCTTACCATCCAGGCCTGTCAAATTAAGGTCGTGAAAAGCACTCATGACGTACTCCAGATTCCAGTGTTCTTCTCGAAACGGCCACTTGGCGGTGTCGACAGCACAGCCGCACACTAAAAAGGCGCCCTCGGGGCGCCTCTCCAGCTATCTGAGCTTAGCGCAGAAAATCAGTGGTGATGGCCACCTTCGCCATGGACGTGACCATGAGCGATTTCTTCCTGGCTGGCGTCACGGATATTGATGATCTTGACCTGGAAATTCAGGCGCTGACCGGCCAATGGGTGGTTGCCGTCGACGGTAACGTCGTCGCCGTCCAGATCACGGATGGTGACGATCTGCATCTGGCCATCCGGAGCGGAAGCGTGGAACTGCATGCCCACTTCCAGCTCGTCAACGCCTTCGAACATGCTGCGGCTCAGGGTGCTGACCAGTTCGGCAGCGTATTCGCCGTAGGCCTCTTCAGGTTCAACGGATACGGTCAGCTCTTCGCCAACGCCTTTGCCTTCCAGGGCTTTTTCCAGGCCCGGGATGATGTTGCCTGCGCCTTGCAGGTAAACCAGCGGCGCGCCGCCGGCGGAGCTGTCGATGACCTCACCAGCGTCGTTAGTCAGGGTATAGTCGATGGAGACAGCCTTATTGGCGGCGATCAGCATGGGGCGAGACCTTTTGCAAAAGAATGATGAAAGCAGCAGTTTAGCGAAGCAATCGCCCGAAAGCGAACACAACCCGGACAGACGGGGGGCGACGATCACAGGCTTCCATCAGGATGAGGACGGACATTGGGTGGCCGAACTTTCCTGCGGCCACACCCAGCATCTGCGCCACCAGCCGCCTTGGCAATCGCGATCATGGGTCATGAATCCTGAGCAGCGCCGCGAAAAAATAGGCCAGCCCTTTGCCTGCGGTTGGTGCGCACAAGGCTCGGTTAGCGATAACCTTGGCGACTGAATTTCGGTAGATCGTCAGTTATAGATGATCGCCATTGCCATGCACCTTCAGAGAATCCGCATGCAAACTTTTTTTATCGCACCCACCGATTTTGGCGTGGGCCTGACCTCCATCAGCCTGGGGCTGGTGCGCACGCTCGAACGCGCCGGCCTCAAAGTCGGCTTTTTCAAACCCATCGCCCAGCCGCACCCCGGCGACACGGGACCTGAACGCTCCACCGAGCTGGTAGCGCGCACCCACGGTTTGAAGCCGCCTCAACCACTGGGCCTGGCCCACGTCGAACGCATGCTTGGCGACGGTCAACTGGATGAGTTGCTCGAAGAAATCATCACGCTTTATCAGCAGGCGGCCATCGGCAAGGATGTGCTGATCGTCGAAGGCATGGTCCCGACACGCAGCGCCAGCTACGCCGCGCGGGTCAACCTGCACCTGGCCAAGAGCCTCGACGCCGATGTGATCCTGGTCTCGGCGCCGGAAAACGAAGTGCTGACCGAACTCTCCGGTCGCGTCGAGTTGCAGGCGCAATTGTTCGGCGGGCCGAAAGACCCGAAGGTTCTCGGCGTGATCCTCAACAAGGTCAAGACCGAAGAGAGCATGGACGAATTCGCCGCGCGCCTGAAGGAGCATTCGCCACTGTTGCGCAGCGGCGATTTTCGTTTGCTCGGCTGCATCCCGTTCCAGCCTGAACTGAACGCGCCACGCACCCGCGACGTCGCCGACCTGATGGGCGCACAAGTGCTCAATGCTGGCGACTACGAAACCCGGCGCATGACCCGGACGATTATTTGCGCTCGCACCATGCGCAATACCGTGGACCTGCTCAAGCCCGGCGTGCTGGTGGTGACCCCCGGCGATCGCGATGACATCATCCTCGCGGTGAGCCTCGCGGCCATCAATGGCGTGCCCCTGGCGGGTCTGTTGCTGACCAGCGACACCCTGCCCGACCCACGGATCATGGAGTTGTGTCGTGGCGCCTTGCAGGGCGGCCTGCCGGTACTGTCGGTGAGCACCGGTTCCTACGATACCGCGAACCTGTTGAACGGCTTGAACAAGGAAATCCCGATCGACGACCGTGAACGCGCGGAAATCATCACCGATTTCGTCGCAGGCTTCCTGGACGCCAACTGGCTGCACCAACGCTGCGGTACGCCACGGGAAATGCGCCTGTCGCCAGCGGTGTTCCGCTATCAATTGATCCAGCGCGCCCAAAGCGCCAACAAGCGCATCGTCCTGCCCGAAGGCAGCGAGCCGCTGACCGTACAGGCTGCTGCGATCTGTCAGGCACGCGGCATTGCACGCTGCGTGTTGCTGGCCAAACCGGCCGATGTTGAAGCGGTCGCTCGCGCCCAGGGCATCGAGCTGCCAGCGGGGCTGGAAATCCTCGATCCGGACCTGATTCGCGAGCGTTATGTCGAGCCGATGGTTGCCTTGCGCAAGACCAAAAGCCTCAACGCACCGATGGCCGAGCAGCAACTGGAAGACCCGGTGGTGATCGGCACCATGATGCTGGCGCTGGATGAAGTCGATGGCCTGGTGTCCGGGGTCATTCACTCCACCGCCAACACCATCCGCCCTGCCCTCCAGTTGATCAAGACAGCACCGGGCTGCACCCTTGTGTCGTCGGTGTTCTTCATGCTGTTTCCGGAGGAAGTGCTGGTCTACGGCGACTGTGTGATGAACCCCCACCCAAGCGCCAGCGAACTGGCCGAAATCGCGCTGCAAAGCGCGGATTCGGCAGCGGCGTTTGGTATCACCCCACGGGTGGCGATGATCAGCTATTCCAGCGGAGAGTCGGCCAGCGGTGAAGAAGTCGAGAAGGTCCGTGAAGCGACGCTGCTCGCCCATGAACAACAGCATTCGCTGCTGATCGATGGTCCGTTGCAATACGACGCCGCCGCCAACGAAAACGTGGCCCGACAACTGGCGCCAAACAGCCAGGTGGCCGGTCGCGCTACGGTGTTCGTCTTCCCCGATCTCAACACCGGCAACACCACCCACAAGGCCGTACAGCGCAGTGCCGATTGCGTCAGCCTCGGGCCAATGCTGCAAGGCCTGCGCAAACCGGTGAACGACTTGCCGCGCGGTGCGCAGGTCGACGACATCGTGTACACCATCGCGTTGACCGCGATCCAGGCAGCCAACCGACCTATGGATGTTTAAATGCTGGACTCTCTACCTGCACCCGTTCGTGGTGTGATCGCTTCGCTGCTGCTGGCACTGAACACGATTTTGCTCTGCTCGTTTCTGTTCTGTGTGGCGCTCGTCAAAGTGCTGCCGTTCGCCGTCACCCAGCGTATTGCAGGTTGGCTGATGAGCCATACCCACGAGGCCTGGATCAGCCTCAACAAAGGCTGGATGAACCTCGTCCGTCGTACCCGCTGGCACATCAGCGGCCTGCGCGGCCTCGACTACCAGCACTCGTACCTGATCACCAGCAACCACCAGAGCTGGGTCGACATTCTGGTGCTGCAATACGTGCTCAACCGACGCATTCAGCCGCTGAAGTTCTTTCTCAAACAGGAGCTGATCTGGGTGCCGGTGATCGGGCTGGCGTGGTGGGCTCTGGGCTTTCCGTTCATGAAGCGTTACTCCAAGGCCTATCTGGAAAAGCACCCGGAAAAGAAAGGCAAGGACCTGGAAACCACCCGCAAGACCTGCGCGAAGTTTCGTGATAACCCGGTAGGAATCTTCAATTTCGTCGAAGGCACACGCTTCACCGAAGGCAAACATAGGCAACAACAATCACCATTTAAATACCTGCTCAAGCCCAAGGCGGGCGGCATCGCTTTCGTTCTCGATGCCATGGGCGAGCAGCTTGAATCTTTGGTCAACGTGACCATTCACTACCCGGCCGGGCGTCCTGGTTTCTGGGACTTGTTGTGCGGGAATGTTGCCGATGTAGTTGTGCACTTCGAGGAACTGAAAATCCCGCCGCAGTTCGTTGGCAAAAACTATGACCAGGACGGTGAATACCGCTTGCAGTTCCAGGGCTGGATCAACCAGTTGTGGCAGGATAAGGATGCTCTGCTTGCGCAGATGCATAGCGAATTTCCAGTCAAGTATTGAGGCGTTTGTTCTGGCCCCATCGCTGGCAAGCCAGCTCCCACAGTGATCATCAGTGCACTCAGATATTGCGTAAGGCGCAAAACCTGTGGGAGCTGACTTGCCAGCGATAGCAATCTCAAGGCAACAAAAAACCCGCAGACAATCACTTGTCTGCGGGCTTTTCCTTGCAGCTTGAAGCTAGAAGCTTGCCGCTGCTTTTACCTTAGATCGCACCACGCTTGCGCAGCAGATCCAGCACTTGCTTGACGCCGTCTTCCAGCGAAACGGACTGGGTGTCGATCACCAGATCAGCATCCAGCGGCACGTCGTACGGGAAGGATTCGCCCGGGATGTTATCGCCGGCCGCCGCGTACAGGCCTTGCGGATCACGCTCGGCGCAGACCGTTGGCGAAGCCTGGACGTAGACAGTCACCAGACGTTCCTTGCCGATCAGCTCTTTGGCTTGCTCGCGACCTTCAGCACTCGGTGCAACGAACGCCGCCAGGGTCAGCAGACCGGCTTCGTTGAACTGACGCGCCACGTGCGCGGCACGACGCCAGTTCTCCGTACGCCCGGCACGATCCTGTGGCAGACCTTTGTTCAGGTCGTGACGCAGGTTCTGGCCATCGAGCACGAATACGGCGCGACCCAGGTCGAACAATTTGCGTTCAACCGCATAAGCCAGCGTGCTTTTGCCCGCGCCCGACAAGCCGCTGAACAACACGGTGGCCGGTTGCTGGCCGAAACGCAGGGCGCGTTCTTCAGTAGCAACGTGGGCCAGTTTGCCATGGTGGGTGCTGGTGCCATGGGCCAAAGGCTGGGCGACGATCATGCCGGCGCCGACGGTGCCATTGGTCAGGCGATCGATGATGATGAACGCGCCAGTGGTGCGGTTGCTGTCGTAACCGTCGAGGGCAATCGGCGCGTCGAGCGCGATCTTGACCTTGCCGATTTCGTTCAGCTGCAGCGCGCTGGCCGGACCTTCTTCCAGAGTGTTCACGTCGACCTTGTTGACGATGCTGGCGATGGAGCCCGGCACGTAACTGGTGGCGCGTTTGATGTCGTACTTCTTGCCCGGCAGCATCGGCTCTTCAGCCATCCACACCAGCATCGCTTCGAAGCTGTCGGTGACTGGCGGTACGTTGTCGGCATGCACCAACAGGTCGCCACGGGAGATGTCGATTTCGTCTTCCATGGTCAGCGTGACCGCTTGACCTGGGCCTGCATGTTCCAGCTCACCTTCGAAGGTGACGATGGACTTCACACGGCTGCTCTTGCCCGACGGCAGGACCACGACTTCGTCGCCTTTCTTGACGATGCCGCTGGCCAGGGTGCCGGCGAAACCACGGAAGTTCAGGTTCGGACGGTTGACGTACTGCACCGGGAAACGCATGTCGGTGAAGTTGCGGTCGCCCGCCACTTCCACGGTTTCGAGAATTTCCATCAGCGACTGGCCGGTGTACCACGGCGAGCGCTCGGACTTGTTCACCACGTTGTCGCCTTTCAATGCCGACATCGGCACGAAGTGCATGCTGGTCGGCTTCATCTTCAAGCCTTCAGCGAACTTCAGGTAGTCGGCCTTGATCGACTCGAACACGCCCTGATCGAAGTCTTTCAGGTCCATCTTGTTGATGGCGACGACGATGTGCTTGATGCCCAGCAGGGAGGCGATGAAGCTGTGGCGACGGGTCTGGGTCTGCACGCCGTAACGGGCATCGACCAGGATGATCGCCAGGTCACAGGTGGACGCACCGGTGGCCATGTTGCGGGTGTACTGCTCATGGCCGGGGGTGTCGGCAATGATGAATTTGCGCTTGGCGGTGGAGAAATAGCGGTACGCGACATCGATGGTGATGCCTTGCTCACGCTCGGCCTGCAGGCCGTCGACCAGCAGAGCCAGGTCGATGTCTTCGCCGGTGGTGCCGACTTTTTTCGAGTCGCGGGTGATCGCTTCCAGGTGATCTTCGTAGATCATCTTGGAGTCGTGCAGCAGGCGCCCGATCAGGGTGCTCTTGCCGTCATCGACGTTACCGCAGGTCAAAAAGCGCAGCAGCTCTTTACGTTCGTGCTGGCCCAGGTAGGCGAGGATGTCCTCGCTGATCAAATCAGATTGATGCGACATGACAGCCCCTTAGAAATAACCTTGACGTTTTTTGTCTTCCATCGAGCCTGCGCCATCGTGGTCGATGACACGGCCCTGGCGCTCGGAAGTTCGCGTCAGGAGCATTTCCTGAATGATGTCCGTGAGGCTTTCGGCCTCGGACTCCACAGCGCCCGTCAATGGGTAGCAGCCAAGGGTACGGAAACGCACTTTCTTTTTGACGATGCGGGCTTTGTCTTCATCGCTCAGGTGTTCGAGGATGCGCTCGTCGTCGATCATGATCAGCGTGCCGTTCTTCTCGATGACTTCACGCTCGGCGGCGAAGTACAGCGGGACGATCGGGATGCCTTC
>NZ_JBOIBY010000276.1:0-8289 GCF_050739655.1 Pseudomonas sp. | reverse complement strand
CGCCTAGGGATAGGTCCAACCGTCGCGACGCTGACGGCCAGGGAAAGAAGAAACCCAAAGCGCCCAAGAACGACATCAGCCACCTGACTGAAGTGGACTTTCTCGACAAGTTCACCAGCAAGCTATTCGGCTATCAAAAAGAGTTGTTCGAGGCCAAGCAAAACCCGCTGACACGGCGCATCCGCAACGTGCTGAAAGCGCGCCAGACCGGCCTGACTTATTACTTTGCCGGCGAAGCGTTCATGGACGCGGTGCTGACCGGCGACAACCAGATGTTCCTGTCCGCCAGCCGCGCCCAGTCCGAGATTTTCCGTAACTACATCATCAAGTTTGCCCGCGAATGGTTTGGCCTTGAGTTGACCGGTAACCCGATCATCCTCAGCAACGGTGCCGAGCTGCGTTTTCTCAGCACCAACAGCAGCACCGCCCAAGGTCACCATGGTCATGTCTACGTCGACGAATACTTCTGGATTCGTGACTTCGACAAACTCAACACGCTGTCGGGGGCCATGGCCACCCACAAGAAGTGGCGCAAAACCTATTTCTCCACCCCCAGCGCGGTCAGCCACCAGGCGTACCCGTTTTGGACCGGCGATGCCTTCAAGCGTGGCAAACACAAGAAGGCCAGTCTGCCGTTCCCCAGCGACGCCGAGTTACGCCAGGGCGCGCTGTGTCCGGATGGGCAGTGGCGCAAGATCATCACCATTCACGATGCCATTGCCGGCGGTTGCGATCTGTTCGACCTGGAACAGTTGCAACTGGAAAACTCCGACGACCAGTTCGACCAGCTCTACCTGTGCAAATTTATCGACAGCACACAGAGCGCCTTTGCCCTGGCGGATCTGGAGCGCTGTTATTCGGATCGCTTGTTGTGGACCGACTACGATGCTGATCCGAAGGCGCTACGGCCATTCGCCAACAGCCCGGTCTGGGTGGGTTATGACCCCAGTCGCACCCGCGACGATGCCACTTGCGTGGTGGTCGCTCCGCCCCTGGAGCAAGGCGGCAAGTTCCGCATCCTGGAGAAGTACTCCTGGCGTGGGCATTCGTTCACCTACCAGGCCGCGCAGGTCAAGAAGATCACTGAGCGTTTCAACGTCCAACACATTGGCATCGACATCACCGGTGTGGGCTATGGCGTGTTCGACCTGGTGCGCGATTTCTTCCCACGCGTGACACCGATCCATTACAGCCTGGAAACCAAAAACACCCTGGTCCTCAAAGCCCAGGACACCATCCAAGGACGCCGGATCGAATGGGACGCCGACTGGAACGACATCGCCTCGGCCTTCCTGACGATCAAGCGCGGCGCCACCAACAGCGGCCAGATCACCTACAGCGCCTCGCGCACCGACGCCACCGGGCATGCCGACATCGCCTGGGCAGTGATGCACGCGCTGGCCAACGAACCCCTCAATATCAACAAAAAGCGGCGCAGCCGCTGGTCAACCCTGGAAGGCAGCCATGCAAGAACTCGAACAGCCCAATCCCCAGCCTCACAAAGTGCAGGCGTTCAGCTTCGGCGCGCCAGAGTCGGTGCTGACCAGCAACGTCGGCGAGTACCTGGGCGTATTCGAAACCAGCGACGGCCGGGTCTATGTGCCGCCCGTGTCGCGCACGGGGCTGGCCAAGCTGCTGCGGGCCAACGCCCACCACGGCACCATTCCGCGCTTCAAACGCAACATGCTGCTGCGTGACTTCATCCCCTCGGCTGGGTGCAGCCGGCAGACCATGGGCCGCGCAGGGTTGGATTTCATGGTGTTTGGCGATGCGTTTTTCCTGCGCATCCGCAACGTCATCGGCCAGGTGATTGAGTTGCAGCACTTACCGGCGATCAACACGCGGCGCAAGGTCGGGGGCGGTTTCATGATGCTGTTGCCCAATGCCAAGGAGTTGCACTTTGAAGAGGAGGAAGTGGAGCACGTCATGGATTACGACGTGGAGCAGAATATTTATGGTGTGCCCGATTACCTGGGCGGCATGCATGCCTTGCTCTTGAACGAGTCGGCGACTTTATTTCGCCGTCGCTATTACAACAACGGTGCGCATGCAGGGTTTATCTTTTATACGAATGACCCTGACTTGTCTGAAGAGGACGAGGCGAATTTAAAGACCCAGATTCAAAGTGCCAAGGGTGTGGGTAACTTTCGCTCGATGTTTGTCAACATTCCCGGCGGTGCGGAAAAAGCCATTCAGATTATTCCGATTGGAGACGTGGCCACCAAAGACGAATTCGAGCGAATCAAGAACATCACGCGCAACGACGTGATTGCTGCCTGGCGCATGCACCCGGCCTTGGCTGGGGTGATACCGGAGAACGCGGGTGGGTTTGGCGATATCGAAAAGATCGACAGGATCTACACCAACAACGAGATTCGACCAATTTGCCAGCTATTCCTCCAGGTTAATGACTGTTTGAGGGCTGACCGTCATATTGCGTGGGCTGACCCCGCTCCCGTCACCTGATTCCACCACAGTTAGTATCTGAAGAGTCATACAACTACCAGATGTTGTGTGGCAAAATAGCCTCCTGTGAATACGATGGGTGGGGCTATGCGAATTTACTGTAAGGAATGTGGCGGGAAAGGTCGGATTGCTTCGCGTGAGGAGCTGTCATTGGAATTTGCCAGACTCTACTGCCAGTGCCTGTCTGCCAGTTGTGGCCACACTTGGGTGGCCACGCTGACCTTCTCTCACACGTTGAGTCCGTCAGCACAAGTGGCAGACCGTCTTATCTTCGACCGGCTGCGTGCGATGCCCAGGGCTGAGCAGCGAGATTTGTTCGATCAGTTGGGGGCACTTGCGAGTTGATCAATTACACCGGCCAGTTCACGTGAGCATTCGCAAAGCCGTTCCCCTGACCACTGAAGAATGGCCAACACCCCATCCATTTCTTTCATTTGCAATGGCCTGGCAGTAACGGCTACGCCGACGCAGCTTAATATTCTCTCAATGTCCTCCACCACGTCCCGCGTTGTAATTAGACTTCTTGTTTTTGCATCCATTAACGTCATTCCACTTAGTTGGATTGGCCAATCGCTGAGAACGTTCTATAGCGTCAAAATATTGTCGTCAAGTTGAACGATTTATCGTTAGCGATGTGAGATATTTCTATTTTTTATATGAGGTTTTGTGCGGCACTAGTTGTGCAGCTAACAGATACTGTTGTGCCGTTCATTGTTTCTTAAAGCGGTGAACCTGAAGCACTGGGGTATGCACTGACGATGTTGAGATTGGATTATTTTTTTTGTAACGCGGAATTAGCATCAAAGGCGCTGAAGCGCCTCTGATGGAGTTGTACTAGTAGGGGGTGATGTGACGACCCTTAGTTGTTCAGCTGCTTGTTTATGTCCACAACCCCGTAGCGGCGGTGTCCTTGTGGATTCTCATACGCTGCTACCAGGAGTCCCTGAGGCAACGGAATCTGCACCCAACCTGACCCGGTATGGTGGTGTAGCAATTGGGTGGCTTCGACCAGAAAAAAGTCAGTGGGCAATTCCAGTTGCTCACGTCCGGACCAGGCTTGTTCGTCGCTGATGGCAATAATCCGCCCGTCGATCAACATGGTTCATTCTCCATGGCGACCTCAAAGCCTTTCCAAATGTCGCTGGCCTTGTACCGCTTGAAGTTGGTTTGTTCATGCATGGTGCTCTCCCTTCGGAGTGGTTTGTGTGTAGGGCTTGGCGAGTAGGTCAGCGATCACCACGGCGTCGCGATCGCTCAGGTCGCCCATGGTTTGGGCCAAACAGGCCATGCTTTCCAAGCGCTGACGAGCATCCGGGGTCTTGTGGACCAGGTACCCAATCAGGGCCGTGCCGATCAAGGCAGTGACTAGCAAGGGCCGAGGCGGATTGAAGGTCTTCCCCGGGTGGCTTAGAGCGGTGGTATCCTGCATACCGCTGCTGCTTGGGTGCTGTGCTTGCATGGTGTTGCTCCTCTTGTGGTGGTTGGTGTCGGGGAGGTGCGAACTCCTCGACACCTTCTCTCTCACGCTTGCCGCAATCGGCGCGCCGTGAACACGGGGCGCTGCTCACAGCGCACTTCAAACAGTCCCAAGTCATGACCGTCTACGTCCTGCATGTGCACGACGGTGATGAATGTCGGTGCGTCCTTTGGGTGATCCCTCCAATGTGCGGCGGCCGCCAGTTCGGCCAGCTCTTCGGCTGTGCGCTGATCCACGTAATCGGACGGCAGCGGCAACTGACCGGGCAAGGTGTTCGCGCGGTAGCGAATAATCATCGAAACTCCCCCTCAGGCCTTGCGCACCAAGTGCACAACGAAATCAGACGGAATCCCCGCGTGAATGCCCTGAGCTTTCAGCTCCATGACGGCCCGGATCTGGAACCGGGTGCAGTCGTCTGCCAGAAACTGCTTGTTACCCGCCATGGCCTGACTAGCGATCTGGTTGATGAAAAACGGTGTAGTGCAGTCTTTGCCCACCATGATTGGCGCCTTGATCCCCTGGCTTTTCAATTTGGCTTGGATGGCGCGCAGACGGGTGGTTTTGCCGGTGCATTGGTCGCCCGTGATGATTTGTACTTGCATGGCGTCGATCCTTTTTTGCTGGTTGCATCAGGCTCCGCGCCTGAAAAAATGCCGCGTGTGCCCGGGTGTACCCCGGAACATCTGGAACGGATAAAAGTTGAAGGCCGCTAGCCCACGGTTTACGGGGCATTCAGGTCAATAGGCACTTAGAGCCCCGGGCCGGAACATGGCAGAACGGGATTTTCTAAAACCTCGCTGTAGGCCTTGATCTACAAGGGTTGGCGAGGTGTTCCGGAAAATGCCCTTGGTGGAACACTTGCAGAACAGAGAACGGAAAGATGTTCCGGTGTGATCCAGCCTGTTCCGGTCATGGGTGATGATGGTGTGTTGTTTATCTATCTGTTTTATATAGATATTTTTCTTATAGATATTAATGTTCCAGATGTTCCACCCAGTCAGCGGCCACACACGCATTACCTCAAAAACGCCGGTTTGCCCCCGTACATGCCTTTTTATCCCCAGGACGCTCATCAGGATTTACTCCCCTTCCGGAACAGCCAGCAGTTGAGCGAGCGCTTCTCAATGACCGAGCGGACTTTGCGAGTTTCGACAAAGGTGTGTGAGGTGCTGAGGGGCAGTGCGCGGTGCAATTGAGTTGCGTGAATGACTTCCTGGCCAGCGAGACGACAGGCGTTGTGGAAGTGCTCAATATTGATGGCGATCAGGTCTTTGTCAGCGCTGTGGTTGAGTGTTTCCTGAGTGACTTCGCGATTGCCCGCGTCATCGCTGATCGAAACCACTCTTTCGTTGAGGTAGTGATAGATCTGCCAGAAGCGCCCGGCTGTTGGGTTTTCGGTGCTGACACGCTGCTGCCGATCTATGGCGCGGCGCTCAATGTGCTTGATGACTTGCTCCAGGTTGTCGTCGCTCCAGTCCGGAAACAGTGCTTGGGTGGCTTTTGCGGCTGCCATCATCTGCGCATGACAAAGCACGATCCGTTGATGCTGAAGAACAGGGTTTGCTTGAAGACGTTGCTCGTATTCCGGAAACGCATCGAAGTAGCGCTGGAGCCAGGCTGACTCCTGCCCGATGCAGTGCCCCAGGTAACCGGCTAATTGCTCCACAGGGAGGCTATTCAAACGAATGGCCAGCACCTTCAAGGCGGGGGTGTGGTGCGCCCTAGTCGCGTGGAAATGGCTGATGCGGGTCAATATCGCCTCGGAGCCTTCAACGCTGGCGTTCTGAGCAATGCACAGTGCTGCCAGGAAGATCAGGGTTTCGGTGTCATTGCTCGAGGACTTCACGCCAACCGTTCGAAGCGTGGCGTCGTGGTCAAACAGCGCTTTCCACTTTTCCCAGTTGTATTGACTGATCACCGTGCGACCTTGGGCATCGACGGACTGGGTATCAGACTCAATAAGCACCACAGGAAAGTTGCTTACCTGAGACAGTGCACGGGTCAGGCCGATTGCGCTTGCGCCTTCGCCGTTGGGCTTGGTGCCTTCAAAGTTGGAGCGACCGAGTAAACGCCACAGAAAACGCAGCAAGCTCGACTTACCTGCGCCCGCGTCACCGGTCAGCTCTAGGAAAGGCCAAGACTCTTGTTTGCTGCGGATCTGCTGCACGAACAGCGTGGCAGTCCACCACGACAACGCTGCGAGTCCGTTAAGGTGATGTACCGCAAAGAAGTCGGAAAACCAGCTCGGGTCGAAGCCAGAACCGCGGACGATCGTTAGGCTATTGAGCGAGGTTTTAAGGCCGATTTTCCCGACTTCAAGATAGCCGTGGTCGTTGGCCAGGTACTCGCGCCCCTTGTGGTAACCGAACTTTTGGAAGCAGTAGGTCTTGCTCGATGCGTCGTAGCCGACAAAGGGCAGTGATCGGACGGTTAGTGCGTTGTCCAGCCACTTGCTGCGCAACATGGCCAGCACCCTTTCCCCACCTTCGAAGTTGCCACCAGGGGTGCGCTCCAGCAGCGATTTGGCGAAGCTTCGCGGATCGCCTATCGAGTTCGGCGCCAAGGGCTCCTTGCAGTTTTGCGCCGCGTTGGGGAAGTTGAATTGGAAGAAGAACTGCTGGTCACCGCTGATCGCGTCACGTTGGATGTATTCAAAGCGCGGCACGCAGTTGGCCACTTGTTTGATGTCGCAGTATTTGTAGAAAAGCTGCTCGCGAGCGACCGCTGTTTCTTCTTCCTGTGTTTTGTTCAGCTCATCGGAGTTTACCTTGGCGGAATACAGGCGTTCGCCGAAGTCCAGCAGGAAGAAATTGAGCGGTTTCTTCTTGTGCAGCAGGTAGGCCTTTTTCCCAGGGCTCTCTGCGATGAAAATTCGCCCCTGGTAATTGGCCTCCTGCATGAATTCATCATTCAGTTGCCCGTCGCGGTACACGTCGTCCCAATCGCGGTCGGCGCCAGCAAGGGCCACCCATGCCAGCTCATCACGGGCAAGCAATTGGCTGCGGTACTTCGGAATAACTGAGTGACCGGCCTTGTCGTCGTCCAAGGCGATGATCCAGCGTACTTTCAGGCCCTTGTGCGCCTCTACGATGTCCCAGGGAAAGTTGTTGGCTGAGATAGACGCGATTGCCTTGTAGCCGGCCAGAATCAAAGCGATTGCGTGGAAGATACCCTCTACAACGTAGACGGAGTCCCCTTGCTCGATGGACATACCGGGCGGAACCCAACCGCCACCCTTGTATGACATTTTGTACTTGATGCCGGCTTTATCCCCGCCATTGGCCGTGACCATCGTCGCGTCAATGATACGTTCCCAGTAGCCGTCGCAAAGCGGGAAGCGGACGGTGTCTGCCCACTGGTCATCCTTCATTTTGCGTCGGCTCTGCTCGTACCACCCCTTCATCTTGCTGATGTCAAAGCCACGGTTGCGCTGTAGGTAAGCATCAGCCGTGGCGTTCGGGTTGGCCTCGGTACGCGGAAACCGCTCACTGAGGTTTTCGAATAGGTGGCTGTAGCGCTCCCTGGTCTTTTCCTCAAACTGGCACTGGTTCAGACGATTGCATTTGAGTTGATATGGCTGTTTGCGGGCGATGTACAGCGTGCGTTCGCTACAGCTTGGGCAGACTCCCTTTTGGAAGTAGGTGCTGCCAATGTCCTTAAAATCCAGTTCGTGGTCATGCTCCAGGGCAGCGACCACTTCTAGGCGGTAAATGTCTTCGAATTGCATTTGCCGACCCTCAGCGCTGGGAGACGCGTTCGGCCTGCTCGGCCGCTTCTATAGCCAGCGCAACCATGTTGACCAGCAGTGCTTCTTTCGAACCTTCCGTTTTTGCTCGTACCAGGATTCGCCCACGCTCGATGTCATTCCGGATCGCTCGTTCTGATTGGCCGGATCGGCGTGCCAGCTCGCGAACGGTTGTGTAGGGCGTGTCTATGGTGATCTGCATTTGCTAAGCTCCGTGTGTATATATGCCGAATAAAGTGGCATATGCACATATTGTGATGTGCATACGCACATGTCAAGAGGAGGGTGCTCGTTGGAATTAGGTCAAAAACTCAAGGAAGTGCGGCTGACTGAGCGTCTAACTCAGGCGGAAATCTGTGAGATCGCGGGAATCAAACTCGAAACATGGAAGGGATATGAGTACGGGCGGCGGGCGTCTGTCAGCTCCGTGGAACTGCTGAAGATCACTAAGCACCCTCGATTTAAGCGCTATGCGCTGTGGTTGGTAACGGATGAAGTCGCGCCCGAGGTTGGTCAGATAAGCCCGGTTATTGCCATATGAGGCTCGCTGAAAAACAACGATCCAGTGAAAGCCCAAAAGATTCTGGAGGCAGGGCAGAGC
>NZ_JBOIBY010000275.1:0-22110 GCF_050739655.1 Pseudomonas sp. | reverse complement strand
CCTACAAATGCCTTAACTGACCGGCATTAGGGCTTGCCCGCGATGAGGCCAGAACATTCAGCATTGATGTCGACTGTCAGGCAGTCATCGCGGGCAAGCCCGCTCCCACAGGGAACAGCAGTGAATTCGCTATCTGTGCATCCCCATCAATTGGTCTGATTGCTTTCAACGCCGGATGCTTTAGTGTGAACATCATCTTCCAAAACAATAAGAACAGGCTGTCCCATGAGCCAGAGTCTCAATCAGCTGCGCAAGTTCGTCTCGCCTGAAATCATCTTCGGTGCCGGCTGTCGGCATAACGTCGGCAACTACGCCAAAACCTTTGGCGCGCGCAGGGTGCTGGTGGTCAGCGATCCGGGAGTGATCGCCGCCGGCTGGGTCGCCGATGTCGAAGCCAGCCTGCAAGCGCTGGGTATCGAATACTGCCTGTACAGCGCCGTCTCGCCCAATCCCCGTGTCGAAGAGGTGATGCTCGGTGCCGAGATGTACCGGGAAAATCACTGCGATGTGATTGTCGCTGTCGGTGGCGGCAGCCCGATGGATTGCGGCAAAGGCATCGGCATTGTCGTCGCCCATGGCCGCAGCATCCTCGAATTCGAAGGGGTGGATACCATCCGCGTGCCCAGCCCGCCGCTGATCCTGATTCCGACCACCGCCGGCACCTCGGCTGACGTCTCGCAGTTCGTGATCATCTCCAACCAGCAGGAGCGCATGAAGTTCTCCATCGTCAGCAAGGCGGTGGTGCCGGATGTGTCGCTGATCGACCCGGAAACCACCCTGAGCATGGACCCGTTCCTGTCCGCCTGTACCGGCATCGACGCCCTGGTGCATGCCATCGAAGCCTTCGTATCCACCGGCCACGGACCGCTGACCGATCCCCATGCGCTGGAGGCGATGCGCCTGATCAATGGCAACCTGGTGCAAATGATCGCCAACCCGACGGACATCGCCCTGCGCGAAAAAATCATGCTCGGCAGCATGCAGGCCGGGCTGGCGTTTTCCAATGCGATCCTAGGCGCGGTGCATGCCATGTCCCACAGTCTTGGCGGTTTTCTCGACCTGCCCCATGGCCTGTGCAACGCGGTGCTGGTGGAGCACGTCGTGGCGTTCAATTACGACTCGTCGCCGGACCGCTTCAAGGTCATCGCCGAGACGTTCGGCATTGACTGCCGAGGCCTCAATCACCGGCAGATCTGCGGGCGCCTGGTCGATCACCTGATCGCCCTTAAGCACGCCATCGGTTTCCACGAAACCCTCGGCTTGCACGGGGTGAAGACCTCCGACATTCCGTTCCTGTCCCAGCATGCCATGGACGATCCGTGCATCCTCACCAACCCGCGTGAGTCCAGCCAGCGTGATGTCGAGGTCGTCTATGGCGAAGCCCTCTGACGAGCAGCAACGGGCCCTGGCCGGGCTACTGGGGCTGGGCAGTCATTCGGCGCGCAAGAGCCATTACCCGGAGCTGGCCGCGCGTCTGGATGAGCTGGAGGCTGAGCGCAACCGCTACAAATGGCTGTTCGAGAACGCGGTCCACGGGATTTTCCAGGCCAGCCTGCAGGACGGCATGCGCGCCGCTAACCCGGCGCTGGCGCGCATGCTGGGTTATCAGGACCCGCAGCAGGTGCTGTTCTCCCTGACTGACCTGGCCAGCAATCTGTTTGTCGACGGCGCCGAGGAGCTGGAGATCATCGGCGAGATCCTCAAGCGCGAACGCAGCCTGCACGGCTACGAGACACGCCTGCGGCGCAAGGACGGCAGCCACCTCGACGTCTTGATGAACCTGTTGCTCAAGCCGGGTCAGGAAGGGCTGGTGGAAGGGTTCGTCGCCGACATCACTGAACGCAAACTCGCCCAGCAACGCCTGCAACAACTCAACGACGAACTGGAGCAGCGCGTCACCGCACGCACCGATGAACTGCTGGAAGCCAACCGCAACCTGCAACAGCAGATCACCCAGCGTAAACAGATTGCCCAGGCCTTGCGCGATGCCCGTGATGCCGCCGAGGCCGCCAATCACAGCAAGGACAAATACCTCGCCGCCGCCAGCCATGACCTGCTGCAACCGCTGAACGCCGCGCGCCTGCTGATCTCTACCTTGCGCGAACGGCATTTGCCGCAGGCCGAACAGGTACTGGTGGAGCGCACTCACCAGGCACTTGAAGGTGCGGAGGACCTGCTCACCGATTTGCTCGACATTTCAAGGCTCGATCAAGCGGCGGTCAAGCCGGACATTGCAGCCTATCGCCTGGACGAATTACTTGGGCCGCTGGTCTCGGAATTCCAGTCCGTCGCCCAGGCAGCGGGCTTGAACCTGCGGGTGCACACGGGCGACTACGGCATCAGCACCGACCTGCGCCTGATGACACGGATCCTGCGCAATTTCCTCAGTAACGCCTGCCGCTACACCGATGAAGGCAGCATCCTGCTGGCGGCCCGACGCCGGGGCCAGATGTTGCACCTGGAGGTCTGGGACACCGGGCGCGGGATTGCCGCGGACCGGCTCGACTCGATCTTCCTGGAGTTCAACCAGCTCGACGTTGGACGTGCCGCCGACCGCAAGGGCGTTGGCTTGGGGCTGGCCATTGTCGAGCGCATCGCCAAGATCCTGGGCTACAGGATCAGTGTGCATTCGTTGCCGGGGCGCGGTTCGAGGTTCAGCATCGAGGTCCCGCTGTGCGAGCAGGTGCCGTTGCCGGTCAGCCAGGTCGTGCCGCAGCCTGGCGCGGGCAACCCGCTACCGGGTCGTCGTTTGCTGGTGTTGGACAACGAGACGAGCATCCTCGACAGCATGGGCGCACTGCTTGGGCAGTGGGGCTGCGACGTGGTGACGGCCACCGATGAAGCCTCGGCTCTGGCGTCACTGGCAGGAAGGGCGCCGGAAGTGATCCTGGCGGACTATCATCTGGACCACGGGGTGGTCGGCTGTGATGTCGTGCGGCATTTGCGCGAGCATTTCCATCAGAGCATTCCCGCGGTGATCATCACCGCCGACCGCACCGATCAGTGTCGGCGCTCATTGCAACGGCTCGACGCGCCGCTGCTGAACAAACCGGTCAAGCCCGGCAAGTTGCGCGCGGTGTTGAGCCAGCTATTGGCCCCTCTGTAGGAGCAGCCGGTCGACGCTCGATTGCTCGCGATGGTCGTCAACGATTACGCGTGCTGCCTGGACGAACGCGTCGTCAGGGCGTTTTTCGCGAGCGAGCTCGCTCCTACAGGGAGCGGTATTGCAGGGTGAATGTCAGCTCTGCTGACTGACCTTGCTCCAGCAATTTCAACCCTGGCCGACCGGGCAAGTGATGCGCGTTGACCGGATGGCTGACCGGTTCGATGCAGAAAAACTCCAGGCCCACCGGACAGTAGAGCAGGTAGTAATCGCTGCCGGTGGCCTGGCATTGCAGTTCATAGCCCAGCTCCGGTTGCTGGATCAGGCAGTGGCCATCCCATTCGCAGAAACCGTTGTCGACCAGCGTTTCGGGCAGCGCCTTGAGTGGCTGGAAATCCCATTCGGCGGGCAGTGCACTGAGGTGGGTCGGCAGTTTCGTCGAATCGCAAAACCACACCTGCCGGGCCGCAGCCTGCAATTGGGTGTGGGCGGTGCGTGGCAAATACGGGTGCAAGCCCAGGCCATGCCAGGCGGCACGTTCGGCCAGATGGGTGACGCGCAGTTCGATGCTCAGCTTGCCCTGATCCAGATGAAGGCGCTGCCGGGCGCGATAGGCGAAGGGGGTGGTGCTATCGAGTTGCAGGACAACTTCGTTGGCGGTTTGGGACACCACTTGCCAGGGCTGCTGCCAGGCGCTGCCGTGAATCGGCAACGGATCGGTGAGGCTGTTGGGCGTCAATGCCAGCCAGCCTTCGGGGCAGTCGAAACCACCTTCGGCGATGCGGTTGGACCAGGGCACCAAAGGAAAGCAGCCGAGTTTGCCGGGCAGGCCGGTGTTAAGGGCGTGTGCGTCGCTGTGGCGCAAAAGGGGGTGGCCGGTGCTGCGAACCGTCCAGTTGACGATGCTGCCGCCGATTTCCGGGGTGAGGGTGAGGTGGGTCAGGTCGTCTTCGAGCTCAAGCAGGGTCATGGTTTTTTTCGTCTTGAGTTGAATGGGAAAAGATCGCAACCTGCGACAACCTCCCTGTAGGAGCTGCCGAAGGCTGCGATCTTTTCAAGGTTTACAACACCAAATGCGGTAACCACAGCGACAGCGCAGGAACGTAGGTCACGAGCATCAGCACCAGGAACAGCACGGCGTAGAACGGCAGCAGGGCCTTCACAGTTGACTCGATACTGACCTTGCCCACGGCCGACCCCACGAAGAGTACCGCACCCACCGGCGGTGTGATCAAACCGATCCCCAGGTTCACCAGCATGATCATGCCGAACTGTACCGGGTCGACGCCAATGCCCAGAATCACTGGCATCAGGATCGGCGTCAGGATCAGGATCAGCGGTGCCATGTCCATCACGGTGCCAAGCAACAGCAGCATGACGTTGATGCACATCAGGATCACGTAACGGTTGTCCGACAGGGTCAGGAACATCGTGGTGATCTTCGCCGGGATCTGCATCAGCGTCATGATGTAGCCAAAGCTGGCGGCGAAGCCGATCAGGATCATCACGATCGAAATCGTGCGCACCGTGCGGTGCATCAGTTTCGGCAGTTCGCTCCACTTGTAGTCGCGGTAGATGAACATGGTGACGAAGAACGACCACAACACGGCAATCGCCGCCGATTCGGTCGCCGTAAAAATCCCCGAAAGAATACCGCCCAGGATGATGACCATGGCCATCAGGCCCCACAGCGCTTCGCCGCAGATCTTCAGCGCCTGGCGCATCGGAATGACTTCACCTTTGGGGTAGTCGCGCTTCTTGGCGAAGATCAGGCACAGCACCATCAGGCACGCGCTCATCAACAGCCCCGGCACCACACCGGCCATGAACAGCGAGGCAATCGACACTGTGCCGCCAGCGGCCAGCGAGTAGAGCACCGAGTTGTGGCTTGGCGGGGTCAGCAGGGCCTGTACCGAACCGCTGACGGTGACCGCCGTGGCGAATTCACGGGGATAGCCACGACGCTCCATTTCCGGAATCAGTACCGAACCGACCGAAGCGGTGTCCGCCACGGAAGAACCGGAGATCGCACCGAAGAACGTCGAGGCCATGATGTTGACCAGCGACAGGCCGCCGCGCACGAAACCCACCAGGACCCCGGCGAACGCCACCAGCCGACGGGACATGCCGCCCTCGGCCATGATCGCGCCCGCCAGCACAAAGAACGGAATCGCCAGCAGGGAGAATTTGTTCACGCCACCGGCCACCTGAATCATCAGGGCCTGGAAGGGGATGTCGATCCACCAGGCGCCGATCAGGGCGGAAAGGCCCAAGGCGTAGGCAACCGGCATGCCGATCAGGATCAAAGCGATAAAACTGCCGAGTAGAATCAGAGCGTCCATTAAGCGGCACCTTCGTTTTCTTCAACGAGGTCGAAACGCACGACCCGACGGTTGCTCTGGTCACCGAGCAAGAGTTTTTCCAGGACAAAGATCAGCGTCAGCACGCCGCCCACCGGAATCGGCATGTAGGTGATGCCTACGCGCAAGGTCGGAAGGGCGCTCATGAACTGGTTCCAGGTCGAGATGCACAGCTTGGTGCCCCAGATGGCCATGAACAGGCAGATGGTTGCCATCAGCAGTTGCGCGACGATGCTCATGGTCTTACGCAGGCTGGGGGCCATGCGGTCGGTGAGCATGGCCACTGCCATGTGCGAGCCGGAACGATAACTGGCGGCGGCGCCAATGAAGGTGAAGACCATCATCAGCAGGATCGCGGTCGGCTCCGGCCAGCTGGAGCCGGTGCCGAGGATGTAACGGGCGAACACGCCCCAGGGGATCATCAGGGAAATGGCCAGGACAGACAGGCCGGCCACCCAGATGCAGGCCATGTAAATCCTGTCGTTGATGCGCAACAGCAGATTCTTCATCGGATTTCACCGTAACCGGGCGCGCACCGACGTATTACAACGTCAGTGGCGCCGGGCCTTTCTTGAGTGCGGGAGAGAGTTACTGAACGGCTTCGATGCGCTTGATCAGGTCGGCATAAGGCGCGCCGTATTTCTCGCGGATCGAGGCGGTTGCCTCATAGAAAGGTTTTTTGTCGACGGTGATGAACTCGACGCCCGCAGCCTTGAGTTTCTCTTCGCTGCTGGCCGATTTCGCATCCCACAGGGTGCGTTCCTGGGCCTGGGCGGCCTTGGCGGCTTTTTTCACCAGGGTTTGCTGATCCGGGGTGAGTTTTTCCCAGGTGATCTTCGACATCACGATCGGCTCAGGCAGGATCAGGTGGCCGGTCAGGCTGTAGAACTTGGCGTTCTGGTAGTGGTTGTGTTCCAGCAGGGTAGGCGGGTTGTTTTCCGCGCCATCGATCACGCCGGTCTGCAAGGCACTGAAGATCTCACCGGTGTCCATGGCGATACCGTTGCCGCCCATGGCGTTGATGGTCTCGATGAACATCGGGTTGCCTTGTACGCGGATCTTCATGCCCTTGAGGTCTTCCAGGCTGCGCACCGGTTTTTTGGTGTAGATGTTGCGCGTGCCGCCGTCCATCCAGGCCAGGGCCACCAGGTTGAATTCCGAGTTGGTGATTTTGTCGAGGATTTCGTCGCCGACTGCACCGTCGATGACCTTACGCATGTGCGCCTGGTCGCGGAATACGAACGGCATGTTGAACACGTTTACGTCCGGTACCACCGGGCCGACGATGCCGAGGCTGACCCGGGCCATCTGGATGGCGCCGACCTGGGCCTGCTCGACCACTTCTTTTTCCGAGCCAAGCACACCGCCGGCAAACATCTTGAAGGTCAGCTTGCCGTCGCTGTCGGCCACCAGGGTCTTGCCCAGCTGTTCTTCAGCCACGACGGTCGGATAACCGGCGGGATGGATGTCGGCGAATTTGATTTCCAGCGCATGGGCGGCGCTGCTGAGGGAGAAGGCGAGGGTTGCAGTGATCGGAAGTGCAGCGGCGAGCAAGGTGCGTTTGAAGTCCATGGGGGTATCTCCAGTTTTGTTATTTTTTTATTCAAGACACAGCGATGCAGCAGAGGGGGTCAGCGTTTTGAATCAGGTGGGCGAATGGTTGAAATGAGGTTCCGGCAAGCCTTTGACGCCGGGGTTGAGGGCGAATACACCACCGGCCAATGACTGTTGGTCATGGTCGTCACCGGGGCGAATAGAGGTCACGAACAGCGTGTCCATCTGGCTGCCGCCGAAGGCACACATGCTGGGTTTCTTCACCGGTACGGGTAACGAGTAATCCAGGCGACCGTCGGGGGTGAAACGGTGCACCAGGCCGGCGTCGTTGCCGCAAATCCAGTAACAGCCATCGGCATCCACTGCGGCGCCATCGGGACGACCGCAAAAGTGGTTCATGTCGACGAACACCCGGCGATTGGACGGCGTGCCGCTGGCGGTGTCGTAATCGAAGGCCCAGATCAGTTGCACGTTGGGGTGCGAGTCCGACAGATACATCGTCTTGCCGTCCGGACTGAAGCCCAGGCCGTTGGGCACGATGAAACCGTCGAGTTGCGCATCGACCACGCCGGACTGCCCGGCGCTATAGCGATAGAGCCGACCCTCGGCGGCATTGGCGCCCATGTTCAGCACCATGCTGCCGGCCCAGAACCGACCCTGTCGATCACAACGACCATCGTTCAGGCGCATGTCCTGACGACTGTGCTCGACCTGGCCAAGCAACTCGCAGGCGAGGCTGCCGTCGTTGTGCGTGTGCAAATGGAAGAAGCCGCTTTCCATGCCGGCCACCCAGCCGCCATGGCTGTGCCGGGCAATGCACGCCAGCATTTCTGGGGCTTTCCAGGCTTGGACAGTACCGCTTTGAACGCTCCAGCGTTGCAGGTTGCCGGCAGGAATATCCACCCAGTACAGGGCGTTTTCTTCAGGCACCCAGACCGGGCATTCACCGACTGCGTTACGGGCATCGACAATCAATTCGGCTTGCATGGCAACTCATTCCCTTGGGTTCTTGTTGTGGGGATCAAGTGTTGAGCGATTGGGTTCAGTCGCCGAACGGGCCGGCTGTGCAGAAGGCGCCGCCCTGGTAGATGCGGGCCGGGTCATCGGCTGCCGGCATCGGCTGGGCTTCGACTTTGGCGCGGAACACTTCGGAGCTGTCCTGCGGGGCATAGTCCAATTTCGAGGCGTAGCGGTTGTCCCACCAGATGTCCTTGTTATCGGACATGCCGTAGACCACGGTGTGGCCGACGCCGGGGGTGTACAGCGCGCGCTCCAGCAGTTGCGTGAGGTCGCCAAAGCTCAACCAGGTGCTCATCATCCGGCGGTTCTGCGGTTCCGGGAACGACGAGCCAATGCGCACGCTGACGGTCTCGATGCCATAGCGATCGAAGTAGAACGTAGCCATGTCTTCGCCGTAGGACTTGGACAAGCCGTAGTAGCTGTCCGGGCGGTGAGGGGAGTGGGCGTCAATCACTTCGTCCTGCTTGTAGAAGCCGATCACGTGGTTGGAGCTGGCGAAGATCACGCGCTTGACGCCGTGTCGACGTGCCGCTTCATAGATGTGGAATACGCCGCAGATGTTGGCGCCGAGGATCGCTTCGAACGAGTGCTCGGTGGACACGCCGCCGAAGTGCAGGATCGCGTCCACGCCTTCCACCAGGTGATGCACGGCTTGTTTGTCGGCGAGGTCGCACAGCACCACTTCTTCGCGGTCATCGATGGCCGGGGCAATGTTGGCGATGTCGGACAGGCGAATGACGTTGGCATAAGGGCGCAGGCTTTCGCGCAGGACCTTGCCCAGGCCACCGGCGGCACCGGTCAGCAGCAGGCGATTGAAGTGAATGCGGGCGGTTGCAGTGGTCGTCATGGGGAATCCTGGACAAACAGTTGTTGTTATTGATTCGTTATAGGTTGTCGTACAACTGTGTCGAAGTATCGTAAGGCTTTCCGGTTCTTGTCAACGCGACTTTGGTGGAAATTGACGGAGGGTCGTTTACTGAAGAACTGAAGCTCACCCCTAACCCTGTGGGAGCTGGCCTGCCAGCGATGGCGGCCTTACATTCACCACCGCTATCGCCAGCAAGCCGGCTCCTACGGATTTGTGTCGTACCCGATTTCACCAAACACCACGAACCTGTGGGGGCTGGCTTGCCAGCGATGGGGGCCTGACAGTCAAAACATGTTCAAGCTGAACCACCGCTATCGCCAGCAAGTCGGCTCCTACGGATTTGTGTCGTACCCGAGTTCACCAAACACCACGAACCTGTGGGAGCTGGCTTGCCAGCGATGGCGGCCTAACAGACAAAACATTTTCAGGCTGATCCACCGCTATCGCGAGCAGGCTCGCTCCCACAGGGGTTGTGTGTTTACAGCAGGCTGATCGGATAACTGATGAAAATGCGGTTTTCATCAAATTCGTTAGTGCTGAAATCCCGGCGAATGGTCGCGTTACGCCATTTGACGTTGAGGTTTTTCAACGCACCGCTCTGCACGGTGTAGGCCAGCTCCGTTTCACGGCCCCATTCCTTGCCGTCGGTGATGGCCCCGGTGTGCACGTTGTCGCCGCTGATGTAGCGGTTCATCAGGGTCAGGCCGGGCACGCCGAGGGCGACGAAGTTGTAGTCGTGGCGAACCTGCCAGGATTTTTCCCTGGCGTTGTCATAGCTGGAGTTGTAACTGTCGTTGGCCAGGGTGCCGCCGCTGGTGCCGTTGACGCGCATCCACTGATTGTCGCCGGTGAGTTTCTGCAGGCCGACATAGAAAGTGTTGCCGCCGTACTTGGCCGAGAGCAGGGCGAACGCGGTTTTGTTGTCGAGATCGCCGGCCAGCGCGCTGCCGTCTTCCTTGCCGATGAAGTAGCCGAGGTTGGCGCCTAGGGTCCAGTCGCCGATGGGCTGGCTGTGGCTCAGGTTGAAGTACTGCTGTTGGTAGATGTCGCTGAGCTCGGCGTACCACACGCCGACCTGGGTGCGCTTCTCGTTGAACGCATATTCGCCGCCGCCGAAGTTGAAACGATCTGAGGTGAACGCCGCTTTGCCGTTCATGAACATGTCTTCCATGCTCGCATCGTTGCGCGGGCTGTTCTGGCGGAACTGGCCGCCGTAGAGCGTCAGGCCGCTGATCTCGGTCGACGTCACCTGGCCGCCACGGAAGGTCTGCGGCAGCGAACGGCCATCGTCGGAGCGCAGGATCGGCAGCACCGGCATCCACTCGCCGACCTTCACTTCGGTTTTCGAAATCTTGCCTTTGAGCGCGACGCCCAGGCGCCCGAAGTTGTCGGCAGGGCGGCCGTCACTGTGGATCGGCAACAGTTGCGTACCGCCGGTGCCTTTGCCGCCGTCGAGCTTCTGCGAGTACATGCCCAGCACATCGACACCGAAGCCGACCGGGCCTTGGGTGAAGCCGGACTTGGCATCGAGAATGAAGTTCTGCGTCCACTCTTCGGCCTTGCCCTGAGCGGCGGCCGGGTTGGTGAAGTTGCGATTGAAGTAGGCGTTGCGCAGGTTCAGCGTGGCTTTGGCGTCATCGGTAAAACCTTCGGCCTGGCTGGCCATTGGCAGGGCGAGGACCAGGCTGGAGCAACCGATCAGGCTCAGCGTATGGCGACGGGCAAAGGTTGGGCGTGGGTTGCGGATGGACGAATTGCGGACGAGCTTACTCACTGTGACGCTCCCTTCATTTTTGTTTTTATTGTTGTCATACGTCGTCGTACAACATTGGCGGCGATTATTTACGGGCCGTTTCACTGTTGTCAATCAGAAGTTATACGATGACTTGCACCGCAAGCCGGGGAGTGAAATGTTTGGTTTGCGCCTGTCGCCGCGAGATAGAGCGGGTGCTAGTCTTGTTTAACGCTGTTGTCAGGGAGCCCTTATGGGCAATCACAAGATCGAGATTCGTCGCAGTAACGTCGAGAAAATTCTGCTGGGGGCCGAGAAGGTCTTCGCCGAAAAAGGCTTCGGCAGTACCGCCATGGCCGACATCGCCGCCGAAGTGCAACTGCCGCGCTCCAACCTGCATTACTACTTCAGCACCAAGACCGAGTTGTACAGCGCCGTGCTGTTCGATCTGCTGGAAGTGTGGAAACAGGACGCGCTGTGCTTCGAGATGTTCGACGACCCGCGCGTGGTGCTCAGCAGCTACATCCGCGCCAAGATGAACCACTCCCGCAGCCGGCCTTACGGTTCAAAAGTCTGGGCCAACGAAATCATCCACGGCGCGCCGACATTGGGCGAGGCATTGGATGCCAGCCTGTACGATTGGGCGAAGATGAAAGAGGCGAAGATTCGCCAGTGGGTGGACGACAAACGCATCCTGCCGGTGGAGCCATCGAGCCTGCTGTACATGATCTGGGCCTCGACCCAGCACTATGCGGACTTCGATCACCAGGTGAATATTCTCAATGATCATCAGCCGTTGACGGACATGCAGTTCGAAAGGGCGATTCAGACGGTGACCAGCGTGATTTTGCGGGGGATCGGGTTGGAGCCTTGAGATTTGTGGTGACTGTGCGGGCCTCTTCGCTGGCAAGCCAGCTCCCACAGGTTTTGTGAACATCCAAGATCCCTGTGGGAGCTGGCTTGCCAGCGATGGCGTCAGTTCAGACGATGCTGTCCTCAAGGACTGACATGGTAGGGATTCCTCGGATCATGATTCCAATCCAGAAACGGTTTCCCGCTGTCCACGGGCACCATCTCGATGCAGTCCTGCACCGGGCAGGTGATCTGGCACAGATTGCAACCCACGCACTCCTCATCGATCACTTCATAGCTGTGCGTACCATCGGCTTTGGTCAGGCTGGCCACCGCCTGGTGTGACGTATCCTCGCAAGCAATGTGGCAGCGACCACAACCGATGCACGCCTGCTGGTCGATTTTCGCGACCACCTGATAGTTGATGTCCAGGTACTTCCAGTCCGTGGTATTGGCCACGGCGCGTCCGGAAAACTCGGCGATGCTGGCGTAGCCCTGACTGTCCATCCAGCGCGACAAGCCGTCCTTCATCTCCTCGACAATCCGGAACCCGTGCAACATCGCCGCCGTGCACACCTGCACCGAACCGCAGCCCAGCGCGATGAATTCCGCGGCATCACGCCAGTTACCGATGCCGCCAATGCCGCTGATGGGCAGGCCGCGAGTCTGTGGGTCGCGGGCGATCTCGGCGACCATGTTCAAGGCAATCGGCTTGACCGCCGAGCCGCAATATCCACCGTGGGTGCTTTGGCTGCCAACGATTGGATTGGCGACCATGCGTTCCAGGTTGACGCTGGTGATCGAGTTGATTGTGTTGATCAACGACACCGCATCCGCGCCGCCACGGTGCGCCGCCCGGGCAGCGACGCGGATGTCGGTGATGTTGGGTGTGAGTTTGACAATCACCGGCAGCGAGCAATAAGTCTTGCACCAGCGAGTGACCTGCTCGACGTACTCCGGAACCTGTCCGACCGCCGCGCCCATGCCGCGTTCCGGCATGCCGTGAGGGCAACCGAAGTTCAACTCGATACCGTCGGCGCCCGTGGCTTCCACCAGCGGCAGGATGTTTTTCCACGACTCCTCGACGCACGGCACCATCAGCGAAACGATCAGTGCGCGGTCCGGCCAATCCTTTTTCACCTGGGTGATTTCCCGCAGATTGATCTCCAGTGAGCGGTCGGTAATCAGTTCGATGTTGTTGAAACCCAGGACCTCCCGGTTAGCCCCGAAGTGCGCGGAATAGCGTGACGAAACGTTCACCGCAGCCGGGTCTTCACCCAGGGTTTTCCAGACCACGCCACCCCAGCCCGCCTCGTAGGCGCGGACCACGTTGTACGCCTTGTCGGTCGGCGGTGCGGACGCCAGCCAGAATGGATTGGGGGATTTGATGCCAGCGAAAACAATCGACAGATCGGCCATTTACGCAGCCTCCACGTTGAGCATCAGTTGAGAGTGGATGGCCTCGGCGGCCCGTTTGCCATGCTGCACCGCTTGCACGGTCAGGTCCTGATCGAGGCTGGTGCAGTCACCGCCGGCATACACGCCGGGGATGCTGGTACGCAGTTGATCGTCCACTTCGATGCGCTCGCCTTGACGCTTGAGTTCACGGGCCAGCGGGTCGGCGAGGGCGCTACTGTCGAAGGCCTGGCCGATGGCTTTGAAGATCGCGTCGGCGGCCAGTTCGAAGGTTTCACCGGTGGTTTGCAGGCGACCTTCGACCAGATGCGTGCGGGCAAAGCGCATGCCCCGCACGCGGCCGTTGTCATCGAGCAGCACTTCCTCCGGTTGAGCCCAGGTCAACAGGCGTACCTGGTTCGCTTTGGCGATGTCCTGTTCGTGGTGGGTGGCGCCCATGTCCTCCACACCTCGGCGGTACACCAGATTGACGTCGCGAGCACCAAGGCGAGCCATTTGCACGGCCATGTCGATCGCGGTATTGCCCGCGCCGAGGACGATGCAGTGGTCGGCCAGCGGCAGCTGCGTCAGGTCATCGGCCTGGCGCAATTCGCGGATGTAATCGGTGGCGGCCAGCAGTCCGGGCGCGTCTTCGTGGGCCAGGCCCAATTGCTTGCTCGCTGCAAGGCCAAGACCGAGGAACACCGCGTCGAACTGTTGATGCAATTCGCTGAGGGTCAGGTTCTCCCCGAGCTTTTGTCCGTGACGGATTTCGATGCCGCCAATGTCCAGCAGGAAGTCGAGTTCCTTTTGCGCGTAATCGTCCACCAGTTTGTACTTGGCGATCCCGTATTCGTTGAGGCCGCCAGCCTTTTCCCGTGCTTCGAAAATCACCACGTCATGCCCGTGCATGGCACTGCGATGGGCGCAGGAAAGCCCTGCGGGACCGGCGCCAACCACGGCGATGCGCTTGCCGGTGGCGGCGGCACGGGAGAAGGGGTGCTCGCTGAAGTGCGCGTTGTCCACGGCGTAGCGCTGCAACAGCCCGATCATCACCGGCGCGCACTCGTGGGCGTTGTTACGCACGCAGGCTTGCTGGCAGAGGATTTCCGTCGGGCAGACCCGGGCGCAACTGCCACCGAGGATGTTGGCCGAGAGGATTTTCTGCGCCGCGCCCTGCACGTTGTCCTGATGGATGTTGCGGATGAACGAGGGAATATCGATCTCGCTCGGGCAGGCATTCACGCAGGGTGCGTCGTAGCAATACAGACAGCGCGAGGCTTCCAGGTGGGCCTGGCGCTCATTGAGCGGCGGCGCCAGATCGGTGAAATGGCCGGCGAGGGCGGCTGCATCCTCGTAAGGATGCGGGAGGTGGGTCAGGGTCTTGATCACGGTTTTTAGCCTCACGGTGATGGAGGTGCTGCCTCTGATGGGCTGATCGTTCCCACGCTCTGCGTGGGAACGATCTTCAATACTCCGGGTTTCAGCGGTGCTCAGCGTTTCACAGCCCTAGGCTGATTCAACTCAGCCCGCTTGTTCAGCAAATCAAACACCGCCGGATAAGCCGGCCGTTCGATATACCGCCCCGCACCACGCTCGGCGCGCAGATCGCCATCGGCCCAGACCACCCGGCCCTGACTGATGGTGTGGCTGGGTACGCCTCGCACGGTCTTGCCTTCGAAGATGTTGAAGTCGACTTGCTGGTGATGGGTCTTGGCCGAGATTGTGCGCGTGCCTTGGGGGTCCCAGAGCACCAGGTCGGCATCGGCGCCGACACGGATTGCACCTTTGCGCGGGTAGAGGTTGAAGATCTTCGCGGTGTTGGTGGACGTCAGCGCAACGAAGTGCTGCATCGACAGGCGCCCGGTGTTCACCCCTTCATCCCAAAGCACGGCCATGCGGTCTTCGATGCCGGCGGTGCCATTGGGGATCTTGCTGAAATCGTCCTTGCCGGCCGCTTTCTGTTCGGCGCAGAAACAGCAGTGGTCGGTGGCGGTGGTGTGTAGATTGCCGGCTTGCAGGCCATGCCAGAGTGCTTGTTGATGGCCGACAGGGCGGAACGGCGGGCTCATCACGTAGCCGGCAGCTGTTTGCCAGTCCGGGTGCTGGTAGACGCTGTCATCCAGCAGCAGATGCCCGGCCAACACTTCGCCATACACCGGTTGGCCCTTGGCGCGGGCATAGGTGATTTCATCGAGGGCTTCCTTGGTGGAGACATGCACCAGGTAAAGCGGCGTGCCCAGGGTTTCGGCAATGCGGATGGCCCGGCTCGCGGCTTCACCTTCAACCTGGGATGGGCGTGACAGCGGATGCGCTTCCGGCCCGGTCATGCCCTGGGCCATTAGTTTGCGTTGCAGGTGATACACCAGTTCGCCGTTTTCAGCGTGAACGGTGGGCACCGCACCCAATTCCAGACAACGCTCGAAGCTCGCCACCAGCGTGTCATCGGCCGCCATGATGGCGTTTTTGTAGGCCATGAAATGTTTGAAGCTGTTGACCCCGTGATGGATCACCAGCTCGGCCATCTCCTCGCGGACCTGCTCGCTCCACCAAGTGATCGCCACATGAAAGCCGTAGTCGGAGGCCGACTTCTCGGCCCAGCCGCGCCATTGGTGAAAAGCTTCCATCAAGGACTGCTGTGGGTTGGGAATCACGAAGTCGATGATCGAGGTAGTGCCACCGGCCAATCCCGCCGCTGTGCCGCTGTAGAAATCTTCGCTGGCCACGGTGCCCATGAAGGGCAGTTGCATATGCGTGTGCGGGTCGATGCCGCCGGGCATCAGGTACTGGCCGCTGCCGTCGAGGATTTGTGCATCTGCAGGAACATCGAGGTTTTCACCGATGGCCTTGATTACGCCGTCTGCGCAATACACATCGGCACGATAACTTTCATCATGGGTAATAACGGTAGCGCCACGGATCAACAGAGACATTCCGAGTTCCTCGCAGGCAATGACCGGCTGATACCGGTTCTAGATGTTTTATATGAAGCGAGCACGGACAGGGTGATTCCTGTCAGTGCTGTCAGGATTAAACGCTAGCTGCAGTTCATCGAATCAGCAAGAATATTTTTTATAAGCTTATATCTGTTTTAACGTATTGATTAATAACGATAAAAATTAAGAATCACCAAAATGGTGAGGCGCCTCACCATTTTGACGCACTTGACAGGATCGAAATATGGTCAAGATTTCTTATGTGAAATCAGCTGTTTGAGTTGGGTCCATGGTCGTCTATGGTTGATGCGCGACTTTGAAAAAAAAGATAAACGCACCAGTTTGAGTCCTGTCTGTTCGGACAACTTGCGTGGCATTCGGCCTGAGTGGCATCGCAAGTCCCCGTGGACTTTTCAGGTGAATAAATAAAACTGATAAACATCAGTTGCTTATAAAGTTGTAATGGCACTGCCCGATGCGTAAGCGCGGCACCCGGCACGTTTATTGATGCCGCCGCTGACACCTTGGCCGGTCCATGAAAGTTGTCAGTTCCTCCGGCCATCGTCCGGCTCGCGCAGATTGGCGCCAGCCCCTGATGAGCAACAATAATCAAAAGAACAGTGGAGCGGCCATGCAACAGATCAGATCGCAAGTGACCGAGCGCGACGGCTTGTTCGAGCTCGAAGCCGGCAGCGATGTCCTCGACAGTCCCCATTATAACCACGACATCGCACCCACCAAGGTGCATGAACGAACCTGGAACAAATGGCACATCACCGCATTGTGGGTCGGCATGGCGATTTGCGTGCCGACCTATACCCTCGGTGGCGTGCTGACGGCGTATTTCGGCCTGAGTGTCGGCGAGGCGCTGCTGGCGATTCTGCTGGCCAACATCATTGTGCTGATCCCGCTGACGCTCAACGCGTTCGCCGGCACCAAATACGGGATTCCGTTTCCGGTGCTGTTGCGCTCGTCCTTCGGCGTCCTCGGTTCCAATGTCCCGTGCTTGATCCGCGCGCTGGTGGCTTGTGGCTGGTTCGGCATCCAGACGATGTTCGGTGGCCTGGCGATTCATCTGTTTCTGGGCTCGGTGTTCGAGGGCTGGAAATCCCTGGGCGGCACCGGCGAAGTGATCGGTTTCATGGTGTTCTGGGCGCTGAACTTGTGGGTGGTGATTCGCGGCGCCGAGTCGATCAAATGGCTGGAGACCCTGTCCGCGCCGCTGTTGGTGCTGGTGGGCGCAGGGCTGCTGGTTTGGGCCATGCCGAACGTGTCGATGACCGAGTTGATGGCGATTCCGGCCAAGCGTCCCGAAGGCGCTGGTGTGGCCAGTTACTTCGCCGCCGGGCTGACCGCGATGGTGGGTTTCTGGGCCACGCTGTCACTGAACATTCCGGACTTCAGTCGCTACGCCAAAAGCCAGAAGGACCAGATCGTCGGGCAGATCATCGGCCTGCCGCTGACCATGTTCCTGTTTGCCTCCCTCGGTGTGGTGATGACCGCTGCTTCGGTGAAGCTGGTGGGCGTGACGGTTTCCGATCCAGTGACCTTGATCGGCCATATCCAGAGCCCGATGTGGGTCGCATTGGCCATGGCGTTGATCATCATCGCCACGCTGTCGACCAACACCGCGGCCAACATCGTTTCACCGACCAATGACTTCCAGAACATCGCGCCCAAGGTGATCAACCGCACCAATGCCGTGCTGCTCACCGGGCTTGTCGGGTTGGCGTTGATGGGCCATGAGCTGCTGAAAAAACTGGGTTTGATCGTCTCCGATCTGAGTCTGGAGACCGTCTATTCCAACTGGTTGCTTGGCTATTCCAGCCTGCTGGGGCCGATTGCCGGGATCATGGTGGTGGATTATTTCCTGATCAAGAAACAGCAACTGGACCTGGCCGGGCTCTATCGCGATGACGTGTACCCGGCATGGAACTGGAACGGGTTTCTTGCGTTCGGTGTGCCGGTGGCGCTGACCTTGTTGTCCCTGGGCAGCGACGCCTTCAACTGGTTCTACAGCTATGGCTGGTTCACGGGGTCGGCGCTGGGCGGGGTGATTTATTACGGGTTGTGCGCGATGCGACCTAGTCCGTCTGTGGCGAAATCTGCGGTGTAATCACTGGCCTCATCGCTGGCAAGCCAGCTCCCACAGGTTTTGTGAACACCCGAGAACCCTGTGGGAGCCGGCTTGCCGGCGATGGCGGCATCACAAACACCGAACAGACATCTGAAAAAATCATAAGAACAGCCTGAGGAGATCAACATGAACGCGGCCGTAGACGTTCTGCAGTCCACCCATCAGCACATCAATCGCGACCGCTTGTGGCAGTCGCTCATGGAGCTGGCCCAGCTCGGCGCCACGGTCAAGGGTGGCGTCTGTCGCCTGGCCCTGACTGATCTCGATCGCCAGGCCCGGGACACTTTCGTCAAATGGTGTGAGGAGGCGGGCTGCAGCGTCAGCATCGACGCCGTCGGCAACATCTTCGCCCGTCGTCCCGGGCGCAACCCGGACCTGCCACCCGTCATGACCGGCAGCCACATCGACACCCAGCCCACAGGCGGCAAGTTCGATGGCTGTTTCGGCGTGCTGGCGGGCGTTGAAGTGCTGCGCACCCTCAATGACCTGGGCATCGAAACCGAAGCGCCGCTGGAAGTGGTGGTGTGGACCAACGAAGAGGGCTCGCGTTTCGCGCCGTGCATGATGGGTTCCGGGGTGTTCGCGGAAAAATTCACCCTTGAGGAAACCCTGGCCAAGGTCGACGCCGAGGGCGTGACCGTCGGCCAGGCACTCAACGCGATTGGCTATGCCGGTCCGCGTGCGGTCAGCGGTCACGCGGTGGGTGCGTATTTCGAAGCGCACATCGAACAAGGCCCGATCCTGGAAGACGAACGCAAAACCATCGGCGTCGTCATGGGCGCTCTCGGGCAAAAATGGTTTGATTTGAAACTGCGTGGCGTCGAAGCCCACGCGGGGCCGACGCCGATGCACCTGCGCAAGGACGCGTTGGTTGGCGCCTCGGTGATCGTAGGTGCGGTCAACCGCGCAGCCCTCGGCCATCAACCTCACGCCTGCGGCACCGTCGGCTGCCTGCAAGCCTATCCGGGCTCGCGCAATGTCATCCCCGGCGAAGTGCGCATGACCCTGGACTTCCGTCATCTGGAACCGGCACGGCTGGATTCGATGATCGCCGAAGTCCGCGAAGTCATCGAAACCACCTGCCAGGAGCACGGGCTGACTTATGAGCTGACGCCCACCGCCGACTTCCCGCCGCTGTACTTCAACAAAGACTGTGTCGAAGCGGTGCGCAATGCAGCGCAAGGCTTGGGCTTATCGAACATGGACATCGTCAGCGGCGCCGGGCACGACGCAATCTTCCTTGCCGAACTTGGCCCGGCCGGCATGATTTTCGTACCCTGCGAAGGCGGCATCAGTCACAACGAAATCGAAAACGCCGCACCGGACGATCTGGCCGCCGGGTGCGCGGTGCTGTTGCGGGCGATGCTGGCGGCTTCCGAGACCGTGGCGAAAGGGGCGCTGGCTGCCTGAAAAATAAGTTCGTCCGAACGCAGCCCGAGCCATCGTCAAACACCGCGAACCTGTAGGAGCGAGCAGTGCGACGATTCGACTTGTCCGCGAAAGGTTGGGTCAGACACATTGATGCTGGATGTGCGGACGTCTTCGCGGGCAAGCCACGCTCCCACAGGTGGTTATGCCGTTCACAAATAATGTGGCTGGCACAAAATAGGAGCTGGCTTGCCGGCGATGGCGTCCTCGCTTCACCACAGCCATTGCAAGAAAGCCTCGCTCCCACAGGTTCTCTGCACTATCGAAAACCGTGGCGGTCGTACTCTTCACAGGGGGCATGACAACCTCGTCGTACTTGGGGAGCCGCAATGAGCCAGGACGTACTGATCAGCGACACCAATCGCCGCCAATTGCAGCAGATCATCGCGGGCCTGTCCGATGGTGTGATTCTGCTGGATCCCGACCGGACCATCCTCTGGGCCAATGAGGCTGCCCTGGCGATGCACGGTGCTGAGCAAGTCAGTGACCTGGGCATCAACGCCGAGGCCTACACCCAGCGCTTCGCATTGCGCTATCGCAATAACCATGTGGTGCCTGCCGACAGCTATCCCATCATCCGTGTCGGCAAGGGCGAGTCCTTCAGCGACGTCCTGGTGGAGGTGACCAGCACGGTAGATGATCAACGCTCCTGGTTTCATCGTGTCCGCAGCCTGGTGTTGGCCGATAACCATGGATCGCCAGAGTCCCTGGTGCTGATCATCAACGACGTCACCGACTGGGCCGGTGCCGAGCAGCGGTTCGAGAAGACCTTCGCCGCCAACCCGGCGCCGGCGGTGATTTGTCGTCTCAGTGATCTGCGTTACATCAAGGTCAATCCCGGCTTCCTGGAAATGACCGGGTTTGCCCGCGATCAGGTGATCGGTGCTTCGGCCTATGAACTGGATGTGCTCGATCAGGCGGAAAAAAAAGATCTGGCCAAGCAGCGTTTGCGCGAAGGCGCGACCATCCCGCAAATGCAGGCCGCGTTGCAATTGGCCGATGGCAGCAGCAAACAGGTGATCGTCGCCGGTCAGCCCCTTGAGCTCAATGACGAAGCCTGCATGTTGTTTTCTTTCGTCGACATCGAGCCGCGACACAAGGCCGAAATCGCCTTGCGCCAGAGTGAAGAGCGCTTTGCCAAGGCGTTTCGCCTGTCACCGGTGCCGATCCTGCTGTGCGGCGCGGCTGATCAGATTGTGCTGGATGTCAACGAAGCGTTCCTGGCTACCCTCGGTTATGCCAGTGAAGAGGTCCTTGGTGAGAGCGTCGCGCAGATTGATTTCATCGCTGACAAAAGTGCACGGTCGCGGCTGTTTGCAGCACTGGAGAAAACCGCCAGCCTGGACCGAATCGACGTTCGCTTGCGCCGCAAAGATAACGAGCTGATTGATTGCGCGGTGTCGGCGGACACCGTGAACATTCAGGACAACCCGTGCTACCTGCTGGTGTTGATGGACATCACCGAACGCAAGCGCACGGAGCTGGAACTGGTGTCGGCCATTGAGGAGGTGATGAAAGATGCCTCATGGTTCAGCCGCACGCTCATCGAAAAACTGGCCAACGTGAAGAACGTCAATTCACCACGCCTGCCCAGTGTCTCCTTCACCGACCTGACTGCCCGTGAGCGCGATGTGCTGGGCCTGATTTGCGAAGGCCTGGCCGACAAGGAAATCGCCGCGCGCCTGAAGCTCGCGCCCAATACCATTCGCAACCACGTGGCGACGGTGTATTCCAAACTCGACGTGCACAGCCGCAGCGAAGCGATTGTGTGGGCGCGCGAGCGCGGTCTGTTTTCCGGCGCAGGGCGATCCAGGGGGTGACTTTAAACGGCAGTGGTAAGGTGCAAATGCACTAAGCCAACAGGTGCAATTTCATGTGTTGACCCTGTAGAGCGGCTTTTAGGCTGGAAGAGTGCGACAGGTGCCTTTGGATGACCTGCGCGCCCCTTCGAAACCGCTTAAGGAACAGCCTGATGAACCTGCAACACGATGGATTTGGTCGCCGGAGCCAAGCGTTATGATGTCTCTGGCGCAACTGCGCGCGCTGATCGAGCACAGTTTTTCACCCCTGGCCTGTGCGTGCGATATCACCGGCGATCACTCGTTGACGGTCAAGCTCTACCATCCCGTGTCGGGTCAGGTGGACTTGGTGGTCAGTGGCCTGAACATGGCCACCTTACATACAGCCGAAGCGGCGGCGGCACTGATTGAAGAACTGCGATACGAACTACAAAGCAATTCCCTGCATCGCCCCGATCCTGTGATGTAAGAACTGCCAGGCTTTCATGGTATTGGCCACTGTTTTGGCCGTAAGCGATGCGTAATTACTTTTTTTGTGACAGGCCCGTGAACTTTGCGCCCAGGTTTTGTTGTCACAAAAAGGTGTCGATCATTTATCGCGGGTCAACCTATGAAAACTCTTGGGAAACGCGTCTTTGCTCCGCTCGCATTCTGCGTAGCGATCCTCGGTGGTTGTTCCAGTCCGCCGCCACCACCACCGGCCGCACCGCCGCCTCCGCCCGTACGCACCTGTCAGGAACCCATGGATAAAACCGATGTGATGGGCGATGTGCGTGGCGAAAACGGCGAGGTGACCCGGGTTACTACCACTACGCGCTGTGTTACTCAGTGAGCCGAAAACACAAAACCTGTGGGAGCGAGCCTGCTCGCGATGACGGCGTTACATTCAACATGGAAGTTGACTGATACACCGCTATCGCGAGCAG
>NZ_JBOIBY010000274.1:0-4475 GCF_050739655.1 Pseudomonas sp. | reverse complement strand
CCGCTGTTGTCTGGTAGAGGCAACAGCGGTCATCCGCCACCACGATCAGGTCAAGCACAAAACGGGAATGAATTCCGCAGAAGAGAAGGCTCCGAACTCAAGGGGTCCGACCGAGCTACCCGGAGCGAATCGGTCTTGGGTCGCCGTTGGCGGTGAACCTAAAACACTACAGCAGAGAGCGTGGGACGACGTCAAGGCAGAGAACGCACCGTTCTCATGATGATCGTCCCATGGAACATCATGAGCGACGCGTATCTTTACTGATCGGCATAGTGCCCTTGCAATCCGGATAGTGGGAGCATGACCAGAACGGCCCTGATTTACCCTTACGCCTGAACATTGGGGCGTTGCAAGTGGGGCAAAGCGGACCGGCTTCGACCGGTACTGCCAAGGTGAGCGCTCCGCAGTGTTCGACCAATTGTGCAATCCAGTTTGCCTGCTTGGCGACGAACACCTCCAGGGTCAGACGTCCCGCTTCGATTTCGTCCAGGGCCTGTTCCCAAATCGCGGTCATGCCCGGATCGGCGATTGCTCCGGGTACCGCTTCAATCAGAGTATGGGCCGCCGCCGTAGCCATTAACGCACGCTTTTTCTTCGACAAATAACCACGATCAATCAAGCCCTTGATGATGCCGGCTCGCGTGGCTTCGGTGCCGATACCGGTAGTGTCCCGAAGTTTTTGTTTCAGGCGTGGGTCGTTGACCAGTTTGGCCACGTTTTTCATCGCCTTGATCAGATCGCCCTCGGTCAGTGGTTTGGGAGCGGCAGTGCGCATGGACTTGAGTTCGACGTCGTCCACTGCGCACTGCGTACCGTGTTGCAAGACGGGTAATACTTGGGACTTTTGACTGGGCTCATCCTCCTCGGTGTTGTCGTAGAGCAAGCCTTTCCAACCCTGGACCAGGATCTGTTTCCCAACCGCGATCAATCGCTCTGCGCCGCATTCCAGTTCGACCTGGGTCCGATCAATTTCATGCGGCGGAAGAAATTGTGCCAGGTAGTAGCTACGGATCAGTTCGTAGACATTGCGTTCTTGTTCGGACATCCGTGCAAGGTTTGCCGGTTCGGTGGTGGGGATAATGCCGTGGTGCGCGGTGACCTTGGCATCGTTCCAGGCGCGGGAACGTAATGATCGATCGAGTTTTTCAAATACGGGTTGTAGCGCGGGATCGGTTTTGAGCAGGGCATCGAATACCGTGGGTACCTCGTCGAACATACTCGCTGGCAAATAGCGGCAATCGCTGCGTGGGTAGGTGGTGGCTTTGTGGGTTTCATACAGGGCTTGGGCGATATTCAGGGTTTCCTGAACCCCCAGCCCTAATTTGCGCGAGCAGACTTCTTGCAGGGTGCTCAGGTCGAAGGGCAGGGGTGGCGCTTCACGGAAATGCTCCGTCTGCAGCGAGAGTACTATGGCGGGCTTGCCGCTAGAGATCGCTTGGGTTGTCTGACTGGCGAGCGCCTGTTGCAGGCAATGACCGGCCTCATCTCGTCCTGAGCTGGGTGGTAACCACGACGCGATGAATGGTTGCCCCATTGAGGACAGGTGCACATCCACTTCCCAGTAGGGCACCGACACGAAGCTGGCAATCGCACGATCCCGATCGACCACCAAGCGTAGGGTCGGTGTCTGGACGCGTCCAACTGACAGCACACCGTCGTAACCCGCCCGCCGACCGAGTAGGGTAAACAATCGACTGAGGTTCATACCCATCAGCCAGTCGGCACGGCTACGGGCCAGGGCTGAGTGATAGAGCGGAAAGGTCTCTCGACCAGATTTCAGCGAAGACAATGCTTTACGAATCGACACCTCGTTGAGTGCGGACAACCAGAGGCGCTGGACGGGACCTCGATACTTGCAGAGCTCCAGCAGTTCGCGGGCAATCATCTCACCTTCGCGATCGGCATCGGTGGCGATGACGACGGCGGTGGCTTCACCGAGCAGCCGCTTGATGACGTTGAACTGTGCCGCAGTCTTGGGTTTGACCTCGACCTGCCACTGCGTGGGAATGATCGGTAGATGATCCAACGACCAACTCTTGTACTGAATGCCATAAGCTTCGGGTGGGGCTGTCTCCAGCAGATGGCCGATACACCATGTGACGGTTGAGTCGGTGCCGATCAGGCAACCATCACCGCGCCGGGTGGCTCCGAGTACCTTGGCGATATCCCGACCCTGGGAAGGTTTCTCGCAGAGGAAGAGGCGCATAGAACTGCTCCGGATTGAGTTCGGAGCAGCGTGGTTGGAAGTAGCAGTGCTGAGAATGAGAAACCTGAATGGCAGGTTCCTCATATTAGTCGGTGACGGTCGGTTTGAATGGGCCAAGGCTGCTAGCGCGTTGCGGCTGGACGGTGGTGTGGATCTTCACGAGCAGCGAGTAATGACCGTCCTGCAATTTCGCGCAAAGGCGCAATTTTTATGCCTGAAATCGATCAGTCTGTAGGTGGCGACCCCTTGCGCTTTTTGGGTTTCGGTGCAGGTGAACTGGCTTGCTCTGTATGTTGGCCGACGTGTGTCGCAGATGCCGTCGGTTCACTGGAGCGTTCGCGCATGACCACACTGTGCACGCGGTGAGGCAGGATGCCGACTCGGCGGGCCTCGATCTTGAAGGTGACTCGCGCATTGTCTTCGCTGTCCTCCCACTCATCGCGCACGGTGCGGCCTTCGACCAGCACGCGCATGCCTTTCTGGTACAGGGTGCTCCAGTGTTCAGTTTCGCGGTGCCAGAGTTCAACCGGCGCCCAATAGCCGCCTCGGTCTTCATAGCTACCCTCGCGTGGCACGGGGTTGTCGAAGTACACATTCAGCCGCAGCAAACGCCGTGGCTCGTCATTGCCTGATGGAAACTCCTGGAACTCTGGCGCACTGCCGATGTTGCCTTCGCCGACAAAAAAAGTACTCATCCTGATACCTCCACTGCGGTTGTGAACTGGCGCAGCAGCCGTTCGGCGCTGCCCATTTTGATCGCGCAGGTCGTGGCCTGGCGGTAGAGCGAATGCACCACACTCATCTGTAGGTTCAGTGCGATGCGTTCGCACTCGAAACGGTGCAGTCCCTCGCGTACGGTCTGCGGCAGGGCTTGGTTGCGGACCTGGCACTCCCAGACTGCAACCCCCATGCGGGCGAAGTCACGGGTGCGCCAACGCAAAAAGGTGCTGCCAGCGCTGGTGTTCTGCAGCACCAATCGAATATCCAGCAGTGAGTAAGGGGGCCGTCCGGCTCGCTGCACCACAGCCTCCATCAGGTGACATAACTGCGCCTCGATTTCCCTTGCCGCCTGCGCCAGGTGCTCCAACTCCCCCTTACCCTTAAAAGGTTTTAAAAGGCCTTTTAGGGAGGCTGCGTGTTCGAGCTGTCGATAGGCATCCGGTGTCAACGTTTCGAAGAGCATTGGTTGAGCCGGGATCGTGGGAATCATGCTTCGTCCTCCGGCTCATCCACTGTCGCAGGGTGCTCTGCCGCTACCTCTTCCAACGCGTCAGCGTCATCCACTGCCACAGCACCACGACGAATGATTGGCGGCGCGAACTGGGAGCGGCGATGACCCTCAAGGATGTCCATGGGGGGCAAACCCAATTTATCGATCGCCGCCAGGGCACGGGCGTTGTTCGCCGCCATGTCATCGCGTGTGGCGCCGGCATGTCGATAGCGCTGCGCCTGGCCGAAAAGGCTGCGCAGCAGATGGGCGCCGTCGTCGATCCAGGCTTCCATATCGATGCGGCCGATCAAGGCGGTGTGATGGGCCAGCAGGGTGCGACGCACCAGGGTGTCGTAGTCGGTCAGCAGATAGACCGCCAGAAAACCCAGCTGGCTGCCGATGTACAACGGCAAGGTGACGGGGTGGATGTTGAGGTTGTCGCTCATGTCGATCTGGGTCGGCAGGTCCTGTCTGATCCGATCCAGCTGCTGGGTCAGTTCCAACATTCCCGCTTTGGCCTGCATCAGTTTTTCTTCGAGTTGCACGATGGCCCAGTCGGCATAGGGGTCGTCCTGAGCCGCGGTTTGTTTGATCAGGTTGGTAACACTGATGTAGCCGGCCATGCCCATGATCGAGTGAACGCCTTCGCGTGCGGTCCGACCTTGCCAGATACGGGCGGCGTGGTGGGTGTGCAGGGTTAGCGTAATACTGCTGCGCAATGAACCCAGGTTGAGCTGATAGTGATCGGCCACGGTGTTGTCCTCGCATAAGCTTGGGCGAGAACGTTGCGACAGTTGGGGGTCAAGGGCAGCCAAAAAGCTGAATGCGGTCTGTTCGGTTTGTCGAGGGTGAATGGGTGTTGCTGATCTCTGTGGACTTGATGCCCGTGGCAACAAGTACATCGAGGTTCATGATCGTCACGGAGGTCGAAGGGACGAGATCCGCCTTGATGCCCGGGGCATCAAATCCACTGAGATCTACGACGAGTCCGGAGCCCGGTGGACCCGTTGAGTAAGTTGCTTTCCTCGAGTGAAGGCGCGCCCTGGCGGTCAGTAGATT
>NZ_JBOIBY010000273.1:0-16308 GCF_050739655.1 Pseudomonas sp. | reverse complement strand
GCCCGGGACGCTCCGCGTCCCTCTTCTAAAGCCGAACGCGGAGCGTCCGTTGAGGCATTCCCACGCAGAGCGTGGGAACGATCGAAAGGGGGATTAGCCGTTCTGCAAAAAATCAATGCAGCTGCGGTTGAACAGTTCGCGGTGTTCCACCTGGACCCAATGCCCGCAGCGGTTGAGGATGATGAAGCGGGCGTTGGGTGCGCCGTCGATGATGCGCTGGGCGCCGCTGATGGGGTTGAAGTGATCGTTTGTGCCCCAGAAGCCGAGGATCGGGCACTGGATCTCGCCCAGGCGTGACTCCATGTTGGGCACCATCATGGTGCTGAACAGGTTTTTCGGTTGGGTGACCGCTACCGCCACGCGTTCCTGCAGCAGGCTTTCCGGCAGGATCGAATCATCGAACAATTGCAGGCGCATCATGCTGCGCATCTCTTCCATGCCAATGGGGCCGGCGCCAAACAGGCTGACCATGCGCACGATGCCGTCCATCTTGAAGTAGGTTTCCCGCTCCTCGACACCGCCCGGTGCCAGCAGGATCAGGCTCTGTGGCAGTTGCGGCAGACGCAAGGCCAAGCCCAGGGCAATGGCTCCACCCAGCGAATTGCCCAGCAGCGTGCAACGCCGTACACCGATGGCCTCCAGGAATGCCGCCACACAGTCGACGAAGAAATCCAGGTTGTACTGCACGTCCTCGGGCTTATCCGAGCGGCCGAAACCCGGCAGGTCGAGCACGATGTTGCGATAGCCGGCCGCAACCAATTGCGGGTAGTTGCCCTTGAAGTTGCTGAAGCCACTGGCGCCTGGTCCGCTGCCATGCAACCACAGGACCACGGGGCCTGCGCCCTCATCCAGGTAATGCAGGCGCAAGCCGTTGTTGGGCAGCGTTGCGTAATGGCCGACGGGCAGGGGCAGGTCTACGGGTTGGTTCATGGGGCTCTCCATGTTCTGCGGATAGGAAAAGCACAACCGCGTCAGGCGCGACAGCGAATTGAAGGGGACTGGCGCACCTGACGGGGTGTGCATCGGCCAATGCTGGGCCTGCGCGCCTCGGCCGGCATCGTCCGTTCAGACCACGTGGCGCTAGTCCCATCGGACGATGTGTGCCAAGGCCCTTGCCGCTAATCATTCAAGGTACGGCACCACTGCAAGGGCAGCGGATCGCAGCGTATTTGCACATTGGGAGATTGCTAATGAAGTTACTCAACAAAGTGGCCTTCGTGACCGGCGCCGGGCAGGGCATGGGCCAGGCTATCGTGCGTGGTTTCGTCGCCGAGGGCGCAAAGGTAGTGGCTGTCGATCTGAATCAGGCGGCCCTGGCCGAGAGCCTCGCAGACCTGGGTGACAAAGTCCTGGCCCTGGCCTGCAACGTCGGTGACGGTGCCTCCGTGGCCGATGCCATGGGGCAGACCGAGGCGCACTTCGGTGGCCTGGATATCGTGGTCAACAACGCGGGCGTTGGTGCACTGGACAGCTTCCTCGAAACCCCGGACGACAGCTGGGCTCGCGTGATCGGCGTGAACCTGGGCGGCACCTTCCTGTGCTGCCGTGAGGGCGCCAAGTTGATGGTCAAGGGTGGCCGTAAAGGCGCGATCATCAACCTGTCCAGCACCGCCGCACTGACCGGCGATGGCCCAAGCCACTACTGCGCTTCGAAAGCAGCGGTGATGGGTTTGACCCGTTCGATCGCCCGTGAGCTGGCCGCCAGCGGCATCCGGGTCAACACCCTGGTACCGGGGCCGACCAACACGCCGATGATGGCGGGCATCCCCGATGAGTACATGCAGGCGCTGCTGAAGAACGTGCCTCTGGGCCGTATGTGCGAGACCGACGAGATCGCCAAGGTGGCGGTGTTCCTGGCCAGCGAAGACGCCAGTTTCATGACCGGGCAGAACGTCGCCGTCAACGGCGGCATGGCCTTTATCTGATCAGGGAGACACCCATGAGCAAACGTCTGGAAGGAAAAATCGCTTTCGTCACCGGCGCCGGTTCCGGCATCGGCGAAGCCACCGCGCTGCGCTTCGCCGAAGAGGGCGCTACGGTGGTGCTGTGCGGGCGACGTATCGAGCCACTGCAAGGCGTGCAGGAAAAAATCCGCGCCCAAGGCGGGCAGGCCGAGATCGCCGTGGCCGATGTCAGCGACGAGCAGGCCTACGTCGACGCGCTGCAAGCGACCGCGCAACGCCACGGGCGCCTGGACATCCTGGTCAACAACGCGATGGCCTACACCTGGGGCGGTATCGACGCGATGTCCACCGCCGACTGGCACGCCAACTTCGCCACCACCGTGGACGGCACGTTCTTCGGCACCCGCACCGCGATGCAGTTGATGAAAGCCCAGGGCGGCGGATCGATCGTCAACATCGCTTCGATCTGCGGCCTGTTCGGCACCGCGTGGATGGCCGGTTACTCGGCGGCCAAGGCGGCGGTGATCAACTTCAGCCGGGCGGCCGCCAGCGAAGGCGCACCGCACAATATCCGCTGCAACGTGATCATCCCGGGCGTGGTCGACACCCCGGCAACGGCCGGCATGCTCGGCGATGCCAAGACCCGCACCAACACCGAAAAAGTCATCCCGATGAAACGGGTCGGCCTGCCGGTGGAACTGGCCAACGCGATCCTGTTCCTGGCCAGCGACGAGGCTTCCTATGTCACCGGTGCCAGCCTGGCGGTGGACGGTGGGCGCGGTTCGGACCTGTACACGGTGCTCGATTGATGAGCCAGGACAACGACACATTGCTGGGGCGTATCGACCGCCTCGAATCGCTGGACGCGATCCGCCAACTGGCCGGCAAGTACGCACTGGCACTGGACATGCGCGACATGGATGCCATGGCCAACTGCTTCGCCCCGGATGTGCGCGTGGGCCGCGACAAGAGCGGTCGCGCGCACCTCAAGGCGTGGCTGGACGAAACCATGCGCAAGCAGTTCCACGGCACCTCCCATCACCTGGGGCAGCACATCATCGAGTTCAGCGATGCCGATCACGCCACCGGCGTGGTCTATTCGAAGAACGAGCATGAGACCGGGCCTGAGTGGGTGATCATGCAGATGCTGTACTGGGACGACTACGAGCGGATCGACGGGCGCTGGTGTTTCCGTCGCCGCCTGCCGTGCTACTGGTACGCGACCGATCTCAACAAACCACCGATTGGCGGCCTGAAAATGCGCTGGCCGGGGCGTGAGCCTTACGCCGGTACTTTCCACGAGTTGTTTCCGTCGTGGGATGCGTTCTGGGCGCAACGCCCGGACAAGGATGCCTTGCCGCACATCGCCGAACCTGCGCCGCTGGAGGGCTTCCTCGCCACCCTGCGTCGTGGGGCGGGTGATCCGAAGATTCGGGTGCGCTAATTAGGCGTTCCACCCAACCTCTGATCGTTCCCACGCTCCGCGTGGGAATGCCTCAACGGACGCTCCGCGTTCGGCTCTTGATTGGGACGCAGAGCGGCTTTGGTTATGGAACGCAGAGCGGCTTTGGTTATGGAACGCAAAGCGGCTTTGGTTATGGAACGCAGAGCGGCCCTGGTTATGGGACGCAGAGCGTCCCGGGCTGCATTCCCACGCAGAGCGTGGGAACGATCAAAGCTCCTCTCTATATCACCCATTCACCCGAGGTTCCCGAGGCATGCCCAGGGCGCGTTCGGCAATTACGTTGCGCTGGATTTCGTTGCTGCCGCCGTAGATGGTGTCGGAGCGGGTGAACAGGAACAGGGACTGCAGTCGGTTGAGCTGGTAGGGCGCGGCGTCGAGGATTTCTGCGGCATCGCCCAGCACGTCCATCGCCAGTTTGCCCAGGTCGCTGTGCCAGGTGGACCATGCGAGCTTGTAGATCATCGCTTCGCGCCCCAGGTTGCCGTCCTGCGGGCCGGACAGCATGCGCAGTGAGTTGTAGCGCAACACCTTGAGCCCGGCCCAGGCCTGGGCGATGCGCTGGCGCAACAATGGGTCGCGGGCGGCGCCGTTGGCTCGGGCGATGCGGATGATTTCGTCGAGCTCGTTGTGAAACTGCATCTGCTGGCCCAGCGTCGACACGCCGCGCTCAAACCCCAGCAACGCCATCGCAATCTTCCAGCCATCGCCCGGTTGGCCGATCAGGTTGTCGGCGTGGGTGACGGTCTGGTCGAAGAACACTTCGTTGAACTCGCTGGTGCCGGTCAGTTGCTGGATCGGTTGCACGCGAATGCTGTCCTGGGCCATCGGCACCAGCAGGAACGACAAACCGTGATGGCCCTGGCTGCCGGGCTCGGTGCGCGCCAGCACGAAACACCAGTCGGCCTCATGGGCCAGGGAAGTCCAGACTTTCTGCCCGCTGATTAGCCAGTGCTCGCCTGTTTCATCCAGTTTCGCCCGGGTCTGCACATTGGCCAGGTCTGACCCTGCCCCCGGCTCCGAATAGCCCTGGCACCAGAACTGGCTGCCGTCGAGGATGCCTGGCAACAGGCGTTGTTGCTGGGCCGGGGTGCCGAAGGCGGCGAGGGTAGGGCCGACCAGGCCTTCGCCAATATGCCCCATGCGCCCGGGGCCACCGGCGCGGGCATATTCTTCGTGGAAGATCACTTGTTGGCTGATGGACAGGCCGCGTCCGCCGTGTTCCTTCGACCAGCCGACGCCGATCCAGGCACCGCCCGCCAGTTCGTGTTCCCAGGCTTTGCGTTCTTCAGGAAAGCTGTGCTCATCTCCCGGCCCGCCGCGAAAGCGCAACGGCGCAAACTCACCGCTCAGGTGCTCGGCCATCCACTGGGCGACCTCTTGGCGGAACGCTTCGTCGGCGCGACTGAAACCGATTTTCATGCTTGCTCTCCCATCAGGTGTGCGGCCAGACGCTCGCGGTGCAACGCCGGGCTGCCCAATAGTTGCTCGCTGGCGCGGGCACGTTTGAAGTACAGGTGTGGGTCGTATTCCCAAGTGAAACCAACGCCGCCATGCAGTTGGATCGACTCGGCGGCACAGTGGAAAAACGCTTCGCTGGCGTGGATCTTCGCGGTTGCGGCGGCAAGCTCCAGTTCTTGAGCTACCGCCACATCGCCTTGTGGGTCCAGATGCTCCTGGGCCACGCAGGCGGCGTAGTAGGCCGCCGACCGTGCGCATTCGACTTGCAACATCATGTCGGCGCAGCGGTGTTTGATCGCCTGGAAACTGGCAATGGTGCGTTTGAACTGGCGGCGTTCGGCGGTGTACGCCAACGTCAGGTCCAGTGCCTGTTGGGCGCCGCCGGTCTGCTCGGCTGCAAGACCGATGGCGGCGATCTGCAGGGTGTCACGCAGCACCGCCCAGCCCTGTTCGGGACCACACAGCTGTTGCGCCTCGCTGACCTGCACCCCGCGTAATTCGATGCGTGCCAGGCGACGGGTCTGGTCGAGCGTGGCCAGTGGATTGCGCATCACGCCCGGCGTATCACCGGGCAAGACGAACAGACTGATGCCTGATTCGTCCTGGGAGCCGGGGGCGCGGGCGGCGACGATCAGCAAATCGGCCGACGCGCCGTCGATGACCTGAGCGTACTCGCCGTCCAGGGTCCAGCCTCCAGGCTGCGGGTGCGCCACGGTTTGCACACTGCCAGCGTCCAGCCCGCCAGCACTGGCGAAGGCCAGGGTGGCGCGGGTTTCGCCGGCGGCAATCGCGCCCAGCCAATGTTCCCGCACGGCCTCGTTGTGCCCCAGCAACAGCGCCGGGGTGGCCAGGCAGGCGGTGGCGAACAGTGGCGAACCCAGCAGATAGCGACCGCTTTGTTCCAGCAGGATCGCCAGCTCGACAAAACCCAGGCCCATGCCGCCGAAACGCTCGGGCACCATCAGGGCCGGCCAGTACAGTTCCTGGCCGATGCGTTGCCAGACCTCGGGGTCATGGGCGTCCGGGCGGCTCATGGCGGCGCGCACGGCATGTGAATCGCTGACCTGAGCGAGAAAACGCTCGGCACTGTCGCGAATCATCAGGTGTTCTTCGGTAAAAGCGAACTCCATGGGGCTGTCTCTGCAAGGCGGATGGATGCGCAAAGTCTGGGGCGAGTGGGGTGCGGTTCGAATCACTAAAACGGACTAGGGCCGATGCCCTGTGAATGCCCACTGTGGGAGCTAGCCTGCTAGCGATGACGGCGGCAAATTCGACATCTTATTTGAAGGGGAAGGCCCTATCGCTAGCAGGCTAGCTCTCACAGTTAATGGGGGTGGTATCAAATCTTGTGTTCGCCGCCAGCCCCCTGTGGGAGCGGGCTTGCCCGCGAAGGGGCCGGCAAATCCAACATCTTCGTTGACTGACACACCGCCTTCGCGAGCAAGCCCGCTACCACAGGGGATCTGTGTGGCTCATGGGTTTGGTGGTGGGCATCAATCACGCCCGGAGCATGACGGTGCTTAGTCTCAACGGACGATGAAGCCCTGGGTGGCGCTTTGCACAATGCAGGCCACGCAAGCCCTTCAGCCAACGAGGACCCAGGCATGATCGACATTCGCGGTTTGAGCTATTTCGTCACGCAGATCGAAAACCTCAGCCATTGGCAGCGTTACGCCGAAGACGTGCTGGGCATGCAAGTGCAGCCGGCGCCGGGCGGTGGCTTGTACGTAAAAATGGACGAGCGTCCGTTTCGCATGCTGATCGTCGAAGGCAGCGAAGCGCGCTACCTGGCTTCGGGTTGGGAGCTGGCCAACGAGCCGGCATTCAAGGCCGCCCTTGAGCACCTGAGCGCCACCGGTGTCGAGTGGCAACCGGGCACTGCCGCCGAGATCGATCAGCGCGGTGTGCAGGCGCTGGTCAAGGTCACCGACCCGTCGGGCAACGTCCATGAACTGAGCTGGGGCCATCGCTCCGACTGCCTGCCGTTCGTTTCGCCCCAGGGCGTGCCGCGCTTCGTCACCGGCGACATGGGCCTGGGCCACACCGTGCTGCCGGCGCCGGACTTCGACGCCACGCTGGCGTTCGCCAAGGACGTGCTGGGTTTCGAGCTGTCGGACATTTTCAACTTCCGCCCCGACCCCTCGGCACCGCCAATCCGCATTCACTTTTTGCATTGCCAGAATGCCCGCCACCACAGCCTGGCGCTGGCCGAATACCCGGTGCCGTCAGGTTGCGTGCACGTCATGGTCGAGGTCGATTCGATGACCGAAGTCGGTCGCGCCCATGACCGTCTGCGCGCCCATGAGGTGGCGCTGTCGGCGACGCTCGGCCAGCACCTCAACGACCGCATGACCAGCTTCTACATGAAGACGCCGTCCGGTTTCGACCTGGAGTACGGCTTCGGCGGACTGCAAGTCGACTGGGCCGAGCATTCGGCATTCGAATTCACCCGCGTGAGCATTTGGGGGCACGACTTTTCGGTCGGCCAACAATAAGGAATTGTCATGATGAATAAACAACTGACAGCGGCCGATGCGGTCGCTCAACTGCGCGATGGCATGACCATCGGTTTCGGTGGCTGGGGCCCGCGGCGCAAGCCGATGGCGATCGTGCGCGAGATCCTGCGTTCACCGGTCAAGGACCTGACCGTGGTCGCCTACGGCGGCCCGGAAGTCGGCATGCTCTGCGCCGCCGGCAAGGTCAAGAAGCTGGTGTTCGGCTTCGCCACCCTCGATGCGATTCCGCTGGAACCCTACTACCGCAAGGCTCGCGAAGCCGGCGAGCTGGAATTGCTGGAGCTGGACGAAGGCATGTTCCAGTGGGGCCTGCGTGCCGCTGGCATGCGCTTGCCGTTCCTGCCGACCCGTTGCGGCCTGGCCACTGACGTGACTCGCCTGAACCCGGAACTCAAGACCATCCAGTCGCCCTATGCCGATGGCGAGGTGCTGCTGGCGATGCCGGCACTCAACCTCGACATGGCCTTCCTGCATGTCAACGTCGCCGACCGCCTGGGCAATTGCCTGGTGACCGGCCCGGACCCGTATTTCGATCACCTGTTCGCCCGCGCTGCCCAAAAGTGCGTTGTCTCCTGCGAACGCCTGGAAGAGCGTCTGGAACTGAGCGCCGATCAGGCCCGCTTCAACACCTTCGAACGCTACCTGGTGAGCGGCGTGGTGCACGCACCCCTCGGTGCCCACCCGACCATCTGCGCGCCCGACTATGGCTGGGACCTCAAGCATCTCAAGGGCTACGTCGCCAGCAGCCAATCAGAAAACGGCTGGCAGGACTATGTGCAGACCTACATCGCCGGTGGCGAGCAGGCCTATCAGGCACAGAACGGCGGTGCCGAATCCATGGGCGCCTTGCCCCTTCCCGTGTTCTGAGGAATAGCGACTATGTCTGCAACCTGTGATTTCACCCTGGCTGAACTGATGATCGTCGCCGCTTCTGAAGCCTGGCGCGGCAATGGTGAAGTGATTGCCTCCGGCCTTGGCGTGATTCCGCGCCTGGGCGCCAGCCTGGCCAAGCTGACCCATAGCCCGGAACTGCTGATGACTGACAGCGAGGCGTTCCTGGTCGAGGAGCCGATTCCGTTGGGGCCACGTGGTGATTACGTACCGCGTTTCTCCGGCTACATGTCTTTCGAGCGGGTCTTCGAGTGCGTGTGGGGCGGACGCCGCCACGCGATGATCGGGCCGACCCAGATCGACCGTTGGGGCCAGACCAACTTGTCCTGCGTCGGCGATTACCAAAAGCCCAAGACCGCGATCCTCGGCGTGCGCGGCTTGCCCGGCAACAGCATCAACCACCTCAACTCGTTCTTCGTGCCCAGCCACAACAGCCGGGTGTTCGTCAGCGGCGAGGTGGACATGGTCTCCGGCGTTGGCTTCAAGGCCGACCGTTGGCCCGAAGGCGCACGCCGTGACCTGATGGACATTCATTGGGTGGTCAGCGACCTCTGCGTACTGGATTTCAACGGCCCGGAGCGTGCGGTGCAGGTGCTTTCGTTGCACCCCGGCGTGACATTCGAACAGGTGCAGGACAACACCGGCTTCCCGTTGCTCAAGTCGGCGCAGTTGCACGAAACCGCGCACCCGACCCCGGAGCAACTGGCGCTGATCCGCAGGCTCGATCCCCACGATTACCGCGCCGCGGCGATCAAGGGCAATCCATCGGGCATCCGTACGGCCTGAACCAGGGAGAAGCGCATGTACAGCAGCGACAGTGAATTCATCGTCCGCGAGGACAAGGCCGTCTACGAGACGGACACCCCGGTGCTGTACAGCGTGGCCGAAGGCATTGCCACGCTGACGCTGAACCGGCCGACCTTCAACAACGCGCAAAACTCGCAGATGACCTACGCCATCGACGCCGCGCTGCGCCAAGCGGTGAACGACGACAGCGTCAAGGTCATCGTCCTGCGGGGCAACGGCAAGCATTTCTCGGCGGGCCACGACATCGGCACGCCGGGGCGCGACATCGACAAGCCGTTCGAGCGTGCGCACCTGTGGTGGGACCACACCAACAAGCCCGGTGGCGAGCAACTCTATGCCCGCGAGCAGGAGGTGTACCTTGGCATGTGCCGGCGCTGGCGTGAACTGCCCAAGCCGACCATCGCCATGGTTCACGGTGCCTGTGTGGCCGGTGGGCTGATGCTGGCCTGGGTCTGCGATCTGATCGTCGCCAGCGACGATGCGTTCTTCCAGGATCCGGTGGTGCGCATGGGCATTCCGGGGGTGGAGTATTTCGCTCATCCCTATGAAATGAACCCGCGTATCGCCAAGGAATTCCTCTTCACCGGTGACCGCATGAGCGCCGCCCGTGCCCATGCGGTGGGCATGGTCAACCGCCTGGTGCCCCGCGATGAACTGGAAGAGGCCACCTATGCCCTGGCCGCGGGCATCGCCCGTCAGCCGCGCATGGGCCTGGCCCTGACCAAGCAGGCGATCAACCACGTCGAGGACCTGCAAGGCAAGCGCACGGCGATGGATGCGGTGTTTGCCTGGCACCACTTTGCCCATGCCCATAACGAGCTGTTGTCCGGCGACAAATTGGGCGGCTTCGATGCCAAAGGCATGGCCAAGGCCAACAAGCAGGCCGAGGAAAAAAGCCAATGAACCGCTGGCTGGATACGTCGCTGACCGAAGCTCTCGGTTGCCGTTACCCGATTGTGCAAACCGCCATGGGTTGGGTCGCCGACGCCAACCTGGTGATCGCCACGACTCGGGCCGGGGGCTTCGGTTTCCTGGCCGGGGCGACCATCGCCGCCGATGAGCTGGAAGGCGAGATCCGCAAGGTGATCGACGCCACTGGCGGCAGCAACTTCGGCCTCAACTTTCATATGTTCCAGGACAACGCCGCGCAGTGCGTGGACCTGGCGATCCAATACCGCCTGCGTGCCGTGAGCTACGGACGCGGCCCGGACAAACAGACCATCGCACGGTTCAAGGCAGCCAACGTGCTGTGCATTCCCACGGTCGGCGCCTTGAAGCATGCGATCAAGGCGGTGGAATTGGGCGCCGATATGATCACCATCCAGGGCGGCGAAGGCGGCGGCCATACGGGCGGCGTGCCGAGTTCGATCCTGCTGCCCCAGGTGCTGGCAGCGGTCAAGGTGCCAGTGATCGCAGCCGGTGGTTTCGCCACCGGCCGTGGCCTGGCGTCTGTGCTGGCCGCAGGCGGCGCCGGCATTGCCATGGGCACGCGGTTTCTCATGACCCGCGAATCGCCGACCCCGGCCGCGACCCTTGAGCGCTATCTGAAGGTCAACGATCCGCAGCAGGTACGGGTGACCCTCGCGGTGGATGGCATGCGCCACCGCATGATCGAAAACCGCTTCATCAATCACCTGGAACGTGCCAGCGCCTTTGGCCGCCTGCGCATTGCCCTGGGCAGTGCCTGGTCGTGGAAACAGCAGACCGGCATGAGTTTGGGCCACATGGTTTCAGTGTTCGTGCGCGCATTGCGTGAAGACCCGTCGGCGCTGTCGCAAGTGGTGATGGCCGCCAACCAGCCGGTGCTATTGCAGCGCTCGATGGTCGATGGCGTCCCGGACGAGGGCATCCTGCCAAGCGGCCAGGTTGCTGCGGCCATTGGCGAATTACTCAGTTGCCGTGAAGTCATCGAAGGCATCGCCAGCGAGGCCCAGCACTGCTTGGACGCGCTGCTGGCCCGCAGCCAGACCCCAACCGAAAATCATCCAGCCAGCATTGGAGCACCCCTGTGAACCAGGCATTTACGACTCAACTCAATCAGGGGATCGCTGAACTGGTGATCGCCAAACCACCGGTCAACGCCCTCGACAGCCAGGAATGGCAGGCCCTGGCGCGACAGATCGAAGCCCTGGGCGCCGACCCCGAAGTACGGGTGATCGTGATCCGCGCCGAAGGTCGCGGTTTCTGCGCCGGCGTCGACATCAAGGAACTGGACAAGCACCCCGAGCGCATCGTCGAGGTCAATGCCGGCAACTACGCGACCTTCAAGGCCGTGCACCGTAACCCGGTGCCAGTGATCGTCGCGGTGCATGGTTTTGTTTTGGGCGGCGGCATCGGCATCACCGGGGCGGCAGACATCGTCATCGCCTCCGACTGCGCGACATTCGCCCTGCCGGAAGTCGACCGTGGCGCCATGGGTGGCGGTGCGCATTTGCAGCGCCTGTTTCCGGTGCAGAAAGTCCGTTATCTGTTCTTTACCGGCGACAGCATCGGCGCCCGCGAAGCTCTGCAATACGGCTTTATCGAGCGCATCGTCAGCAAGGATCACTTGCGTGAAACCGCCCTGGAGATCGCGGCGAAGATCGCCGCCAAAAGCCCGGGGATGATCCGCATCGCCAAGGAAGCCCTGAACGGCATCGAGGACGGCAACCTTGAGGACAAGTATCGCTGGGAACAGGGCTTCACCATGCAGGCCTACAGCAGCCCGGATTCTGCGGAAACGCGCCGGGCCTTCGTCGAAAAACGCGACGCCAAGTTCTGAGATAACGCCATGGACCTGACTTACACCCCCAAGCAAAACGCTTTCCGCGCCGAAGTCCGCGCCTGGCTGGCGGCCAACCTGCCACGCGAACCGATGGCCAGTTACGACACCCGCGAAGGCTTCGAACAGCACCGCGCCTGGGAGGCCAAGCTGTTCGAAAGCCGCTGGTCGATGGTGATGTGGCCGGCCGATCTCGGTGGGCGTGGCTGCGATCTGATCGAGTGGCTGATCTTCGAGGAAGAGTATTACGGGGCCGGCGCGCCGATGCGCGTCAACCAGAACGGTCAGCTGTTGCTGGGGCCGACGCTGATGGAGTTCGGCACCCCTGAACAGAAACGCCGCTTTCTGCCGCGCATGGCCGCCAGCCTGGACATGTGGGCGCAAGGCTGGTCGGAGCCCAACGCCGGTTCCGACATGGCGGCGATCACCAGCAAGGCCGTGCTCGATGGCGACCACTACGTGATCAACGGGCAGAAAACCTGGTCGACCCGGGCCATCTACGCCGACTGGTTGTTCGGCCTGTTCCGCAGTGAGCCGGGATCGAGTCGTCACCACGGCCTGTCATTCGTGATGGTGCCGCTGGACACACCCGGTGTGAGCATTCGCCCGATCAAGGCGCTCAACGGCAAAGACGCCTTCGCCGAGGTGTTTTTCGACGACGTGCGCGTGCCAGTGGAAAACCGCATTGGCGCCGAAGGGCAGGGTTGGCACGTGGCGATGGCCACCGCCGGTTTCGAGCGCGGCCTGCTGCTGCGTTCGCCAGCGCGCTTCCAGGCGACCGCACGCAAGCTGGTCGAACTGTACAAGGCGCACCGCGCCAGCGCCGACCGCGATCCGGGCCTGCGCGACGCGGTACTGGAGACCTGGATGGGCGCCGAAGCCTATGCGTTGTCGGCCTATCACACCGTCGGGCGTTTGAGCCGAGGCGAGCAGATCGGTGCCGAGTCGAGCATCAACAAGATCATCTGGTCGGAGCTGGACTTGAAGATGCACGAGACCGCGATGCGCATTCTCGGCGCGCGCGGTGAACTGCTGGCAAAAGGCGCGCAGGCGGACGATTCGGCGGGCTGGCTGGAAGGCTTCCTGTTTGCCCAGTCCGGGCCGATCTACGCCGGCACCAACGAAATCCAGCGCAACATCATTGCCGAGCGCATGCTCGGTTTGCCGAAATAAGGAACCGCCATGGACTTCACTTTTAACGATGACCAGTTGGCGTTCCGCGAAGCCATCAGTCGTTTCCTGATGACCGAAGCCGCTCCCGAGATGCTTCGGGAAATCTGGGAAACCGATGTCGGGCGCTCCAGCGACCTGCGCAACAAAATTGCCGAACAGGGCCTGACCGCGCTGTCGGTGCCCGAGGCCGAAGGCGGGTTGGGCATGGACGATGTGACCTGGGCGCTGATGACCCAGGAGCTGGGTTACTACGCCATTCCCGACTCATTGGCTGACACCGCTTATGTTGCCAGCGGCCTGCTGGCCGGTCTGCCGGCAGGGCATCCGGCCCGCGCCGAGCTGTTGCCTCGCATTGCCGACGGTAGTTTGCGCCTGGCGATCAGTCATCCGGTCAATGCCTTGGTCAGCGATGCGCAAGCGGCCGAAGTGCTGATCCTTACCGACGGCGATGACATCCATGTGGTGCATCGCTCACAGGTGGACGTGCAATCCCGACCGAGCATCGATGCCTCGCGACGCCTGGGCGACGTAGTCTGGACCCCGACGGTGGCGACCTGCATCGCCAGTGGCGAGCAGGGCCGCGCTCTGCAAGCCCGCTTGCTCGACCGGGGCGCTCTTTCGGTAGCCGGGCAGTTGCTCGGGTTGGCGCAACGCATGCTGGATTTGTCGGTGGACTACGTGGCCCAGCGCAAGCAGTTCGGCAAGCCGATCGGCAGCTTCCAGGCGGTCAAGCATCACCTGGCCGATGTCGCCCGTTACATCGAACAGGCCAAGCCGGTGCTGTACCGCGCCGCCCACGCCCTGGCGCGGGGTGACGTCAACGCGGGCGCCTGGGTTTCCCAAGCGCGGCTGGCGGCCAACGAAGCGAGCTGGATCGCTGCGCGCAAGGGCATCCAGGTGCACGGCGCGATGGGGTACACCTGGGAAGTGGATTTGCAGATGTTCATGAAACGCGCCTGGGCCCTCGATGCGTCCTGGGGCGATCGCGGTTTTCACAAAACCCGTGTCAGCGACTACCTGTTTGCCGACACCACTGGCCTCGGGCCGGGACACACTTTCGAGGAATGAGTCATGGCCCAAGCCTATATCGTTGATGCACTGCGCAGTCCCACTGGCAAACGCAAGGGCTCACTGAGCGAGATCCACGCCATTGACCTGGGCGCCCATGTGCTCAAGGCGCTGGTGCAGCGCAACGTGATTCCGCCGGAAGATTACGACGACGTGATATTCGGATGCGTCGACACCATCGGCTCTCAGGCCGGCGACATCGCCCGCACCAGTTGGCTGGCGGCCGGTTTGCCGCTGACGGTGCCCGGCACCACCGTGGATCGTCAGTGCGGTTCGTCGCAACAGGCGCTGCATTTCGCCGCGCAGGCGGTGATGAGCGGCACCCAGGACGTGGTCGCGGTGGGCGGGGTGCAAACCATGACCCAGATCCCGATTTCCTCGGCGATGCTGGCCGGCCAGCCCCTGGGTTTTACCGACCCGTTCTCGGGCAGTGTTGGTTGGCGTGCGCGCTTTGGTGAGCAGCCGGTGAACCAGTTCTACGCCGCGCAACGGATCGCCGATCACTGGCAGATCAGTCGCGAACAGATGGAAGTCTTCGCGCTGCAAAGCCACGAGCGCGCCCTGGCGGCCATCGCCAGTGGTCGTTTTGCCCGGGAAATTGTCAGTTGCCAGGGCCTGGCGGTGGATGAAACCCCGCGTCAGAGCAGCCTGGCGAAGATGGCCGAGCTGCAACCGGTGGACCCGCAGTTCCCGTCGATTACCGCCGCCGTGTCGAGCCAGACCTGCGACGCCTCGGCCGCGCTGCTGGTGGTGTCCGAAGCGGCGCTCAAGCGCTATGACCTGACGCCTCGCGCTCGCATCCATCACTTGACGGTGCTGGGTGACGATCCGATCTGGCACCTCACGGCACCGATCGCCGCGACCCGCCGAGCCTTGGCCAAAAGCGGCCTGAGCATGGCCGACATCGACCGGGTGGAGATCAACGAAGCCTTTGCTTCGGTGGTCATGGCCTGGGCCAAGGAGCTGGATTACGACCCTGCGCGTACCAACGTCAATGGCGGCGCCATTGCCCTGGGTCATCCGTTGGGCGCCACCGGTGCACGCTTGATGACCACGTTGCTCAATGAACTGGAGTGCAGCGGTGGCCGCTATGGCCTGCAAACCATGTGTGAAGGCGGCGGCCAGGCCAACGTGACGATCATCGAACGCTTGTAGTTCTTTCTTCCGGGCCGTCGCTTGAGGCGTGCGGCCCACCGGTCTCTCAAGGAGTCAAACATGTCTATCTGTGCAAACCGCACCGTGATTATCACCGGGGCCGGCGGCGGCCTGGGTCGCGCCTACGCCCTGGCGTTCGCCGCGCAAGGGGCCAATGTGGTGGTCAACGATATTCGCGCCGAGGCCGCAGCCGATGTGGCGGGCGAGATCCGTGCCAATGGCGGCCAGGTCATCGCCAATAGCGACGACATCACTACCCTCGCCACCGCGCAATGCATCGTCGATGCAGCGTTGGCGGCGTTCGGTGAAGTGCATGTGCTGATCAACAACGCCGGGGTGTTGCGCGATCGCATGTTCATCAGCCTCAGCGAGGAGGATTGGGACATGGTCATGCGCGTGCATCTCAAGGGACATTATTGCCTGGCCAATATCCTCGGGCGGCGCTGGCGTGATCTGGCCAAGGCGGGGACGCCGGTGGATGCGCGGATCATCAACACCAGCTCCGGCGCCGGTTTGCAAGGTTCGGTGGGGCAATCGAATTATTCGGCGGCCAAGGGTGGTATCGCGGCGTTGACGCTGGTGCAGGCGGCCGAGCTGGCGCGCTATGGCGTGACGGCCAACGCGCTGGCGCCGGCGGCACGGACTTCGATGACTGAAAGCGCGATGCCTGATGTGGTGAAGAAGCCTGAAGATGGCAGCTTTGATGCCTGGGCGGCGGAGAACGTTGCGCCGTTGGTGGTGTGGCTGGGGAGTGCGGCGTCGGCACATGTCAGTGGGCAGGTGTTCGAAAGCCAGGGCGGGCGGATTTCCCTGGGGGATGGCTGGCGCACTGGTGTTACCCGTGACAAAGGGGCGTTGTGGCAGGTTGAGGAAATCGGCGCAGCAGTGGACGCAATCTTGGCCGAGGCGCCCAAGGCGCAGCGCGTCTGGGGCAGCTAAAGCCAGATCCTCTTGTGGGAACTGGCTTGCTCGCGAAGGCGGTGTGTCAGCCTCAGATGATGTTGGAAATCAGGGCCTCATCGCTGGCAAGCCAGCTCCCACAGTTACGGCGTCGGTCTCATAATTTGCGTATGACACAAAACCCTGTGGGAGCTGGCTTGCCAGCGATAG
>NZ_JBOIBY010000272.1:0-4471 GCF_050739655.1 Pseudomonas sp. | reverse complement strand
TTAAGAAACATCCTGAGGTTTTGTACGTCGACCTTCTGATTGCGGATATGAACGGTGTGGTGCGCGGCAAGCGCATCGAGCGCACCAGTCTTCATAAGGTTTACGAGAAAGGCATCAACCTGCCGGCTTCTCTCTTTGCTCTGGACATCAATGGTTCCACGGTGGAAAGCACCGGCCTGGGTCTGGACATCGGCGATGCTGACCGGATCTGCTACCCAATCCCCGGCACCTTGAGCATCGAGCCATGGCAGAAGCGCCCGACCGCGCAACTGCTGATGACCATGCACGAGATCGAAGGCCAACCGTTCTTCGCCGACCCCCGTGAAGTGCTGGCCAATGTCGTGCGCAAGTTCGACGACCTGGGCCTGACTATTTGCGCTGCGTTCGAACTGGAGTTCTACCTGATCGACCAGGACAACGTGAACGGTCGTCCGCAATCGCCGCGTTCGCCGGTCTCCGGCAAGCGTCCGATGTCGACCCAGGTGTACCTGATCGACGATCTGGACGAATACGTCGACTGCCTGCAGGACATCCTTGAAGGCGCGAAAGAGCAGGGCATCCCGGCTGACGCCATCGTCAAGGAAAGCGCGCCTGCGCAGTTCGAAGTCAACCTGCACCACGTGGCCGATCCTATAAAGGCGTGCGACTACGCCGTCCTGCTCAAGCGTCTGGTGAAGAACATCGCCTACGACCACGAGATGGACACCACCTTCATGGCCAAGCCGTATCCTGGCCAGGCGGGCAACGGTCTGCACGTGCACATTTCGATTCTGGATAAAGAAGGCAACAACATCTTTGCCAGCGAGGATCCCGAGCAGAACGCCGCGCTACGACACGCGATCGGCGGTGTGCTGGAGACCCTGCCGGCGCAGATGGCGTTCCTCTGCCCGAACGTCAACTCGTACCGCCGTTTCGGTGCGCAGTTCTACGTACCGAACTCGCCGAGCTGGGGCATCGACAACCGCACCGTAGCGGTACGCGTACCGACTGGCTCGCCCGATGCCGTACGTATCGAACATCGTGTAGCCGGCGCCGACGCCAACCCGTACCTGTTGATGGCCTCGGTTCTGGCGGGCGTGCATCACGGTCTGACCAACCAGATCGAGCCGGGCGCACCGGTGGAAGGCAACAGCTACGAGCAGAACGAGCAAAGCCTGCCGAACAACCTGCGCGACGCCCTGCGCGTGCTGGACGACGATGAAGTCATGGCCAAATACATTGACCCGATGTACATCGACGTGTTCGTAGCCTGCAAGGAAAGCGAGCTGGCGGAGTTCGAAAACTCCATTTCGGACCTTGAGTACAACTGGTACTTGCATACCGTTTGATGGCTCCATCGGACCTGTAAATCACCCCTGTAGGAGCTGCCGAAGGCTGCGATCCTTTGATCTTGATCTAAAGAAGCAAAGTCAAAAGATCGCAGCCTTCGGCAGCTCCTACAGAGATCGCATTTCAAGTTTTGGATTGTGGGCATCAGCCCGACGATCACCTATTCCCCTGCGTCGAGTCACTACCATGACAATCACCCGCAGCGACTGGGAGCAACGCTTCCAGTCCCTAACAATCGAAAGCCGTGCCTTCATCGACGGCCAATATTGCGCAGCCGTCAGCGGCGCGACGTTTGAATGCGTAAGCCCCGTGGACGGTCGCTTCCTGGCCAACGTCGCCAGCACCGATGAAGCCGACGCCAACGCCGCAGTGGCGGTGGCTCGCCGTACCTTCGACTCCGGCGTCTGGCGCAATCTGGCCCCGGCCGAGCGCAAGCGCGTCCTGATCCGCTTTGCCGATCTGATCCTGGCCAACCGGGAAGAACTGGCGCTGCTCGAAACCCTCGACATGGGCAAGCCGATCAGTGACTCGATGAACGTCGACATTCCCGCGACCGCCAACGCGATCCGCTGGACCGCCGAAGCCATCGACAAGATCTACGACGAAGTCGCTGCTACGCCGCACGATCAACTGGGCCTGGTGACCCGTGAAGCCGCCGGCGTGGTCGCGGCCATCGTGCCGTGGAACTTCCCGCTGATCATGGCCAGTTGGAAATTCGCCCCGGCCCTGGCGATGGGTAACTCATTCATCCTCAAGCCTTCGGAAAAGTCGCCGCTGACCGCGATTCGCATTGCGCAGTTGGCACTGGACGCGGGCATTCCAAAAGGCGTGTTCAACGTCCTGCCGGGCTACGGTCACACTGTCGGCAAGGCGCTGGCGCTGCACATGGACGTCGACGTGCTGGCCTTCACCGGTTCCACCGCGATCGCCAAGCAACTGATGGTCTATGCCGGGCAAAGCAACATGAAACGCGTCTGGGCTGAAGCCGGGGGCAAGAGCCCGAATGTGGTGTTTGCCGACGCGCCGGATTTGCGCGCGGCAGCGCAGGCAGCGGCCAGCGGCATCGCCTTCAACCAGGGCGAAGTCTGCACCGCCGGCTCGCGCCTGCTAGTGGAGCGTTCGATTCGCGAGCAATTCATCCCGTTGTTGCTGGAAGCCTTGCAAGCGTGGAAACCGGGGCATGCTCTGGATCCAGAAACCACCGTCGGTGCGGTCGTCGACCAGCGTCAACTGGACAACGTGCTGCGCTACATCAGCATCGGCAAGGAGCAGGGCGCTTCACTGATCGCCGGCGGTCAACGCACTCTCGAAGACACTGGCGGCCTGTATGTGGAGCCGGCGATTTTCGATGGCGTCACCAACGCCATGACCATCGCCCAGGAAGAAATTTTCGGTCCGGTGCTGTCGATGATTACCTTCGACACGGCTGGAGAAGCCCTGGCGATTGCCAACGACAGCATCTTCGGCCTGGCCGCTGGCGTGTGGACCAGCAACCTGAGCAAGGCCCACACCTTTGCCCGTGGCCTGCGCGCCGGCAGCGTGTGGGTCAACCAGTACGACGGCGGCGACATGACCGCGCCGTTCGGCGGGTTCAAGCAGTCGGGTAATGGTCGGGACAAATCGCTGCATGCGTTCGACAAGTACACCGAACTCAAAGCGACCTGGATCAAGCTCTAATAACAATAAAGCGGCGGCCGCCGATTGTGCTGGTGGCCATCGGAGAAACTTATGAAACAAACGCATGTAAACAGCTACTACGCCGCCACCCGCAACTTCACCGGCGATTTTCCGGTGCTGGAAGAGGCGGTGGATTGCGACGTCTGCGTAATCGGCGCTGGCTACACCGGTCTGTCTTCGGCACTGTTCCTCGCCGAAGCAGGTTACAGCGTGACCGTACTGGAAGCGGCCAAAGTCGGCTTCGGTGCCAGCGGTCGCAACGGCGGTCAACTGGTCAACTCTTACAGCCGCGACGTCGACGTGATCGAAGAGCGTTATGGCGACAAGACCGCTGAAGTGCTCGGCAGCATGATCTTCGAAGGCGCCGACATTATTCGTCAGCGCATACAGCACTACGACATCCAGTGTGACTACCGCCCGGGCGGTATCTTCGCGGCGATGAACAAGAAACAACTCAAGGGCCTGGCCGAGCAGAAGAAGAGCTGGGAGCGCTACGGCAACAAGAACCTGAAAATGCTCGACGCGGCTGACATCAAGCGCGAAATCGGTTCCGACGCCTACGTCGGTGGCCTGCTGGACATGCAGGGCGGTCACATTCACCCGCTGAACCTGGCGCTCGGCGAAGCTTCGGCAATCATTGGCCTGGGCGGCAAAATCTACGAACAGTCGGCGGCGGTGGAAATCACCTACGGCGAGCCGATCACCGTGCGCACCGCCAAAGGCCTGGTCCGCGCCAAGTATCTGCTGATCGCCGGCAACGCCTATCTGCCGCAGGGTCTCGATAATCGCGTGACCAGCAAGAGCATGCCTTGCGGTTCGCAGATCGTCGTCACCGAGCCGTTGTCGGAAAAGCAGGCACGCAGCCTGATCACCCACAACTACTGCGTCGAAGACTGCAACTACCTGCTCGACTACTACCGTTTGACCGCCGACAACCGCCTGCTCTACGGCGGTGGCGTGGTCTACGGCGCCCGTGAACCGGATGACATCGAGCAGTTGATCCGCCCGAAAATCCTCAAGACCTTCCCGCAATTGAAGGACGTGAAGATCGACTACCGCTGGACCGGCAACTTCCTGTTGACCATGTCGCGCATGCCGCAATTCGGCCGTATCGAGAAAAACGCCTACTACATGCAGGGCTATAGTGGCCACGGCGTCACCTGCTCGCACCTGGCCGGCAAACTGATCTCGGAAATGATCCGCGGCGACGCCGAGCGCTTCGACGCGTTTGCGTCCTTGCCACACATGCCGATGATCGGTGGGCGTACCTTCTCGGCACCGTTGACTGCCATGGGCGCCGTGTACTACTCGTTGCGCGACCGTTTCGGCATCTAAGCGTTACCTCACCGGCGGCCATCCCCAAGGATGCCGCCGGTTTTTTACTCAAAGCACCGCACAACCTGTGGGAGCTGGCTTGCCAGCGATGACGGACCATCAGCCGACATCAATGTCGAATGTGCCACCC
>NZ_JBOIBY010000271.1:0-22701 GCF_050739655.1 Pseudomonas sp. | reverse complement strand
CCGACGCAATTCCAATTCGTCCGCTTCGTTATCCATCACTGCGGACAGCGATTCCTGCAGGGCTTCACGACTCATGGCGTTCCTCTCTTGGCTGTCGCCGCTGTCTTTAGTTTTCCTGCAACAACGGTTGCAGTGCTTTATCGATGGCCTCCCGGGCGCGGAAGATCCGGGAGCGCACGGTGCCCACCGGACATTGCATGACGCTCGCAATGTCCTCGTAACTCAGACCATCGAATTCACGTAAAGTTAAAGCCGTACGTAAATCTTCTGGCAGTTGCTGAATGGTTCGATGGACGGTGCCTTCGATCTCATCCCGCAGCAAAGCCCGTTCTGGCGACTCGAGATCCTTGAGGCCATGATCGCCATCGTAGAACTCAGCATCTTCGGAACTGACATCACTATCCGGCGGCCGACGGCCGCGTGAAACCAGATAGTTTTTCGCCGTGTTAATGGCGATGCGGTAAAGCCACGTATAAAACGCGCTGTCCCCGCGAAAATTTCCAAGTGCGCGATACGCCTTGATAAAGGCTTCTTGCGCCACATCCTGGGCTTCATGGGTGTCGTGCACGAAACGCACGATCAACCCGAGAATTTTGTGCTGGTATTTCAGCACTAGCAGATCGAACGCACGCTTATCGCCGCGTTGAACGCGCTCGACCAGCTGTTGATCCTCTTCCTGGGTTAGCATGAACACTCCTCGATACGCTCGAAGGAGGCTTGCAAAACTAAACGACCGGACTTGCAAACATAGACTCGGGCTTTTCGCAAAAGTTCTCCTCCTTCAGGCAAGTTTCCTGCGGGCTCTGATACGGCACGCACGAAAAACGCAGCGCGAGATTCCCCGGCTGCGCGAATAATCTTGTTATCGGTTTCGCCGAAAGGATCCAAAACGGTTCCTCGCTGAAGCCGACACTGTCCCTTGAATCAGGCAACCGTCTATTGATCTTGGGCCTTTGGCAAAAGTTCCAAATATTTATAGCGTTGCAAAACTGACATTGTGCAATCCTGCGGCGAAAAAGACTGTTAAATCCACGATACAGTTCACCTTCTGCCAAACCGGTCGAAAACCATCCGACGAAGCGTCAGCTTTTTTTCTTCACAGTAGTTTCACAATGCCATATGAGCTCGGCTATTGTGCCGCTCCCCCCCTCTATATACTAGTGGGCTGTGCGCAATCCTGACTCGCCTGTCCAGTTGTCCAGCGCCTCCCCCTACCCGGGTCGCTTTGAGCGGAATCCTGAAATGAGCCAACAGTTTCAACACGATGTTCTGGTAATTGGCAGCGGCGCTGCCGGCTTGAGCCTTGCGCTGACCTTGCCCGGTCATTTGCGTATCGCCGTACTGAGCAAAGGCGACCTCGCCAATGGCTCGACGTTCTGGGCGCAGGGTGGTGTCGCTGCGGTTCTGGATGACACCGACACGGTCGAGTCCCATGTTGATGACACCCTCAATGCCGGCGGCGGCCTGTGTCACGAGGACGCCGTGCGCTTTACCGTCGAGCACAGTAAAGAGGCGATTCAATGGTTGATCGATCAGGGCGTACCTTTCACCCGGGATGAACAATCGAGCACCGAGGATGGCGGATTCGAGTTTCACCTGACCCGCGAAGGCGGACACAGTCATCGGCGCATCATTCATGCCGCCGATGCCACCGGCGCGGCCATCTTCAGAACACTGCTGACCCAAGCCAAACAGCGACCGAACATCGAACTGCTGGAGCAGCGGGTCGCCGTCGACCTGATCACCGAAAAGCGCCTGGGCCTTGCGGGTGACCGTTGCCTGGGCGCCTACGTGCTCAATCGCAACACCGGCGAAGTCGATACCTACGGCGCTCGTTTCGTGATTCTCGCCTCTGGCGGTGCCGCCAAGGTCTACCTCTATACCAGCAACCCCGATGGCGCCTGCGGTGATGGCATCGCGATGGCCTGGCGCTCGGGCTGCCGGGTGGCGAACCTGGAGTTCAACCAGTTCCACCCCACCTGCCTATATCACCCACAAGCCAAGAGTTTCCTGGTCACCGAGGCCCTGCGCGGCGAAGGCGCGCATCTGAAGTTGCCCAACGGCGAGCGTTTCATGCCGCGTTTCGACCCTAGAGCCGAACTCGCACCACGGGACATCGTCGCCCGGGCCATCGACCATGAAATGAAGCGTCTTGGTGTCGACTGCGTCTATCTGGATATCAGCCACAAGTCCGAAGACTTCATCAAGACGCACTTTCCAACGGTGTACGAACGCTGCCTGGAATTTTCCATCGACATCACCAAGCAACCGATTCCAGTGGTTCCGGCTGCGCACTATACCTGCGGCGGCGTGATGGTCGACCAGCAAGGTCGAACCGATGTGCCAGGGTTGTATGCCATTGGCGAAACCAGTTTCACCGGCCTGCATGGCGCCAACCGTATGGCCAGCAACTCACTGCTGGAATGCTTCGTCTACGCCCGCTCGGCAGCGGCAGACATTCTGGAGCAGTTGCCTCAGGTCACAGCCCCGACCGCCCTGCCCGCCTGGGATGCGAGCCAGGTGACCGACTCCGATGAAGACGTGATCATTGCGCACAACTGGGATGAACTGCGGCGATTCATGTGGGACTACGTGGGCATCGTGCGCACCAACAAACGCTTGCAACGGGCTCATCACCGTGTGCGGCTATTGCTGGATGAGATCGACGAGTTCTATAGCAACTACAAAGTCAGCCGGGACTTGATCGAACTGCGCAACCTGGCTCAGGTCGCCGAGCTGATGATCCTGTCTGCCATGGAGCGCAAGGAGAGTCGTGGCCTGCATTACACCCTCGACTATCCGAACATGCTGCCGGTCGCGCTGGACACTATTCTGGTGCCGCCCACCTACGCCGACTGAACTTGAGCCGGACCCGCAGGCGTCGGTGAACATCCACCGCCTGCGAATCCCGGGGCACGCAAATGGCCCGGACTCGCCGCTCGCCTTGCAGACGAAAGCGCAGTACCACCACCAATGGCAGCGCCAGGCTGTCTGGCCGCAGCTGCACCGATTGCCATCCCGCCGCCCGACTCCACAACTGCCAACCATCGGCGTCACGACGCAGGCCACAGAATGCCCGGGGGTGCGTCAGCCAAATCTGACGAGGCAGCGCCCAAATGCCGTGCAGCAGGCAGCACAAAGCGCCAGGCAGACTTGCCGTGAGGGGAATGTCGAGAAAGAACAACGAACCCAGCGCGAACAGCTGAGCAAACAGGTAGGCCGCCAGCAACTGCCGTGAGGCATGCCAGCGGCATTCGAACGAATTACTTGGGCTGGACACGATCTAGGATCATGCGAACCATGCGCTGAAGCTCTGGATCTTCTGATTCGGCGCGTTCCATGAACCAGCCGAACATGTCCTGATCTTCGCATTCGAGCAGCCTGACGTAGCAGGCACGATCAACCTCGTTGAGGTGCGGATAAACCTCTTTGACAAACGGCACCAGCAACACGTCAAGTTCAAGCATGCCGCGGCGGCTGTGCCAGTAGAGGCGATTCAGTTCAACATCTTCGACCATGGAGCGCTCCTCAAATAGGCCGCAAGTATACAGCCCGGCGCCTTGGCGAACAGTCGGCTTTGGTCGGGCGCCAACGATCTTTTGTGAACTACCCATTTCAAGGGCGGCCCCTTATCATGTCTGCCAGACTCTTTACCCTGCGATGACCCATGGCCGATTCCGCTTTTTTCTGCACGCTGTCTCATGAAGGTGTCCTGGCGGTCCGCGGCGCGGACGCCGGCAAGTTCCTGCAAGGCCAACTGACCTGCAACCTCAATTACCTGAGCGACACCCAGGCCAGCCTCGGCGCGCGCTGCACCCAGAAAGGCAGGATGCAATCGAGCTTCCGTATCCTGCTCGAAGGTGATGGCGTGCTGATGGCCATGGCCAGCGAATTGCTGGAACCACAACTGGCGGACTTGAAAAAGTACGCGGTGTTTTCCAAGTCCAAACTGACTGACGAAAGTGCTGCCTGGGTTCGCTTCGGCATCGATCACGGTGACGCCGCGTTGCGCAGCCTCGGTCTGGAACTGCCGGCGGAAAACGACAGTGTCGTACGTCATGATGGGCTGATCGCCATTCGCGTTTCGCCTGATCGCGCCGAACTCTGGGTCGCTGCCGATCAAGCCGAAGGCCTCAAGAACAAATTGACCGCACTCTTGGCAGAAGGCGATCTGAATCAATGGCTTCTGGGGCAGATCCAGGCGGGGCTCGGTCAAGTGATGTCCGCCACCCGTGAGCTGTTCATTCCGCAGATGCTCAATCTGCAAGCCGTCGGTGGCGTGAGTTTCAAGAAAGGCTGCTACACCGGTCAGGAAATCGTTGCGCGAATGCAGTACCTGGGCAAACTCAAGCGCCGCTTGTATCGCGTGAAACTGGATGCCAGCGACCTGCCTGAGCCAGGCACGCAGCTGTTTGCTCCGAGCCACAACAGTTCCATCGGTGAAGTGGTGCTGGCCGCCAATGCCGGGCAACACGTTGAATTGCTGGCCGTGCTGCAAGCGGAAGCAGCCGAGGCCGGTGACATCCACGTCGGCGCGCTGGACGGCCCTGCGCTGCACTTGCTCGATTTGCCTTATCAACTGGACCGCGACCGCGAGATCCAGCGTTAATTGCACCACCTTTTTGCGACACCTAGAGAAACTAAATGAGTGAGCTGGCGGAAAAGGTCCAACAGGATTTGGTTGAGGCCATCGATAACGATGACCTGGTTCTGCCAACGTTACCGGAAGTGGCTTTGCAGATTCGCAAGGCCGCTGAAAATCCCGATATCAGTATCAGCAGCTTGAGCAAAGTGATCGGCCGTGATGCCGCGCTTTCGGCACGCCTGATCAAAGTGGTCAACAGCCCCCTGCTGCGCGCGACTCAGGAAGTCACTGAGTTGCACACGGCAATCACTCGCCTGGGCATCAACTACAGCAGCAACCTGGCGATCGGCCTGGTCATGGAACAGATTTTCCATGCCCGCTCCGAGGTGGTCGAACAGAAAATGCGCGATGTCTGGCGCAAAAGCCTGGAAATCGCCGGTGTCAGTTATGCACTGTGCCGCAGCTACACCCAGCTCAAGCCTGATCAGGCAGCCCTTGGCGGGCTGGTGCATCAGATTGGTGTATTACCAATCCTGACCTATGCCGAAGACCACTACGAACTGCTGTCCGATCCGGTCAGCCTGAACCACGTGATTGACAGCATTCATCCGTTGCTGGGCGACAAGTTGCTCAGGGTCTGGGAGTTTCCGCAGATGTTGGTTGACGTGCCGCCGCTGTATCAGAATTTCAAGCGGGAATCGGCACAGGTCGATTACGTCGACGTGGTGCAGGTGGCCAGCCTGTATTGCCACAAAGACACTGACCATCCGATCTCGCGTATTGACCCCTTCAGCGTGCCGGCCTTCAACAAGCTCGGGATTGATCCCGACGACAAGGCGATGTGCGCCGATCTGGAAGAAACGCGTTCGATGTTTTATTGATCCCGTACCGCGTTGCGCCCAATCGCTAGCAGGCTAGCTCCCACAGTAGTCATGGGCCGGTCACAGCATTGTTGATCAACCGAAAAACCTTGTGGGAGCTAGCCTGCTAGCGATGACGGTGACACATTCAACATCTTCTTTGAATGTGAAGGCCCTATCGCCAGCAGGCTAGCTCCCACAGGGTATTGCGGTGCTCATGATCGCGAGGGAGCCAGATGAAATGCCATCACTCTCCCGCAATAAAACTTACCCGCACTTTCAATCCGCCGTGCTCTCCATCGTGCAGGCTGATGTGCGCAAGGTGCGCGCGGCAGATTTCGCCGACAATCGCCAACCCCAACCCTGAGCCGGCGACTTGCTGGTTACGTCGGTAAAAACGCTCGAACACCCGATCGCGATCATCAATCGGAATCCCGGGGCCATCGTCCTCGACTTCCAGAACTGCTGGCGCCGAGACTCGCAGAATGACGTTGCCGCCCGATGGCGTATGGGCCAGCGCGTTATCCACCAGATTACTCAACAGCTCGTTCAGCAGCGTCGGTTCACCGCGTAGCCAGACAGGCTCATCCGCTTCCAGCGCCAATGCCACACCGCGTTTGTGGGCCAATGGCGCCATGGCCATGCCCAGTTCACGGGCCAGCTGACTGAGGTCCAGCAACTGTGCGCCACCCTCGGCAATCGCTCGGGCGCCATTTTCGACCCGCGCCAGCGACAGCAACTGGTTAGCCAGATGAGTCAGGCGATCGGTGCCCTGCGCCGCCGCCTCCAGAGTGTCATGCCAGGTTTGCGGCTCGCTCGAACGCAAGCCCAATTCAAGCCGAGCCTTGAGCGCCGCCAGCGGCGTGCGCAATTCATGGGCGGCATCGGCAATGAACTGCGCCTGCCGCTCGAATTGCCCACGCAGGCGTTCGGTAAAGTGATTGAGCGCGCTGACCAGCGGCCACAACTCGCGCTGCACCTCAACCAGCGGCAACGGCCGCAGGTCATCAGGCTGGCGCTCCTCCACCGCTGTGCGCAAGCGCTCCAGCGGACGCAGCGCAGCACTGACTGCAAACCACACGATCATCAATGCACCGATCGCCAGCATGCCCAGTCGCAGCAAGGTATCGGCCGCCAGACTGCGGGCCATGCTCACCCTCGCCTCATCGGTTTCCGCGACACGGATCTCCGCCATGCCATTCATGTTGGGTTCGCTGACGGCTTTGAGCAGGCTGACCACGCGCACGTTCTGCCCTCGGTACGTCGCGTTGTAGAAGCGCGCCAGCGCCGGATAGTCATCCGTTCGGGGTGTTCCAGGGGGCGGCCCCGGAAGATTTTCGTAGCCGGAGATCAGCTTCTGGTTGATGTCGTTGACCAGATAGAAAATCCGCCCGGCACTGTCGTAGGCGAAGGTATCAAGGGCCACATAGGGCACGTCGAGGCTGAGGCTGCCGTCACGCTCGGACAGGCCAGCGGCAATGGTTCGCGCCGAGGCCAACAAGGTTCGGTCATACGCCGTGTCGGCGGCTTCGCGGCCGTTCCAATACGCGCTCAAGCCGCTGGCCAGCATCAATACCACCAACAGCAGTGCCAGGTTCCACAGCAGCCGCCAGCGCAGACTGCTGGGCTTATGCATCGCGGCTTTCCAGCAAATAACCAAGGCCTCGGAACGTCACGATCGCAACCGGCTGACCATCGAGTTTTTTACGCAGGCGATGTACGTAGATTTCGATGGCGTCGGGGCTGGCTTCCTCGTCGAGGCCGAATACCTGTGAAGCCAGCTGTTCCTTGCTCATCACTCGACCGGGACGGGCGATCAGCGCCTCGAGTACAGCCTGCTCGCGGGAAGTCAGGGTCAACAGTTCTTCGGCGAGGGTGAAGCGCCTGGTGTCCAGATCGTAGGCCAGCACGCCACAACGCTGCAGGCGTTCGCCGCCCAACACGCTTCGTCGCAGCAAGGCCTTCACCCGGGCTTCGAGCTCCGTCAGTTCGAAGGGCTTGGCCAGGTAATCGTCGGCCCCCAGATTCAGACCATGGACCCGATCCTTGACGTCGCTGCGGGCGGTCAGCATCAGCACCGGCAGGTTCTTGCCCCTTGCACGCAAGCGTGCGAGCACCTCGAAACCATCCATGCGCGGCAGCCCGACATCAAGAATCGCCATGGCGTAATCCTCGCTGCCCAGCGCCAGATCGGCAGCCACGCCATCGTGCAGCACATCCACGGTCAGCCCAGTGCTTTTGAGCGCCTGAGCGACACTTTCGGCAAGCTGCAGATGGTCTTCGACGAGCAGGACACGCATGGATCTTTACCTCATTCAGGGATGGTCGACGCCATTCTTTGGCGCGGAGTTTACAGCGGCATCCGTTGCTGTGAAGTCTGAAAAATGGCGAAAGACTTCAGAAAGACTCCTGAAAGGTTAGCGAAAGGTTAGCCCGTTAAAGTCAGTCCACGGACAGTTTCGACTGCCGTCGCTGATGCCAGACAGCGATACGAAAAACGCCTCGAAGCGTTTTCGACAAATAAGAACAATAAACGGAGTAATTCATCCATGCAGCCTCTGCAGACCCAGGCTATCGCGCCTGCTCGCCTCTCCCGTTTCAGTCACACCGCCCTCGTCAGTGCCGCCGCGCTTGCCGGTTTTTCACCGTTGAGCCACGCCGATTTCATCAAAGACAGCTCGGCCACTTTCGAAACCCGCAACATGTACTTCAACCGCGATTTCCGCGATGGCACCAGTGCTCAACAGTCCAAGCGTGACGAATGGGCCCAGGGCTTCATGCTCAACCTGCAATCAGGCTACACCGACGGCACCGTGGGGTTCGGGGTCGATGCATTGGGCATGCTGGGGGTCAAGCTCGACTCCAGTCCTGACCGTACCGGTACAGGGCTACTGCCGACCCACGACGACGGGCGCGCGGCAGACGAATACTCGAAACTGGGCCTGACCGGCAAAGTGAAGATCTCCGCCACGGAACTGAAAATCGGCAGCCTGATTCCGGAACTGCCCATTCTCAAGCCTAACGACGGGCGCATCCTGCCGCAGACGTTTGAAGGCGGCCTGCTGTCCTCCAAAGAGATCAAGAACCTGACCTTTACTGGCGGGCGTCTGGAAAAAGCCAAGGACCGCGACAGCACCGACTACCAGGACATCGCCCTCAACAACAAGAACAGCCGCTTCGCCGGTACGGTTGCCGGCAAGCACTTCGACTTTGGCGGCGTGGACTACAAGTTCACCGACAAAATCACCGGCAGCTACCACTTCGCGCAGCTCGATGAGGTCTACAACCAGCACTTCCTCGGCCTGATTGCCTCGCAGCCATTTGGGCCAGGGACTTTCGGCACCGATTTACGTCTGGCCATCAGTGATGACCAGGGCGAAGCCCGTGGCGGAAAGATCGACAACCAATCCCTGAACGGCCTGGTGAGCTACGCCCTGAGCGGGCACAAGTTCAGCGCCGGTTATCAGCACATGTCCGGCGACAGCGCGTTCCCCTACGTGGATGGCGCCGACCCGTACCTGGTCAACTTCGTACAGATCAACGACTTTGCCGGCGCCCAAGAGCGCTCATGGCAAGCGCGTTACGACTTTGACTTCGCCAAGCTCGGCGTTCCGGGCCTGAGTTTCATGAGCCGTTACGTGAACGGCGACAACATCAAACTCAAGAACGGTGACGAAGGCAAAGAGTGGGAACGCAACACCGAGATCAAATACGTAGTACAAAGCGGCGCCCTCAAGGACGTTGCCGTGCGACTGCGTAATGCCACTTACCGATCCAATTACTCTGCCCGCGATGCCGATGAAGTGCGTCTGCTGGTGAGCTATAGCGTTGCCCTTTGGTAATTCAGTACGTCCATAACAACAACTCCCAAGGAGACTTGAATGAACCTGTCAATGCGTAAAATTGCCCTAGCCGCCAGCGTCCTGCTGTTCACCGGCCAAGCGCTCGCCGAACCCAAGCGCCCGGAGTGCATCGCACCGGCATCCCCTGGCGGTGGTTTCGACCTGACCTGCAAACTGGCGCAGAGCGCGCTGGTGAACGAAAAACTGCTGACCAAACCGATGCGCGTGACCTACATGCCCGGCGGTGTCGGCGCAGTGGCCTACAACGCGGTGGTAGCCCAGCGTCCGGCGGATGCCGGCACGTTGGTGGCCTGGTCCAGCGGTTCGCTGTTGAACCTGGCCCAGGGCAAGTTCGGTCGTTTCGATGAAACCAACGTGCGTTGGCTCGCCGCCGTTGGCACCAGCTATGGCGCCATCGCGGTGAAAAGCGATTCGCCCTACAAGACCCTCGACGACCTGGTACAGGCGTTGAAGAAGGATCCGAGCAAAGTGGTCATCGGTTCCGGCGGCACTGTCGGCAGCCAGGACTGGATGCAAACCGCGCTGATCGCCAAGGCTGCCGGGATCAACCCGCGTGACTTGCGTTATGTCGCCCTCGAAGGCGGCGGTGAAATTGCCACCGCTCTGCTCGGCGGTCACATCCAGGTCGGCAGCACCGACATTTCCGACTCCATGCCGCACATCCAGAGCGGTGATATGCGCCTGCTGGCCGTGTTCTCCGACAAGCGTCTGGACGAACCGGAAATGAAAGACATCCCGACCGCTCGCGAGCAAGGCTACGACATCGTCTGGCCAGTGGTTCGTGGCTTCTACCTCGGGCCGAAAGTCAGCGACGAAGACTACGCCTGGTGGAAAGACTCCTTCGACAAACTGCTGGCATCGCCTGAGTTCGCCAAACTGCGCGATCAGCGTGAGCTGTTCCCGTTCGCCATGACCGGCCAGGAACTGGACACCTACGTGAAGAAGCAAGTCGCGGACTACAAAGTGCTGGCCAAAGAGTTCGGCCTGATTCAGTGATCGCCTCTGTCTAGCGGCTGCGACTCCGTTCGGCGGAGTCGCAGCACAGGAGTTCCTCATGCTCTTACAACGCATTTTTGCTTCGGTGCTGTTGCTGGCCTGCCTCGGCCTGGCACTGATGGCGTGGCCGTACCAAGCTGCTTTTTCCTACGAACCGGTGGGGCCTCGGGCCTTTCCACTGCTGATGCTTGGCCTGATGGGCTCAGCGCTGTTGTACATGGTGTTCCGTCCGGCACCGATCAAGCACAGTGCTGACGAGCCGCCGCTGGATCGCGAAACCCTGACCAAGATTGGAATCTGTGTGGTGCTGTTGCTGGTGTTCGCCGGCACCTTCGAGCCGCTGGGTTTCATCGTCGCCAGCATCCTGATCGGCGTGCCCATGGCCCGTCTGTATGGCGGTCGCTGGGTACCAAGCATCGTGATCATCAGCCTGATGGCCGTCGGCCTCTACCTGCTGTTCGACAAGTTGATGGACGTGCCGCTTCCTTTGGGCGTGCTCGACGTTCTGGAGAACTGATATGGATACTCTTGGCTATTTGGGTCAGGGTTTCGGCGTCGCGCTGAGCCCGTACAACCTGGTGACTGCACTGTGCGGCACCCTGATCGGCACCGTGGTCGGCCTGTTGCCGGGCCTGGGGCCGATCAACGGCGTGGCACTGTTGATCCCGATCGCATTCGCCCTCGGCCTGCCACCGGAGTCGGCACTGATCCTGCTGGCGGCGGTGTACCTGGGTTGCGAATACGGCGGTCGGATCAGCTCGATCCTGCTGAACATCCCGGGCGAAGCGTCCACCGTGATGACCACCCTCGATGGTTACCCGATGGCCCGCAAAGGCCTGGCCGGTGTAGCGTTGTCATTGTCGGCATGGAGCTCGTTCATCGGTGCATTTATCGCGACCTGCGGCATGGTGCTGTTCGCCCCGTTGCTGGCGAAATGGGCGATTGCCTTCGGCCCGGCGGAATATTTCGTACTGATGGTGTTTGCGATTGTCTGCCTCGGCGGCATGGCCGGTGACCGTCCGCTGAAGACGTTCATCGCGGCGCTGATCGGTCTGTTCCTGTCGACCGTCGGCATCGACGCCAACAGCGGTGTGTATCGCTTCACCGGAGACAACATTCACCTGACCGACGGCATCCAGTTCGTCGTGCTGGTGCTGGGCCTGTTCTCCATCAGCGAAATCCTGTTGCTGCTGGAAAAAACCCACCACGGCCAGGAAGCGGTGAAAGCCACCGGGCGCATGATGTTCAACTTCAAGGAAGCGGCGTCGGTGTTCGTGGTGAACATCCGTTGCGGCGTGCTGGGTTTCATCATGGGCGTGTTGCCGGGTGCCGGTGCGACCCTGGCCAGTGCCGTGGCCTACATGACCGAAAAACGCATGGCGGGCGCCAAGGGTACTTTCGGCCAGGGCGACATGCGCGGCCTCGCGGCGCCGGAAACCGCCATCGGTGGCGCAGCTTGCGGTGCGCTGGTGCCGATGCTGACCCTCGGCGTTCCAGGTTCCGGCACCACGGCGGTGATGATCGGCGCGCTGTCGCTGTACAACATCACTCCGGGCCCGCTGCTGTTCCAACAGCAACCGGACATCGTCTGGGGGCTGATCGCTTCGTTGTTCATCGCCAACGTGATGCTGGTGATCCTCAACATCCCGATGATCCGCATCTTTACCCGCATCCTCGCCGTGCCGAACTGGGCACTGGTGCCGGTGATCGCGATCATTACCGGGATTGGTGTCTACGCGGTGCACGCGACAACGTTTGACCTGTTCCTGATGATCGGCATCGGCATCTTCGGTTATATCCTGCGCAAGCTGGACTTCCCGCTGTCGCCGGTATTGCTGGGCTTCATCCTCGGCGGCCTGATGGAGCAGAACCTGCGCCGCGCCCTGTCGATCTCCAACGGTGCGCTGGAAATCCTCTGGTCGAGCCCGATCACCTTCGGTTGCTGGGTCCTGACGGCGATCATGCTGCTGATGCCGCTTATCCACATCTGGCGTAAACGTTCGGTTGCACGGCGCGCTATCGCCGATGTCTGATCGAGCACCTTTCAAAGCCTGGTGGGGAACCCCGCTGGTCGGCCTGCTTGGCGGTTACCTCGCCAGCCAGGTCGGCTGGCCTTTGCCGTGGATGGTCGGCTCATTGCTGGCGATCATCCTCGTGCGCTGCCTGACACCCTGGCAATTGGCCGAAATCCCTGGCGGCCGCAAGTGCGGCCAGTGGATCGTCGGTATCGGCATTGGCCTGCACTTCACCCCGCTGGTGATGGAGCAGGTGCTGAGTCATTTCGGTCTGATCTTCTTCGGTGCGTTGGTCACCAGCCTGTCTGCGGTCGTCGGCGTGTGGCTGATGCGCCGCACCGGCGAAGATCGCGCCACGGCGTTCTTTTCCAGCATGCCCGGCGGTTCCGGGGAGATGGTCAACCTCGGCGCCCGCAATGGTGCAGTACTCAGCCGTGTGGCGGCAGGACAGAGTTTGCGGGTGCTGGTGGTGGTGCTCTGCGTGCCGGCGGCTTTCAAGTATTTACTGGGCGATGGCGCCCCGGTCTTACATGCCAACGCTGTGGACTGGCGCTGGCTGGCCCTGCTGTTTCCGGCAGGCGCACTGGCGGCCTGGATCTGGGAACGCCTGCGTCAACCCAACCCCTGGCTGTTCGGGCCGTTGCTGGTCAGCGCGGCAGTCAGCATCGGCTGGGATCTGCACATCGGCCTGCCCAATGGCGGTAGCCAGATCGGCCAATGGTTGATCGGCAGCGGTCTGGGCTGTCACTTCAACCGGCAGTTTTTCCGCCGTGCGCCATCGTTCATGGGACGCACCTTGATCGGTACGGTGTTGACCATGTTGATTGCAACGGCGGCGGCGCTGGGCCTGAGTGCCCTGACCCACCTGGATCTGCGCTCACTGACCCTGGGCATGATGCCTGGCGGCATTGCCGAGATGAGCCTGACCGCGGAAACCCTGCAACTGTCGGTACCGCTGGTAACGGCGATGCAGGTGATGCGGTTGTTGTTTGTGCTGTTTCTGGCAGAGCCGTTGTTCAAGTACTGGAACCGGGATCCGGATTCAGTCTGAAAAACCGAGTTGCCTTCATCGCGAGCAAGCTCGCAATGGGGCACTCTTGCTCAACCCATCAAACCGGCGGCAACCGCCACTCGATCGGCGTCTCGCCATTCTGTTCCAGAAACTTGTTGGTCCGGCTGAAGTGCCCGCAACCGAGGAAGCCGCGATAGGCGGACAGCGGTGACGGGTGCACCGAAGTCAACACCAGATGCTTGGTCGCATCGATCAGCTTCTGCTTGCTCTGGGCATGGGCGCCCCACAGCATGAATACCAGGTGCGGTTGCTGTTGGCTGACCACTTCAATGATGCGATCGGTGAAAAACTGCCAGCCCTTGTCCTTGTGTGCATTGGCGTTGGCGCGTTCAACGGTCATGGTGGTGTTGAGCATCAGCACGCCCTGATCGGCCCAGCTCTGCAGGTAGCCATGGTTGGCGATGTCGATGTTCAGGTCGCGCTTGAGTTCTTTGTAGATGTTCACCAGCGACGGTGGCGCCGGCACGCCGGGTTGCACCGAGAAGCACAAACCATGGGCCTGGCCCGGGCCGTGATAAGGATCCTGACCGAGGATCACCACTTTGACCTTGTTCAGCGGCGTGGAATTGAGCGCGTTGAAGATCATCGGCCCCGGCGGATAGATCTCCTTGCCGGCCGCCCGCTCCTGTTGCAGGAAGTTTCGCAACTCTGTCATGTAAGGCTGGTCGAATTCGGCACGCAGTGCCTCCTTCCAGCCCGGTTCGAGTTTGATACGGTCGTCAGCAGTCATGGTCATACCCGGCAAAAACAGTGGGGCGAACCCTAGGAAAGCCTACCTCGCTTGTCAATTGATCTGACGCAGATCCAGCATTTTCCCACACAGCGATCATACTTAACCCTCAATTTCCCGATCGAGGTCACGATGAATCTGCACTTCGAAGAAATCACCGGCACCGACGGCGCCCGCATCGGCATTGCCAGCCTGGATGCCGAAAAAACCCTGAACGCCCTGTCCCTGCCGATGATCAACGCCCTGCGCGACCGCATGGAGGCCTGGGCCAAGGACCCGCAGATCGTCTGCGTCCTCTTGCGCGGCAATGGCGCCAAGGCTTTTTGCGCCGGTGGCGAAGTGCGCAGCCTGGTGGAAGCCAGTCGCGCCCATCCGGGTGAAGTACCGCCATTGGCCGCGCAGTTTTTTGCGGCGGAATATCGCCTGGACTTCAAACTGCACACCTACCCCAAACCGTTGATCTGTTGGGGCCACGGCTATGTGCTCGGTGGTGGCATGGGACTGTTGCAAGGTGCAGGCATCCGCATCGTCACGCCGAGCAGCCGGTTGGCGATGCCCGAGATCAGCATCGGCCTGTACCCGGATGTTGGCGGCAGTTGGTTCCTGTCGCGCCTGCCCGGCAAGCTCGGGTTGTTCCTGGGCCTGACCGGCGCGCACATGAACGGCCGCGATGCCATCGATCTGGACCTGGCCGACCGCTTCCTGCTCGACGATCAACTGCCGGCACTGATCGATGGGCTGCTGCAATTGAACTGGCAGGAACAGACGCCCATGCAGCTCAACAGCCTGCTCAAGGCCTTGCAGCAGAAAGCCGTGGCAAAGATGCCCGAAGCCCAGTGGCTGCCGCGCCGTCAGCAGATCGACGAGTTGCTGGATGTCAGCAACGTGCGTTGCGCCTGGAAGGCCATCAGCGCCTTGCGCGATCACAGCGACCTGTTGCTGAGCCGCGCAGCCAGGACGCTGAGCGAAGGCTCACCGCTGACCGCGCATCTGGTGTGGGAGCAGATCGCCCGTGCCCGGCACCTGTCGCTGGCCGAAGTCTTCCAGATGGAATACACCCTGAGCCTCAACTGCTGTCGTCATCCGGAGTTCAGCGAAGGCGTACGCGCCCGGTTGATCGACAAGGATCAGAAGCCGCACTGGCACTGGCCGGACATCAACAATGTGCCGGACGCGGTGGTAGAGGCGCATTTCCACAAGGCCTGGGAAGGTCGGCATCCGCTGGCGGATTTGTCTGAATACTGAAAACTGCACGCAACACTATGGGAGCGGGCTTGCTCGCTCCCACATCAAATCTGTGTTCTATAAAAATCTATCGGTGGCCGCCCCGCCAGTTGTGATCACCTCGCCCGCCACGATGGTTGCGCCTGTCGTTACCGCGAAAGTCATTGTTCCAGCCCCTGTGGTTCCGACCGTCCCAGCCATGGTTCTGATGCATCCGGTAATCGCCCCGATATGGCTGATAGTAACGCGGAGCAGGCTGGTAATAGTGCGGTTGATATATCCGCGGCTGCGAGTAATAACGCGGTGTCGGCTGGTAATACCGCGCTGGCGGCACGTAATACCGGGGCGGCGGCGTGTAGTAGCCATTGGAATAGTAGGAACTCCCCCCGGCGTAATGGGTTGGCGCCGGCGAGGTATAGACTTCGGAACTGTAGTAACTGCCTCCTTCGTCGTAATAAGGAACGCACCCACCAAGGGACAATCCCGTCACAACAAGCAGAAGAATTCGGCGCAGCTTTTTTTGACAGAGCATGGCGGCCTCCAGGACCGCGGGTGAGCCACACCAGCGACGCTGGCAGGCGACAGTCAAATGTTCAGTGACTGTCGATAGATCAGACATCGAATTCAGAATCTGGTGCGTCCCTGAAACAAGTAGAAACATCTGCCCGATGAAAGGTTTTTCATCCATTCACGCCATGATTAACGGTGACCACCGCGGTGGCCGCCGCCATGATGTCCGCCTCCGTGAAAGCCGTGTCCACGGTAATAACCATGCCCTCCGTAGTAATAGGAGCGATAGCCACCGTAATAACGTGGGCCGTAGTAACCGTAGTAGTAAGGCGAGTAGTAACCGGGATAGTAATAAGGTGCCTCGTAGACATCGGCAGGACCGTAGTAGTAGCAGCCAGACAATCCAACACCGAGCAATGCACCGAACAACAATCGACGTAACATGACGGCCTCCGTAAAGACCTGTGACAGCAGCCAGCACAGACCGGCTGACATCTGTTTTGACTGGCAAATCCCTGCCAAGTGCAGCGTCGCCCCCACCATCTGATCAGCGGCAGATACGTTCCAATGCGGTGCACTTGCGCACCATCGCAAGGCAGCCCGCCTCTCCAGTCAACCCCGTCGCCCCCCCTGTCCCCCCACGCTAGAGCGCTCGGACTGACTTGGCACGCCTCTCGCTTTAGCGCACTTGTTCCAAAAAAATGTGCAGGCGTCACTACAGGTTCGCGGCACCACAATTTGCAAATGGCTGACTAGGGTTCCGGCTCGCAATCGCGAGTGACTGGTCCGAGAGTTGGCGACCTCCAGTTGAGGTTACACGGCGGGACAAAAGCCCGGGAGACAAGCCACCGTAAGCGGTGCCGCTGCCGTCCTGCCCGTCCTTGATCAACTGGAGAACCACCATGTCCCAGCTTCGTTTACCCGCCCTCTTCGCTGCTGCGTTTGCAGCCCTCGTGAGCTTCTCGTCCCAGGCTGCCCAGAAAGATCACTTCAGCGTGTGCTGGACGATCTATGCCGGCTGGATGCCATGGGAATATGCCGGTAGCCAGGGCATCGTCGACAAATGGGCGAAAAAGTACGGCATCAAGATCGACGTGGTGCAACTCAATGACTATGTCGAATCGATCAACCAGTACACCGCTGGCAAGTTCGATGGCTGCACCATGACCAACATGGACGCGCTGACCATTCCGGCCGCCGGTGGCGTCGACAGCACTGCGCTGATCGTCAGCGATTTCTCCAACGGCAACGACGGCATCGTGCTCAAGGGCGAAGGCAAGAAAGTCACCGACCTCAAGGGCATGGACGTCAACCTGGTGGAGCTGTCGGTCTCCCATTACCTGCTGGCCCGGGCGCTGGATTCGGTGGACCTCACCGAGAAAGACCTGAAAGTGGTCAACACCTCCGACGCCGATATCTCGGCGGCCTTCAACACCGATCAGGTCCACGCCGTCACCACCTGGAACCCGATGCTCTCGGACATCAAGGCCAAGCCCGGGGTGAGCGAAGTGTTCAACTCCAGCCAGATACCCGGCGAAATCATGGACATGATGGTGGTCAACAGCGCCACCCTCAAAGACAACCCGGCTCTGGGCAAAGCGCTGACCGGTGCCTGGTTCGAAGTCGTCGAGTTGATGAACAAGAAAAACGCGGCCAGCAAAGCCGCGCTGGAACACATGGCCAAGGCTTCGGGCACTGACCTGGCGGGTTTCCAGGCGCAACTGGACACCACCCGATTGTTCGCCACGCCCAAGGAGGCCCTGGCGTTCAGCACCAGCAAGCAATTGCCGGAGACCATGCGCAAGGTCGCCGAGTTCTCCTTCCAGCACGGCTTGCTGGGTGAAGGCGCCAAGGACACCAGCGCGGTCGGTATGGCCTTCGCCAACGGCGTGACCAGCGGCGACAAAGGCAACCTCAAGCTGCGCTTCGATCCGAGCTACGTGCAGATGGCCGCCGACGCCAAGCTGTAATCAGGAGAACTGGCCATGCGCCTGATCAACCGTCACCCGGACCGTCCGAGTCGCCTGCTGTTGGTGATCCTGCCGTTCGCCCTGGTGCTGTTCGCCTACTTCACGGGCTCGGCCGAGCGACTGACGGACAACCCCAACGACAAACTGCTGCCCAGCGCCGTGCAGATGACCGACGCGGTGAAACGCCTGGCGTTCGTGGCCGACACCCGCACCGGCGAATACCTGCTCTGGCAGGACACGGCGTCCAGCCTGCAACGCCTGGCCATCGGCCTGGGAATCAGTGCCTTGGCCGGGTTGTGCCTGGGCATCGCCGCCGGTACGCTGCCGCTGTTCGGTGCGCCGTTGTCCCCCTTGCTGACAGTGCTGTCGATGGTGCCGCCACTGGCGATCCTGCCGATCCTGTTCATCGTCTTCGGCCTGGGGGAATTGTCGAAAGTGATGCTGATCGTCATCGGCATCACCCCGGCCCTGGCCCGGGACCTGGAACAGCGCGCCCGGGAAATCCCCGTGGAGCTGCTGATCAAGGCTCAGACCCTCGGCGCTTCCACCTGGACCCTGATGCTGCGGGTGGTGCTGCCGCAATTGTTGCCACGGTTGTTGATCTCGCTGCGGCTGATGCTCGGCTCGGCGTGGCTGTTCCTGATCGCCGCCGAGGCCATCGCCTCTACCGACGGCCTTGGCTACCGGATTTTCCTGGTGCGCCGCTACCTGGCAATGGACGTGATCCTGCCGTACGTGGTGTGGATCACCCTGCTCGCCTGGCTGATGGATTGGGGTCTCAAACACCTCACCCGGCGTGCATTCCCCTGGCACCAGGGGGCCGCCAAATGAGCTTCATCACCGTTAGAAACGTCTGGCAGCAATACGCCGATCAAGTGGTGCTCGAAGGCCTGAACCTGAATGTCGACGAGGGTGAGTTCTGCACGCTCGTGGGGGCATCCGGTTGTGGCAAATCGACCTTCCTGCGCCTGCTGCTCGGCCAGGAACGCAGCAGTCGCGGCGAAATCCTGCTCGACGGTCAGCCCTTGGCCGGTGAGCCGGATGCCAGCCGTGGCGTGGTGTTCCAGCGCTACTCGGTGTTCCCGCACCTGAGCGTGCTGGACAACGTTGCCCTCGGCCTCGAACTGCCGCGCTCACCGTTGCTCGGACGCCTGTTCGGCAGTGCAAAAAAAGAGGCCCGCGAACAGGCATCGCAGTTGCTGCGAAAAGTCGGCCTCGGTCACTCGCTGGACAAGTTCCCGGCGCAGCTCTCCGGTGGCATGCAACAACGGCTGGCCATTGCCCAGGCGCTGATCATGAAGCCGCGCGTGTTGCTGCTCGACGAACCGTTCGGCGCCCTTGATCCGGGCATCCGCAAAGACATGCACGCCCTGCTGCTGGAGCTGTGGCGCGAGACCCGACTGACGGTGTTCATGGTCACCCATGACCTGTCCGAAGGCTTCAGCCTTGGCACGCGGCTGCTGGTGTTCGACAAGGTCCGCCTCGACCCGCACGCCCCCGGTGCCTATGGCGCACGCATCACCTACGACATCCCGTTGAACAGCGACCGCCGCACCAGCCGTGCCGCCGTCGACGCCTTGCCAGTGCATCTGGCGGGCTCACTTCGAACCGCTTGAGAGGGTTTTGCCCATGACTGATTCGACCCAACTGTTCCCGCCCTTCGCCGAAGAAATGCTCCCTGGCGGCGGCCATCGTTCCTTCGTGCTCAAGCGTGGCCAATTGCTGCGCCTGACCGACCTGCGCGGCGGCGCCAACGTCAGCCTGACGTTGCTCAACGCCAATGAAAAAACCGAACGCCTGAACCTGCCCGACAGCCTCAAGTGCCAACACACCGCCAGGCTCACCGCCGGCCATTGCCTGTACTCGGACATGGGCCGCGTGCTGGCCGCCATCACTGCCGACACCTGCGGCTGGAGCGACAGCCTGGGCGGTGTGCTCTGCGCTGAAGAAGTGGCAGAAAAGTACGGCGCGGGCCGCTACCAGGAACTGCGCAACGGCTTCTTTCGCAACGGCACCGACAACCTGTTGGTGGAACTGGGCAAGTGGGGGCTGGGCCTGTCCGACCTGCTGATGACCCTCAACCTGTTCAGCCGCGTGAACGTCGACGATACCGGGCGCTTCCATTTCGTCGCGGGCAATTCCAGGGCCGGCGATTACATCGAGTTGTATGCGCCGATGGACACGCTGGTGGTGCTCACCGCCCTGCAGCACCCGATGGACCCGACGCCTGAATACGCGCCGAAACCCTTGAAGCTGAGCTGGATGAACGCCGACCCCAGCGTCGCCGAACACTGCCGCACCTCGCGCCCGGAAAACGAGCGCGGCTTCATCAACACCGACCGTTTGTTCGCCTGAGGATCGCTGCCATGTCACTCGCCATCGCTACCGTTCACAAGCAACCAGACACCGCGATCTACCGCGCCACCATCCCCGCCGGCGAGCCTTGGCTGATGGAGGTCAAGGCCGGACAGACCCTGCGCATCCTCGACCTTGAAGGTAATCAAGCCGTCGACACCCTGTTCTACAGCGTCGCCAATCCCAGGGAGCGCTACGACGTGCAGCGCACCCTGCGTCGGCAAAACAGCGTGTACCTGAGCACTGGCAGCGTGCTGTTTTCCAACCTCGGCAAGCCGATGCTGACCATCGTCGCCGACACTTGCGGGCGCCACGACACCCTCGGCGGCGCCTGTGCGCAAGAGAGCAACACCGTGCGCTACGCCCTGGAAAAGCGCTACATGCACAGCTGCCGCGACAACTACCTGCGCGCCTGTGTTCACGATGGCCGCCTGGGCAAGGGTGACATCGGGCCGAACATCAACTTCTTCATGAACGTGCCGGTCACCGCCGACGGCGGCCTGACCTTCGAAGACGGCATCTCGGCACCGGGCAAATACGTTGACCTGCGGGCCGAGATGGACGTCATCGTGCTGATCTCCAACTGCCCGCAACTGAACAACCCGTGCAATGCCTACAACCCCACCCCTGCGGAGCTGCTGGTATGGAACTGAAATTCCCGAGATTGCGCCGCTGGTTGTTCGCCTTGTGCCAGGCCCGTTCCGGCCAGTGCCTCAAACCTCAGGAACACCACCACCCCCTGTAGGAGCGAGCTCGCTCGCGAAAAACCCGAAGCCACCGCTGGGCATCTGGTTTTACGCGTAATCGTTCACGACCATCGCGAGCAGGCTCGCTCCTACAGGTGTTCGGTGGTGTGTTTTAGAGAATTGTTTTTTTCCGCCGGGGACGACCCCGGCTCTCATCGAAAAACTGCGGGACGGCCCGCATCCCCTCCAGGGGTTATGCCATGTTCGAAAAAGTCCTGATTGCCAACCGTGGCGCCATTGCCTGCCGCATCCTGCGAACCTTGCGCGAGCTGCAAGTGCAGGGTGTTGCCGTGTACTCCGAAGCCGATGCCGCCAGCCTGCACATCCTGCAAGCCGACGAAGCCCACAGCCTCGGCGAAGGCGCGGCCGCCGGCACTTACCTGGCGGTCGATAAAATCCTCGCCATTGCCAAAACCAACGGCGCCACCGCGATCCATCCCGGCTACGGCTTTCTCTCGGAAAACGCCGCGTTCGCCGAAGCCTGCGAGGCCGCCAACATCGCCTTCATCGGCCCGACACCCGAACAATTGCGCGTGTTCGGCCTCAAGCACACTGCACGTGCCCTCGCCAAACAACACGGCGTGCCCATGCTCGAAGGCACCGAGCTGCTCGACAGCCTCGATGCCGCGCTGCAGGCCGGTGAACAGATCGGCTACCCGGTGATGCTCAAGAGCACCGCCGGCGGTGGTGGCATCGGCATGCGCGTGTGCCGCAGCGCGGTCGAGTTGAGCGAATCCTTCGAAGCGGTCAAACGCCTGGGCCAGAATAATTTCAGCGACGCCGGGGTGTTCATCGAAAAGTACATCCAGCGCGCCCGTCATCTGGAAGTGCAGGTATTCGGTGACGGTCACGGTCAAGTGATCGCCCTCGGCGTGCGTGACTGCTCGGTGCAGCGCCGCAACCAGAAAGTCCTCGAGGAAACCCCGGCGCCGAACCTGCCCGACGGCATGGCCGATGAACTGTGTGCGGCGGCGATCAAACTGGCCAAGGCGGTGAATTACCGCAGCGCCGGCACGGTCGAATTCGTGTTTGACAGCGATGCCCAGCGTTTCTACTTCCTTGAAGTGAACACCCGCTTGCAGGTGGAACACGGCGTCACCGAGCAAGTCTGGGGCGTCGACCTGGTGCGCTGGATGGTGCAACTGGCAGCGGGTGACCTGCCGCCGTTGAGCGCGTTGAGCCAGGGTTTGAAAGCGCAGGGTCATGCGATTCAGGCACGGTTGTATGCGGAAGATCCAGGGCGGGACTTTCAACCGAGTCCGGGTTTGCTGACGGCGGTGCACTTTCCGCCGGCCAACGGCGTAGAACTGCGCATCGACACCTGGGTCGAGGCCGGTTGCGAGATCCCACCCTACTTCGATCCGATGATCGCCAAGGTCATCAGTTGGGCCCCGACCCGTGAGCAAGCCGCAGCCGATCTGCATCAGGCCTTGGGCGAAAGCCTGCTCTACGGGGTCCAAACCAACCGGGACTACCTGAGGCAGATCCTGCTCGATGCGCCCTTCGCCAGCGGTCAGCCCTGGACCCGTTGCCTGGAAGCCCTGGCGTATCAGGCCAACACCTTCGAAGTGCTCAGCGCCGGCACCCAGACCAGCGTCCAGGACTATCCCGGTCGCCTCGGCTATTGGGCGGTAGGCGTGCCGCCATCGGGGCCGATGGACAGTCGTGCACTGCGCCTGGGTAACCTTCTGCTGGGCAACGATGAAGGCGCCGCAGCGCTGGAAATCACCATGAGCGGGCCCTTGCTGCGCTTCAATTGCGACGCGGTCGTTGCC
>NZ_JBOIBY010000270.1:0-2543 GCF_050739655.1 Pseudomonas sp. | reverse complement strand
TTTTGCCGGCGTAGCGGCCGTCAACAGGGGAAACCGCAGTGAGCGAAGAGAGCTGCATGGGGTGTTCTCGGACAGTCGGGCAACGAAATGGGGCGCGTATCATACATGAAAAAATCCGCCGGTCCGTTGCCAACTGACCAGCGTATTACGCGTTACAGGCTACATAAGGTGTTGCGGGCGCTGTTTAGCTGCTGCGCATCAGCGGGTAAAGCTCTTTAAGCAATTTGCGTCGGCTGATCACCAACTGCCAGCGATGACCGCCGAGTTGCCGCCACAAGCGTGCCGATCGAATGCCGGCCAGCAACAGGGCGCGGATTTTCGAGGCGTTGCTCGGCTGCTGCAGATTACGCATGTCGCCGTGCACCTGAATGCGTTGGCGCAGGGTGCTCAGGGTGTCCTGGTACAACCCACCGCAGGCGGCGATGACATTTTCGTGAGCCGGGCCGAAGTGTTCTACCTGGGACTGAATCTGTGGCAGGCGCTTGCCGATGATGTCGAGCATGTCCTCGCGCTTTGCCAGTTGACGCTCAAGGCCGAGCATCGCCAGCGCATAGCGCAGGGGCTCGCGCTGTAGGGCGCTCGGGTCGCGTTCCAGGGCGCCGATCAAGGCGCGATAGCCCTCGCGCAAATTGATGTCGTCGCCGCCATACACTTCCAGGGTGTCCTTGGGGTCGCGAATCAACAGGCTGCCGAGCATGCAGGTCAGGCCCGCTTCATTGGTCTGGCCGGTCTTGGCGATCTTGTCCACCAGCACGGCGGCAAGAAACACGCCGCCCAGTGCCGTCAGTTGCTCCTGAATCGGGCTCATTGTTGATCGCCTTTGAGAGCGCCCTTGCTGGTCCATGGTTCAGCCACTTCAATCACGCCGCCGCCAAGGCAGATTTCGCCGTCGTAGAACACCACGGATTGGCCCGGGGTGACCGCGCGTTGCGGGTCATCGAAGGTTGCGCGGTAGCCGGTGGCAGTCTTTTCCAGGATGCAAGGCTGGTCGCTCTGGCGATAACGGACCTTGGCGGTCAGTTTGCGCGGCTGGCTCAGGTCGATCGGGTTGACCCAATAGATGTCGGACGCGAGCAGGGCGCGGGAGAACAGGTACGGATGGTCGTTGCCTTGGCCGACGATCAGCTCGTTGTGCTCCAGGTCCTTGATCAACACGTACCACGGCTCGTCACTGGCGTCTTTCAAACCGCCAATGCCCAGGCCCTGGCGCTGGCCGATGGTGTGATACATCAGGCCGTGATGGCGGCCGATGATTTCGCCTTCGGTGGTCTTGATCTCACCCGGTTGCGCTGGCAGGTACTGCTTGAGGAAGTCGCTGAAACGGCGCTCACCGATAAAGCAGATCCCGGTGGAGTCCTTTTTCTTGGCGGTCGCCAGTTCGTATTTTTCGGCAATCGCGCGCACTTGCGGTTTTTCCAGTTCGCCGACCGGGAACAGGGTCTTGGCGATCTGTTCGCCACCCACGGCGTGCAGGAAGTAGCTCTGGTCCTTGTTCGGGTCCAGGCCCTTGAGCAATTCGGTGCGCCCATCGATGTCGCGGCGACGCACGTAGTGACCGGTGGCGATCAGGTCGGCGCCGAGCATCATGGCGTAATCGAGGAATGCCTTGAACTTGATCTCGCGGTTGCACAGGATGTCGGGGTTCGGCGTGCGTCCGGCCTTGTATTCGGCCAGGAAATGCTCGAATACGTTATCCCAGTACTCGGCGGCGAAGTTGGCGGTATGCAGCTTGATGCCAATCTTGTCGCACACGGCCTGGGCGTCCGCCAGGTCATCCATGGCGGTGCAGTATTCGGTTCCGTCGTCTTCTTCCCAGTTCTTCATGAACAGGCCTTCCACCTCATAACCCTGCTCGATCAGCAGGAGGGCGGAAACGGAAGAGTCCACGCCGCCGGACATGCCGACAATGACGCGCTTCTTTTGTGTGTCAGAAGGGGCTGGATCACGCATAGGGATTCAATGAGTGTCTTGAAAAAGGACGCGATTCTAGCAGGCTCGGGCCCGCAAGGCTAAAGAGAAGGACGGATCAATTCGAGGTCGAAGTGTTTACCGTCCAGATAGTCGTCGATGCATTGGATGATCAGTTCGCTGCGCCAGTTTTCCTGCTGCTCGATTAATTCCTCGCGGGTCAACCACTTGGCGCCGACGATGCCGTCATCCAGTTGGTAATCGGGGTGATGTTTCAGCGGTTTGGCGATGAAACAGACCCGCTGATAGGTTACGCCGTTGCTCGGAGCGGTGTAGAGATAAATGCCCAGAACGCCGGTCGGCTCGACATCCCAGCCGGTTTCTTCGAGGGTTTCGCGGACGGCGGCTTCGGTCAGGGTTTCGTTCGGGTCCAAGTGTCCGGCTGGTTGGTTAAGTACCTTTCGTCCGTGCTTGAGCTCTTCGACCATCAGGAAACGGCCGTTGTCTTCGACGATAGTGGCGACGGTGATGTGGGGTTTCCAGTCCATGAGTTTTCCTCAAATTCCAAAGCTGAAACACTATCCCTGTGGGAGCTGGCTTGCCAGCGATAGCGGTGGATCAGCCACCATCAATGT
>NZ_JBOIBY010000269.1:0-9552 GCF_050739655.1 Pseudomonas sp. | reverse complement strand
GTATGTCCCTGTGGGAGCGAGCCTGCTCGCGAAGGTCGCCACGCGGTCTTACTCAATTGTTACCAGAAGCCTATAACAAACAGATTCTCGTGGAGCCTCGCTGATGAAATCCTATGAAGTCAATTTTGACGGTCTAGTGGGGCCGACCCATAACTACGGCGGCCTGTCCTACGGCAACGTCGCGTCCCAGAGCAACAGCCAGCAATCTTCGAATCCGAAGGAAGCCGCGCTGCAAGGCCTGGCGAAGATGAAAGCGCTGATGGACATGGGTTTCCAGCAGGGCGTGCTGGCGCCGCAAGAGCGTCCGGATGTGGCGGCTCTGCGTCGCCTGGGTTTCAGCGGCACCGACGCTCAAGTGATCGAGCGTGCCGCGAAGGAAGCGATGCCGCTGTTGGTTGCCAGTTGCTCGGCGTCGAGCATGTGGGTAGCCAACGCCGCGACCGTCAGCCCAAGTGCCGACACCGCTGATGGCCGCGTGCATTTCACCGCCGCGAACCTGAACTGCAAATACCACCGCAGCATTGAACACCCAACCACCAGTCGTGTGTTGGGCGCGATGTTTGCCGACCAGAAACACTTCGCACACCACGCAGCTTTGCCCGCCGTGGCGCAGTTCGGTGACGAAGGCGCGGCCAACCACACGCGTTTCTGCCGTGAATATGGCGAAGCCGGCGTCGAGTTTTTCGTGTTCGGTCGCAGTGCGTTCGACACCCGTTACCCGGCGCCGCAGAAATACCCAGCCCGTCAAACCCTCGAAGCGTCCCAGGCGGTTGCCCGTCTGCACGGCCTGAAGGATGACGGTGTGGTCTACGCTCAACAGAATCCATCGGTGATCGATCAGGGTGTATTCCACAACGACGTGATCGCCGTGGGTAATGGCGAAGTGCTGTTCTATCACGAGGACGCGTTCCTCGAGACCGACAAGATGCTTGCTGAGCTTCAGAGCAAACTCGCCAAAGTGGGTGGGAAATTTCAGTCTGTGTGCGTACCGCGTTCGGCGGTTACCGTAGAAGATGCAGTTCGGTCCTACCTCTTCAATAGCCAACTGCTGTCGCGTCCTGACGGCACCATGCTGTTGATCGTGCCGGAAGAATGCCGTGGCAACGAGCGCGTCTGGCAATACCTGCAAGGGTTGACCAGCTCTGGTGGGCTGATCCGCGAAGTTAAGGTCTTCGATCTCAAGCAGAGCATGCAGAACGGTGGTGGCCCAGCTTGCCTGCGCTTGCGCGTGGCGCTTAATGAAACCGAACTGGCGGCGGTCAATCCAGGCGTTATCATGACCGCACCGTTGTACGGCTCACTGACCGAATGGGTCAACAAGCACTATCGTGACCGCATGGCCGAAAGCGACCTGGCGGACCCGCAATTGCTGCTTGAGTGCCGGACGGCACTGGATGAACTGACGCAAATCCTTAAACTGGGCGCGGTTTATCCATTCCAGATCAATTGATCGACGGCGCGCGCCCGGACCTGGGGCGCGCCGGTTCATCTCCAATGAGAGCGTAAAGATATGAGCGATTCCCTGCAGCTGATCCTTGAAGACACCGACGGCACGCAACTGCAAACTTCCTGCACCCGCGTCGCGGTCATGTGGCAAGGCAAAGAGCTGTGGATCCAACAGGACGGCCGTGGCCAGCTGTTGATCGGCGTGGACGTCGAAGAAGACGACGAAGAGTACGCCAACCTGCTGTTGCGCCCATTGGCGACTAATCTGGTAAGTCTGCAACTGGAGATGGAACCGGCTGACGTCGGCGACGACGAGGGTCACGTTCACGGCCCGGATTGCAATCACGACCACTAAGGAAACCGCTCTATGCTCGCCCTCGGCAAACTGCTTGAACTGACCCTCGCCGGCCGTGAACCGGCGGAGAAGACTCAACTGACTGTCGAAGGCGTGCGCATGCGCTGGTTGAGCGAGGGTGCGCTGGAAGTCCGGCCACCCGAAGCCCGTGACATTGGCCTGGATCTTTTGCTTTCGGCAGGGATCCACGGCAACGAAACAGCGCCGATCGAATTGCTCGACCGGCTGTTGCACGACATCGCTCGCGGCGATCTCAAGCCGCGCGCCCGTATTCTGTTCCTGTTTGGCAACCCGGACGCCATTCGTCGCGGCGAGCGTTTCGTCGAGCAGGACGTCAATCGGCTGTTCAACGGCCGTCATGAACAAAGCAGCGGCAGCGAAGCGCTGCGCGCCTGCGAGCTGGAGCGTCTGGCCGCCAGCTTCTTCAGCCTGCCGGATCGCCAGCGTCTGCACTACGACCTGCACACGGCGATCCGTGGTTCAAAAATCGAGCAGTTCGCCTTGTACCCCTGGAAGGAGGGGCGTCAGCATTCACGCCAGGAACTGGCCCGACTGCGCGCCGCCGGCATTGAGGCGGTGTTACTGCAGAACAAGCCGTCCATCGTTTTCAGTTCCTACACCTACGACAAGCTGGGTGCCGAGTCCTTCACCCTCGAATTGGGCAAGGCGCGGCCATTCGGGCAGAACGACGGGGTCAACGTCTCGCTGCTGGAAAACCGCCTGAAACAGATCATCGACGGCACCGAGCCGGACTTGGCCGAAGCACCACTGGACGGCTTGCAGCTGTTCAGCGTGGCACGGGAAATCATCAAGCACAGCGACAGCTTCCGCCTGAACCTGCCGGCCGATATCGAGAATTTTTCGGAACTGGATGTGGGTTACCTGCTGGCCGAAGACATCGCCAACACCCGCTGGATCATCGAAGAAGAGGGCGCCCGGATTATTTTCCCGAACCCCAAGGTGAAGAATGGTCTGCGTGCCGGCATTCTGGTCGTGCCGAGCAACGACGAAAATCTGGCCTGACCGCTGCCTTGAATTCGACATAAGTCATTGTGGGAGCGGGGTTGCCCGCGATTGCGTCCCATCAGTCGACATCTTCATTGGCTGACAGGACCTCATCGCGGGCAAGCCCGCTCCCACAGGTTTTGTGTTTTAGACCGCCACAGCGCGCGGCTCAGTGCGACGCAATGCGCGCACCTTCTTCAGTGTATCCGCGCAAGTCTTCGCTGCTTCCTGGCCTTTATGCACAAAGTGCTCGAAGAAGAACTTCTGGTGTTCTTCACCGGCATGGAAGTGGTGCGGGGTCAGGGACACCGAGAAAACCGGTACTTCGGTTTCCAGCTGAACCTGCATCAGGCCGCTGACCACCGACTGGGCGACGAATTCGTGACGATAGATCCCGCCGTCCACCACCAAAGCGGCCGCGACGATGCCGGCATAACGACCGGTCTTGGCCAGCAACTTGGCGTGCAGGGGCATTTCAAATGCGCCGCCGACTTCGAATAAATCGATGTCGGATTCCTGATAACCCTGGGCAATCATTTCTTTGACGAAGCCGATACGGCTCTGATCAACAATATCCTTGTGCCAGCAGGCCTGAATGAACGCAACGCGCTCGCCATGAGGGTGTTTGCTTTTGCTGTCGATTGCGGTGGGTTGCATGTTCTGACTCCTGTTTGTGTGAAAAACAGGGCGTTATGAATCGAAGGGGATTTCAGGGTACGCACGTTCGCACGAATGCTGCGCACGGCCCATCGGCAACAATCCCGTTCTCTCTTCATCCGGACTATGACCGTCGGCCCCGGGATCACACCGGGTCTGCTGACCTTGTCGTCAGTCACCGCCGTAGCCGTGCTGTCGCCAAGCGCTCGCGGGCTATGCGCATTGCGCGCAATTACCGCCGGTGGGGAGTTACACCCCGCCCTGAGAACGTTTTTGCCGCCATAAAGTTTGGCGGCGCAGCGTTTTTAACACATATTTCCTACAGGCGCATTGATGCTTTCGGATGATTGTTATCGACTATTTCGCTGTATTAACGGGCATTATCCTCGTTCAAGGGTTGATTATTCCTTCGCATGACCGCAGTAATTCCTACTGAAAGGGATTTCCCCTGCTTACCGAGGCCAGATTCATGAGCGTTATCGATCTTCGCAGCGACACAGTCACCCAGCCCACCGCCGGCATGCTCGACGCGATGGCCACCGCAGTCACCGGTGACGACGTCTATGGCGAAGATCCAACGGTCAATCGTCTGGAAACCGAGCTGGCGAAACGCCTGGGTTTTGCTGCTGCACTGTTTGTTCCGACCGGCACCATGAGCAATCTGCTGGGGTTGATGGCCCATTGCGAACGCGGTGACGAGTACATCGTTGGGCAGCAGGCTCACACCTACAAGTACGAAGGCGGCGGTGCGGCGGTGCTCGGTTCGATCCAGCCGCAGCCACTGGAAGGGCAGGCCGACGGCTCCCTTGATCTGACCCACGTGGCGGCAGCCATCAAACCGGATGACTTCCACTTCGCACGCACCCGTTTGCTGGCGCTGGAAAACACCATGCAGGGCAAAGTATTGCCGCTGGAGTACCTCGCCCGGGCGCGAAGCTTTACCCGTGAACATGGGTTGCAACTGCATCTGGATGGTGCGCGGCTGTACAACGCGGCGGTGAAACTGGGAGTCGATGCCCGGGAAATCACCCAACATTTCGATTCCGTTTCGGTCTGCCTGTCCAAAGGCTTGGGCGCGCCGGTCGGTTCGGTGCTGTGTGGCTCGGCTGAATTGATCGGCAAGGCTCGTCGCCTGCGCAAGATGGTGGGTGGCGGCATGCGCCAGGCCGGCATTCTGGCGGCGGCAGGCTTGTATGCGCTGGATAACAACGTCCAACGCCTGGCCGAGGACCACGCCAATGCACAATTGCTGGCAGAAGGCCTGCGTGCAGCAGGTTTTGAAGTCGAGCCAGTGCAGACCAACATGGTTTACGTGGCGATGGGCGACAAGGCCGAGGCGATCAAGGCTTTCGCCGCTGAGCGAGGCATAAAGCTCAGTGCCGCTGCGCGTCTGCGCATGGTCACGCACATGGACGTCAGCCGTGCGCAAATCGAGCAGGTCGTCGCGACATTCGTCGACTTTTCTCGCAAGTGATAGGGTTAGCGGTCCAATTGACCGTTTCTATCGTATAAACACGCTGTACCCCGCGCGCAGGGCCGATATAATGCGGCCCTTTGCCGTCGTTTCGTCTGTTGACGTTTCGAACAGGCCTTTGGCCGCAGCCTCCGTGGAAGAACCTAATGAAAAGCGCAGAAATCCGTGAAGCCTTCCTTCGCTTCTTCGAAGAGCAAGGCCACACCCGTGTAGCCTCCAGCTCTTTGATTCCGGGCAACGACCCAACCCTGCTGTTCACCAACGCGGGGATGAACCAGTTCAAGGACTGCTTCCTGGGCCAGGAAAAGCGCGCATACACCCGCGCCGTCAGCAGCCAGAAATGCGTGCGCGCAGGCGGCAAGCACAACGACCTGGAAAACGTCGGCTATACCGCCCGTCACCACACTTTCTTTGAAATGCTGGGTAACTTCAGCTTCGGTGACTATTTCAAGCGTGATGCCATCACTTACGCCTGGAACTTCCTGACCTCCGACAAGTGGCTGAACCTGCCGAAGGAAAAGCTCTGGGTCACCGTCTACGCCAGCGATGACGAGGCGTACGACATTTGGACCAAGGAAATCGGCGTTCCGGCCGAGCGCATGGTTCGCATTGGCGACAACAAAGGCGCACCGTACGCATCCGACAACTTCTGGACCATGGGCGATACCGGCCCATGCGGTCCGTGCACCGAGATTTTCTACGATCACGGCGCTGATATCTGGGGTGGCCCACCGGGCTCGCCAGAAGAAGACGGCGACCGTTACATCGAAATCTGGAACAACGTGTTCATGCAGTTCAACCGCACCGCCGATGGCGTGTTGCATCCGCTGCCAGCACCGTCGGTGGACACCGGCATGGGGCTGGAGCGAATCAGTGCCGTGCTGCAGCACGTTCACTCGAACTATGAAATCGATCTGTTCCAGAGCCTGTTGACCGCATCGGCCAAGGCCATCGGCTGCACCAACGACGCTCAGGCTTCCCTGAAAGTCGTGGCTGACCACATCCGTTCCTGCGGTTTCCTGATTGCCGATGGCGTGCTGCCTTCCAATGAAGGTCGCGGTTACGTGCTGCGTCGCATCATTCGCCGCGCTTGCCGTCACGGCAACAAACTGGGCGCCAAGGGCAGCTTCTTCTATCAGATCGTCGCGGCCCTGGTTGCCGAGATGGGCGAAGCCTTCCCTGAGCTGAAATCCCAGCAAGCGCACATCGAGCGCGTGCTGAAAGCCGAAGAAGAGCAGTTCGCCAAGACCCTGGAACAGGGCCTGAAGATCCTCGAACAGGATCTGGCTGAGCTCAAGGGTGACGTGGTTCCCGGCGACGTGGTGTTCAAACTCTACGACACCTACGGTTTCCCGATGGACCTGACCGGCGACATCGCTCGCGAGCGCAGCCTGACCATCGACGAAGAAGGCTTTGAACGCGAAATGGAAGCCCAGCGCGTCCGTGCCCGTTCCGCCAGCTCTTTCGGTATGGACTACAACAGTCTGGTCAAGGTTGACGTGGACACCGAATTCACCGGCTACGTCGCTCACAGCGGTTCTGCAAAAATCGTTGCTCTGTATAAAGAAGGGCAGTCGGTCGACGTATTGAGCGAAGGCGACGAGGGTGTGGTCGTTCTCGATCGGACGCCGTTCTATGCCGAATCAGGTGGTCAGATTGGTGATTGCGGCTTCCTCCAGGCTGGCGCTGCGCGTTTCGACGTGCGCGACACCACCAAGACCGGCGGTGCGTTCCTGCACCACGGTGTGTTGGATTCGGGCAGCCTGATCGTAGGTACTCCGGTCGAGACTCATGTCGATGCCCAAGTGCGTCATGCGACGTCGCTCAACCACTCGGCGACTCACTTGCTGCACGCGGCATTGCGCCAGGTGCTGGGCGAGCACGTTCAGCAGAAAGGTTCGTTGGTCGACAGTCAACGTCTGCGCTTTGACTTCAGCCACTTCGAAGCGATCAAGCCTGAGCAGTTGAGGGCGCTGGAAGACATCGTCAACGCCGAAATTCGCAAGAATTCCGAGGTTGAAACCGAAGAAACCGACATCGAAACCGCCAAGCAGAAAGGCGCCATGGCGCTGTTCGGCGAGAAGTACGGCGACAACGTGCGCGTACTGAGCATGGGCGACTTCTCCGTCGAACTGTGCGGCGGTATCCACGCCAACCGTACCGGCGACATTGGCCTGCTGAAAATCATCAGCGAGGGCGGTGTGGCTTCGGGTGTGCGTCGTATCGAGGCAGTTACCGGTGCTGCGGCACTGGCCTACTTGAACGCGGCGGAAGAACAACTCAAGGAAGCGGCCAGCCTGGTCAAGGGCAGCCGCGACAACCTGATCGACAAGCTGTCGGCTGTGCTGGAGCGCAACCGTCTGCTGGAGAAGCAACTCGAGCAGTTGCAAGCCAAGGCAGCCAGTGCGGCAGGCGACGATCTGTCGGCGTCTGCTTTGGACGTCAAGGGTGTCAAAGTGCTGGCCGCGCGTCTGGATGGCCAGGACGGCAAGGCGCTGCTGGCGCTGGTCGATCAGTTGAAAAACAAACTCGGCCGCGCAGTGATCCTGCTCGGCAGTGTCCATGAGGAAAAGGTCGTTCTGGTTGCAGGCGTAACCAAAGACCTGACTGGCCAACTCAAAGCCGGTGATTTGATGAAGCAAGCCGCTGCGGCAGTGGGCGGGAAGGGCGGTGGTCGTCCAGATATGGCGCAAGGCGGCGGTATCGACGCTGGCGCTCTGGACGCAGCACTGGCTCTGACTGTCCCGTTTGTAGAGCAGGGTTTATAAGGCAGCGCCTCCGGCCCGCAGTCTAGTGGTGGGTCGGTGTGCTGTTTGAGTGATTATTTGGGCGCCCTTCACGGGCAGAGGCGGCTTTGAAATGGCTTTGATCGTACAGAAATTTGGAGGCACCTCGGTCGGCACTGTCGAGAGAATCGAGCAGGTCGCCGACAAGGTTAAGAAATTCCGTGATGCCGGCGATGACCTGGTGGTTGTGCTGTCTGCAATGAGCGGCGAAACCAACCGTCTGATCGATCTGGCCAAGAAAATCAGTGGTGAAGATCAGCCGGTTCCCCGTGAACTGGATGTGATCGTCTCTACAGGTGAGCAGGTGACGATCGCCCTGTTGGCCATGGCGCTGATGAAGCGTGGTGTGCCGGCAGTGTCTTACACCGGCAACCAGGTACGGATTCTGACGGACAGCGCGCACAATAAAGCGCGTATCTTGCAGATTGATGACCAGAAGATCCGTGGTGATCTGAAAGCCGGTCGCGTAGTAGTAGTCGCCGGTTTCCAGGGTGTCGATGAGCACGGCAATATCACGACCCTGGGTCGTGGCGGCTCCGATACCACTGGTGTGGCGCTGGCGGCAGCTCTGAAGGCTGACGAATGCCAGATTTACACCGACGTCGACGGCGTCTACACCACCGACCCGCGTGTGGTCTCCGTGGCTCAACGTCTGGACAAGATTACCTTCGAAGAGATGCTGGAAATGGCCAGCCTCGGTTCCAAGGTATTGCAGATCCGTGCGGTCGAGTTCGCCGGCAAGTACAACGTCCCGCTGCGCGTACTGCACAGCTTCAAGGAGGGTCCGGGCACCCTCATTACTATTGATGAAGAGGAAACCATGGAACAGCCGATCATTTCTGGCATCGCCTTCAATCGCGATGAAGCCAAGCTGACCATCCGTGGCGTGCCAGACACCCCGGGCGTTGCGTTCAAGATCCTCGGCCCTATCAGTGCCGCGAACATCGAAGTCGACATGATCGTGCAGAACGTCGCACACGATAACACCACCGACTTCACCTTCACCGTGCACCGTAACGACTATCAGGCCGCACAGGGCGTGTTGGAAAACACCGCTCGCGAGATCGGTGCCCGTGAAGTCGTTGGTGATACCAATATCGCCAAGGTATCGATCGTCGGCGTTGGTATGCGCTCTCACGCAGGCGTAGCCAGCCGTATGTTCGAGGCATTGGCCAAGGAAAGCATCAACATCCAGATGATCTCGACTTCGGAAATCAAAGTCTCCGTAGTGATCGAAGAGAAGTACCTGGAACTGGCTGTGCGCGCCCTGCACACGGCTTTCGAACTGGACGCACCGGCCCGCCAGGGCGAGTGATGCGTTTGCCAAAAGGCGCGGTCTGACCGCGCCTTTTGTTTTTTTGAATGGCGTGATCCCCCGAAGCTGTTCTTTTGCTCGCGTTAGTCAATACTCTGGCATGTAGGCCTTAGCCGATTTGGCTGTAGGCTTTTTGCCTTTTTTTTGCAGACTGCTGTCCCTGAAATGAAATGCGTGAGGTGAAAGGTATGCTGATTCTGACTCGTCGGTGCGCAGAAAGCCTGATTATTGGTGATGGCGAAATCACCGTGACCGTGCTCGGCGTCAAAGGAAATCAAGTGCGTATTGGGGTCAACGCCCCTAAAGAGGTAGCTGTCCACCGTGAGGAAATCTACCTGCGCATCAAGAAAGAGAAGGACGAAGAACCAAGCCATTAATTTTTATCGATTTTTATGTTTGCAAACGGGGAAGAAGCTGGTTAATATACGCCCCGTGTTGCGGAGAGCTGGCCGAGTGGCCGAAGGCGCTCCCCTGCTAAGGGAGTACACCTCACAAGGGTGTCGGGGGTTCGAAT
>NZ_JBOIBY010000268.1:0-7519 GCF_050739655.1 Pseudomonas sp. | reverse complement strand
GCGATCTTTTGATCTTGTCTTTTAAAAAGCAAAATCAAAAGATCGCAGCCTGCGGCAGCTCCTACTTTGATCGTGTACATTTCGCAGACACCGCCATTTCCTCGAGACAGGACGCTCCTCTTTGTCTGCCCCCGAATCCGTTTTCAATGTCCCTTACCGTGCCTTCCTGTTCGACATGGATGGCACCATCCTCACCTCGATTGCCGCCGCCGAACGGGTCTGGGCCACGTGGGCCTTGCGTCATGGCGTCGATGTCGAGACATTCCTGCCGACCATCCATGGTGCTCGCGCCATCGACACCATCAAGCGCCTGGCGTTGCCTGGGGTCGATGCCGAAGCGGAAGCGGCGTGGATCACCGAAGCGGAAATCGAGGATGTGGAAGGGGTTGAAGAGGTGGCCGGCGCGGCCGCTTTTCTCAGATCGCTGCCAGCTCATCAATGGGCGATCGTCACTTCCGCACCCAGGACGCTGGCGTTGCGTCGTATGGCGGCCGCGGGGATTGCTGAACCGGGAGTGATGGTCACCGCCGAAGACGTCAGCGTCGGCAAACCCGACCCGGCGGGTTATCGATTGGCGGCCCGCAGACTGGGCGTCGAGATTACCGATTGCCTGGTGTTCGAGGATGCCACGGTAGGCATACTCGCGGCGCAGGCGGCGGGGGCGGACTTGCTGATTGTGACGGCGGCCCATGAGCAACCGATGGAGACAGCGCATGCGACGCTGGCCACTTATGATTTGGTTGCGGTCCAGGTGGATGTCAACAAACTGATGCGTTTGCAGCATTCTTGAGCAACACAGCTACCCCTGTGGGAGCGTGGCTTTCCCGCGAAGGCGTCAGGTCAGACACCATCAATGTTTGTTGTGCGGTCCCTTTGTGTGGAATGCGTCGCTTCTAAAGTTGATGGTGGTGTTGGCATTTTTTTTGATCGATGCAGAACCCTGTGGGAGCGTGGCTTGCCCGCGAAGGCGTCAGGTCAATCGACATTGATGTTGGGTATGCCGGCCTCTTCGCGGGCACGCTAGCTCCCACAGGCTCTGTGTTTTTCAGTAGATCTTGGGAATCAGCCGCCAACTGCGCGCGCAGTACGCTTCATATTCGCGACCAAACTGCGCCCGCAACAATCCTTCCTCCGAACGAATCCGCGCAATCAACGGAATCAGCATCAGCGCCGCCAGCAGCAGCCCGACTCCCGAACGAAACGCCAATGCCCAGCCAATGCCGATCACCAGCATCCCCAGATAGCTTGGGTTGCGCAGGTGGCGGTAGATCCCGTCGGTGACCAGTTGGTGTCCCGGCTGGATTGCCACCAGTCCGCTGAAGCGCTTGCCCAACACGAACACCGGCCACAGCCGCAGTGCGCCGCCGATGATGAACAGTAACGCCCCGAGCCATCGAGTACCTTCGCCACCGAAGGTCCAAAAGTCGATGCGGTCGGTATAGGCCGGCAAGAAACCACTCAACAATCCCAGTACACCGAGGGCCGGGATCACCCAGCGATTGGCGAGGTCTTCACGCTCGCCGGAACTCAAATTGACCTCGGTGAACAATGAAGCGATGGCCATGACCAACGTCGCCAATGCCACAACCACCAGCGCCCCGTGGGAGAAAAAAGCGCCGAACCCACCCAGCCCCCAAATGGCCAGGCCAATGTAGGCGAGGGTGCTGACGATGGCAAAAAAAGCCAGTTTGGGAGACAGTTTCATGAGCAACTCCATACCTACAGTGTAGGAGCTGCCGAAGGCTGCGATCTTTTGATCTTGTTTTAAACAGCATGATCAGTTCGAAACACCCGATCTCGCACCCCGCCGAATCACCTGCGGCGGTTGGCCGAATGCCCGCAGGAACGCCTCACGCATGCGACGGCGGTCGCTGAAGCCGGTTTCCAGGGCGATCTGATCCAGGGTCAATCGCCCGCGCTCGAGCATTTGCCGCGCAGCTTCCAGGCGCAGGTTTTCGATGGCCTTGGCGGGGGACTGGCCGGTTTCGGCGCGAAACGCCCGGCTGAACTGGCGGGGACTGAGGCGTGCCACTTCGGCCAGTTGTTCCACCGACAGCGTCTGGGCGAGGTGCTCCCGGGCGAAGCTTAAAACCATCTGGATGCGATCGGATTTCGGCTCCAGTTCCAGCAGCGCCGAATGTTGCGACTGGCCGCCCGCGCGGCGGTGGTACATCACCAGTTTTTGCGCCACCGAACGGGCCAGTTCCGCGCCGTGGTCCTTTTCGACCATGGCAAGCGCAAGGTCTATGCCGGCGGTCATGCCGGCGGAGGTCCAGATCGAGCCATCGATCACGTAGATCCGGTCAGCCTCGACGTTGATCCCCGGAAAGCGTTCCTGCAGTTGCCGCGCGTAAGCCCAGTGGGTCGTCGCTCGCCGTCCCTCAAGCAAACCTGCCTGGGCCATGACAAAAGCCCCGGAGCAAATCGACGCGGTACGTCGGGAGGTTTTGGCGCTGGCACGCAGGTAATCGAGCACCGCGTCGGGCGCCTGTTCGAGGATGGCATCGCCGCCCACCACGATCACCGTATCGAACACCCGCTCATCGAAGGCCTCGGTGCCGACACTCAACCCGCCAGAGGCACGTAGTGAGCGGCCATCTTCAGACAGCACACGCACGTCATACAGCGCCTCACCGGCGCTGAAGTTGGCGTACTCGAACACCGGCATCGCCGCCAGCGCCATGGACTGGAACCCATCGAAAACCACAAACGCCACGGAAATCATCGATACGTCCTCAAAGGGTCGTGTCCGAAAAGCGTACTTTAAACGTCATTTGAGACGGCGACGAGTGCCTTTATAACGGATCACAAGCGGCGAATGTCTCGCCAAACCGTGAAGGAAATTGATTATGGCGCTCTCATCCAAAGGTACTGCACTGATCACCGGTGCTTCGTCGGGCATTGGCGCAGTGTATGCCGACCGTCTGGCCCGCCAGGGTTACGACTTGATCCTGGTCGCTCGTAGCCAGACCAAACTCAATGCCCTGGCCAGGCATTTGAGCGACCAGACCGGTCGCACCGTGGAAGTGGTCGCCGCCGACCTGAAGGACAAAGCCGACAGCCGGCGCGTGGAAGACATCCTGCGCACCGACGCCAGCATCACCCTGCTGGTCAACAATGCCGGCGTCGGCGCGGTCATGCCGTTGCTCGGCAGCCCGGTGGATGACATGGAAGACATGATCAGCCTCAACGTCACCGCGCTGATGCGTCTGGCCTATGCCGTGGTGCCGGGGTTTGTTGCACGCGGCACCGGCACCGTGATCAACATTTCCTCGATCGTCGCCATCGCCCCGGAAATTCTCAATGGCGTTTATGGCGCGACCAAGGCGTTCGTCCTTGGCTTGAGCCAATCGATGCATCGGGAATTGGCGGACAAAGGCATCCGTGTCCAGGCCGTGCTGCCGGGTGCAACCGCCACTGACTTCTGGAGCGAGGCGGGCAATCCGGTGGAGAACCTGCCGCAGGAAATCGTCATGAGTGCCCAGGACATGGTCGATGCCGCACTGGTGGGGCTGGCAAACGGCGAGGTGGTGACGATTCCGGGCCTGCACGATGGTACGCAGTGGGACCGTCATGAAGCCCAGCGTCAGGTGCTTAGCGGGTTGTTCGGCAACTGCGCCCCAGCCGCGCGTTATCGCTGAAACGGTAGTCGCGTCGCGGTGTGGGCTAAGCTTTAACAAGCACCTTTCCCATACGCCCGTTGAAATGCTCGACGGGCCTTCGGGGTTTAACAGGAGCACAAAATGCTTCACATCAGAACGCCCCTGATTCTGCATCCAGACCTGTCGACCGCGACCCGTCGCATCTGGCTCAAACTGGAAAACCTGCAACCGAGCGGATCATTCAAGCTGCGCGGCATAGGGCTGTTGTGCAGTCAGGCGGCAGCGCAGGGTAAACGCAACGTCATCTGTCCCTCCGGCGGTAATGCCGGGTTTGCAACCGCCGTGGCCGCCGCGGGCCTGGGGCTCAAGGCCTGTATCGTGGTTCCGCATACGACCCCTGAGTCAACCCGTGCAAAGATCCGCAAAACCGGTGCCGAGGTCATTGTCCATGGCAAGGTCTGGGACGAGGCCAATCTGCGGGCCAGGGAGATGGCGCAAGGGGCCGACACCGAGTACGTGCCGGCTTTCGACCACCCGGTACTGTGGCAAGGCCACAGCACGATGATCGATGAAATCATCGAGGATTGTCCGCAGGTCGATGTGATAGTGACTTCGGTAGGAGGCGGTGGGTTGTTGGCGGGCATCCTCACCGGATTGATGCGCCACGATCGCCGGGACTGCCGGATCGTCGCCTGTGAAACCGAGGGTGCGGCGTCGTTCGCTGCCGCAGTCAGCGCCGGGCATCCGGTCAAATTCCCGCGGATCGATACGGTCGCAAGATCCCTCGGCGCCGCACTGGTCGCCGCGTGGCCGGTGGAACATATCCTCGAGTTTCCCCACGAATGCGTCGTGCTCGGTGACGAGGAAGCGATCATGGGCGTGGTGCGCTACGCCAGTGACCTGCGCCAGTTGGTCGAGCCTGCTTGCGGTGTCTCGCTGGCAGTGGCGTATCTGGATCACCCGGCCATTGCCGAGGCCCATGATGTGGTGATTGTGGTGTGTGGCGGGGTCAGCATCAGCGCACAACTGGTGGCGGGCTGGGCGCGTTGAGCTACTGGTCGCGTTCGGTTCGCGATGGGACGCGGAGCGTCCCAGGCTGCATTCCCACGCAGAGCGTGGGAACGATCAGAAGCCCCACCGCTAAGTTGACGTGGTTTATCGACCCGCCTGAACGCCTTCCTGGACGAGAATGGCTTGGGCCAGGTCTTCGTCGCTTGCGTTGGCAAGGTCCGGATGATTCTGCCGGAGCTCTTGGAGTACCGATTCCAGATAAACACCACGAATGGCGCCGCCACTGGCCACGAAGCTGGAGGCGTCTTCGCGTGCGGGAATCATGAGTTTGTGATCCTTGAAGGTCGAATACAGCGATGCGGAGACCCCGGCCGAGGTGGCGACATCTTCGGCGTCCACTCCGGCTATCGCTGAGCCAATGGGTAAACACAGTACAAGGGAGCAAGTGATGATCAGACGGCGCATGACGGTGTCCTCAGTCTGAAAGCGTGCAGCAAAAAGGAAATACCTCATATTTTAGGAGGTGCGGCGGTTGCCGAGAGTTCCCCTTGTTTGTGCCAGCTGCTCGAAGTAGTGAGGCTCAGGCCTATAAGCCTGCGTGCATTCACCGCGAAAACCGGTTGCGATAATCCCGTGGCGAAACCCCCAGGTTGCGCTGGAACGTCAGGCGCATGCGCTCCTCATCGCCAAACCCGCATAGCCGGGAAATCTGATCGATGTTGCGTTCGGACTCTTCCAGCAAGCGCCGGGCGGCCTCCACCCGCAGTGCTTCCACGGCCTTGGCCGGGGTGCGTCCGGTCTTGAGTTTGTAAACCCGGGCAAAGTTGCGCGGGCTCATTTGCACTTGTTGGGCGAGCGTCTCGACCGTGAGGTTTTCCCCCTCCAGATTCTGCGTGATCCACAGGTGCAGATCATCGAAGACCGCACCTTCACTGGTTTGCGTTTTCAGCAGTTGACTGAACTGAGCCTGGCCGCCAGGGCGCTTGATGAACACCACCATTTCCCGCGCCGCGTGCAGCGCGACTTCGCGACCGCAGTCTTCTTCAATCAACGCCAGTGCCAGATCGATACCGGCGGTGACGCCCGCCGAGGTCCAGACCGAATCCTGCTTGACGAAGATGGCGTCGTTGTCGACCTCGATCGACGGGTAGCGTTGCTTGAGCATGTCGCACATCAACCAGTGCGTGGCGGCACGTCGGCCTTCCAGAAGTCCGGCCTGCGCCAGCAAGAACGTGCCGCTGCACACCGAGGCGGTGCGTTTGGCCTGGGTCGATGCTTGTGCCAGCCAGGTAATCAGGTCCAGCGAGTCGTTCATCGCTTCAATGATGTTCGGCGAACCGGGCACGATCAGGGTGTCGATGGGGCGATGCGCAAAATCGCTCAATGGCAAGGTGTGCACGGCCATGCCTTCTGCTGTTTGCATCAGGCCCCCGGCCAGGCTTGCCGTATGAATTTCATAGCCTGGCAATTGGCGGGCGTTCATGTATCTGGAAGCGGCCCAGAAAACGGTTTGTGGGCCGGTAAGGTCCAGCAGGCCGACTTGTGGGTAAGCAAGAAATACGATCAGGCGCGGTTGGCCGCAGGCTTGGTTGGCGGGTTTTGACGAGTGGGCGATTTCGTTCATAGGCTTTGTGTTTTAGCGAGTGGGAATAATCTTAATTCGCAAACGATATAAGCGTTATCGCCTCTGATCGGCTGTCCGGATTTCAGGGTTTTATGTCAGTCGACCACGGGTAGTGCCCACTCTACCACCGACGGTTGGCGGTCGACGGTGGTAATTTAAGGGCTTAAAACCAAGAGGAGCATCGTCATGGATTTGGGTATTTCGGGGCGTTGGGCCATTGTCTGCGCCGCGAGCAAGGGCTTGGGCCTGGCCTGTGCGCGGGCGTTGGCGAAGGAGGGCGTGAACCTGGTGATCAACGCCAGGGGCGTTGAGACCTTGCAAGCGGCCGCCGTGGAACTTCGCCAACTTGCACCGGGAATCGAGGTGCGTACCGTCGCCGGCGACATCAGCGAGCCGAGCGTGCGCGCGCAGGTGCTGGCGGCGTGTCCGCAGATCGATATTCTGGTCAACAACGCGGGCGGGCCGCCTCCCGGTGACTTCCGCGACTGGCAGCGCGAGGATTGGCTCAAGGCGCTGGATGCCAACATGCTCACGCCCATCGAGCTGATCAAGGCCTGTGTCGATGGCATGGCCGAGCGCGGTTTCGGGCGCATCGTCAACATCACCTCCGGCGCGGTGAAGGCACCCATCGATGTGCTCGGCCTGTCCAACGGTGCCCGCAGCGGCCTGACCGGTTTTATCGCCGGGCTGGCGCGCCAGTCGCGATTGGCGGGCAACAACGTCACCGTCAACAACCTGCTGCCGGGGCCGTTCGAAACCGAGCGTTTGCACAAAACCCTGAATGCCGCCGCCGAGGCCAGCGGCACCAGCGTCGATAACATCGCCGAGCAACGGCGCAAGCATGTACCGGCGCAGCGCTTTGGCCAGCCTGATGAATTCGGTGCTTATTGCGCGTTTATCTGCGGCGCACAGTCCGGGTTCCTCACCGGGCAAAACCTGTTGCTCGATGGTGGGAGTTATCCGGGGACCTTCTGATTAATCCAGCTCCGCCGATTCCCTGTAGGAGCTGTGTAGGAGCTGTGTAGGAGCTGTCGAGTGCAACGAGGCTGCGATCCTTTCAAAGGCAAGATCAAAAGATCGCAGCCTGCGGCAGCTCCTACCGGGGATCGGATTCGCCTGGCATATCGCCTTCGCGGGCAAGTCGAATCGTCGCACCGCTCGCTCCTACAGAGATCGGCGCAAACACCATTGCCCACTGTAGGAGCGAGGCTTGCCCTAATGCCGGTCAGTTAAGGCATTTGTAGGAGCGAGCTTGCTCGCGAAAAACTTCAGGACGCCGCGT
>NZ_JBOIBY010000267.1:0-2063 GCF_050739655.1 Pseudomonas sp. | reverse complement strand
GCCTTTTTTTTACCGGGGTATAGCGCAGTCCGGTAGCGCGCCTGCTTTGGGAGCAGGATGTCAGGAGTTCGAATCCCCTTACCCCGACCATATTAAAAATCCTCGTATCGAAAGATACGGGGATTTTTTTTTGCCTGTGAAAAAGCACAGCGCTTCAAGTCATCGTACAACTTGCCGATAAAGAGCTACCGGATGCCGACAGGGCTTCCACTCCAGCCAATAAAAATAAAGGCATTCGTCATGTTTCTTCGTCAGTTAAATATCGCACCCCGTGCTGCATTGGGTTTTGCCTTGATCGCGGTGCTTGTGGCGCTGCTCGGGATTTTTGCCTTGGGACAAATGTCGAGCATTCGCGAAAGCGAAGTGGCGGTGGAGAAGCAATGGCTACCAAGTATTCGCGGTGGTGACGAGATCCGCGAAATCATGCTGCGCATTCGCACCATTTCCCTGCGCATGGCCCTGGACCAGGACCCGAAGAACATTGCTCAGTACCGTAGCCAGATGGACACCCGGGACAAGGAGTTGAGCGAGAAAATCGCCGCCTATGACAAGTTGGTCACCACGGCTGAAGGCAAGGCGTTGTACGAACAGTTCAAAACCACCTTCACGGCCTATCGAGCCGGTATTGCCCAGTCGTTTGTCCTGGCGGAACAGGGGCGTCGCGACGAACTGACCAAATTGTTGCTGGTCGACATGAAAACCGTGGTCGACGGTTCCGGCAAACAGCTCAGTGATCTGGCGCAGATGTTCAGCCAACAAGTCGCGGCCGAAAGCGAGAAATCCAAAGAGCACTACGAAACATCGCGCACGATCGTGAGTTTGTTTATCGCCCTTGCAGCATTGGCAACCGTTGGACTGGCGATGTTGCTGACACGCAGCATCGTGCGTCCCTTGAGTGACGCGGTGACGGCCGCCGAGCATGTGGCGCAGGGTGACTTGACTCGGCCGATCGAAACCCATGGCAACGATGAAGTCAGCCGCTTGCTCAAGGCATTGGCTGCGATGCAGCAGAATCTGCGAGAAACCTTGCAGGGAATCAGTGGGTCGGCCACGCAGTTGGCGACAGCGGCCGATGAACTGAACGCCGTGACACGAAACAGCACCCAAGGTGTGCAACAGCAGAACAACGAGATTGAACAGGCGGCCACGGCGGTCAATGAGATGACCAGTGCCGTGGAAGAAGTAGCCCGTAACGCGGTATCCACTTCAGAGGCTACGCGTCAGTCCAGTGAATCGGCGCATCAGGGGCAGGAACGTGTCACCGAGACGGCCAGCGCCATCAGTTCGCTGGCCAGCGATGTGCGCAGTACCGGTGAGTTGGTGCAATCCCTGGCCAATCAATCCCAGGATATCGGCAAGGTGCTGGACGTGATCCGCGCCATCGCCGAGCAAACCAACCTGCTGGCGCTCAACGCGGCCATTGAAGCTGCGCGTGCGGGGGAGAGCGGTCGAGGCTTTGCGGTGGTGGCCGATGAAGTGCGTGCCTTGGCTTATCGCACGCAGCAGTCGACCCAGGAAATCGAGCAAATGGTGCAGGGCATGCGCAATGGCTCCAGTCAGGCGCTCGATGCCATGAATGCCAGCGCCTCACGTGCGGCCAGTACGCTGATCCTGGCTGAGCGAGCAGGCGAGGCCTTGCAAACGATCACCGCCTCGGTTCATCAGATTCACGAGCGAAATCTGGTGATTGCCAGCGCGGCGGAAGAGCAGGCGCAAGTGGCGCGCGAGGTTGATCGCAATTTGGTGAATATTCGGGACTTGTCGGTGCGGTCCGCCGCCGGAGCGGATCAGACCAATGCATCGAGCCATGAGTTGTCGCAACTGGCCAATGCGTTGCAGGGGATGGTGCGGCGGTTTCGGGTATAAAGCCGGCACAGAACAACGTAGGAGATTCTATGTTGCAGGCGAACCCTGCCGCCGACCCATGACTACCGTGGGAGCTAGCTGTGTAAACCCACCAGGTTGTTCACAGAAGCTATCCGGCTAATCGGCGGTAAATAACTCAGACTGGCATGTGGGCGATGCCAGTTGTACTCATGCAACCACGCCGGCAAGTATGCCGC
>NZ_JBOIBY010000266.1:0-9845 GCF_050739655.1 Pseudomonas sp. | reverse complement strand
GAGATGTTGCATGTACTGACCTCATCGCTGGCAAGCCAGCTCCCACAGGTTTCTATGCCAGCCTGAAAATTTGAGGTTGGCATGAAGTATCAAAGGAACAGATTTTGCTGTCTGATGTGATCGGCGCCATTGCGTCGGCGTCATTAGTGGCTCAATTTAGCGTCATTGCCTCGGAAGGCCTTCGCACTTCATGTCATCGACTTCGTTCCGCCAGTCTCTGCGTCGCCTTTGGGCGCTGGATAAATTCAGCTACAGCGTACGGGTGTTCATCGCCCTGACCGGCACCATGGCGTTGTGTTGGTATCAGGATGAGATGGGGCTGCTGATCCCGTTGTTCCTGGGGATTATCGCCAGCGCCCTGGCCGAAACCGACGACAGTTGGCAGGGCCGCCTTAATGCGCTGGCCGTGACGCTGGTATGTTTCGCCGTCGCCTCGCTGTCGGTGGAACTGCTGTTCCCCTACCCAATCATTTTCATCTTCGCCTTTGCCCTCGCCAGCTTCTGCCTGACGATGCTCGGTGCGCTGGGCGAACGCTATGGCGCGATTGCCTCGGCCACGCTGATTCTGTCGGTCTACACCATGATCGGCGTGGACCAGCGCGGTGGCGCGGTGATCGACGTCTGGCACGAGCCGCTGCTGCTGGTGGCCGGCGCGGCCTGGTACGGGGCGCTCTCGGTGCTGTGGCAGGCGCTGTTTTCCAATCAGCCGGTGCAGCAAAGCCTGGCCCGGTTGTTTCGCGAATTGGGGTTTTACCTGAAGCTGAAGTCGTCGCTGTTCGAACCGATCCGGCAAATGGACATCGAAGCGCAGCGACTGGAACTGGCGCAACAAAACGGTCGCGTCGTTGCTGCACTGAATGCCGCCAAGGAAATCATCCTGCATCGGGTTGGCAACGGTCGACCCGACTCGAAAGTCAGCCGTTATCTGAAGCTGTACTTCCTCGCCCAGGACATCCATGAGCGCGCCAGCTCCTCGCACTACCCTTACAACGCCCTGGCCGAGGCGTTTTTCCACAGCGACGTGCTGTTCCGCTGCCAACGCCTGTTGCGTCAGCAAGGCAAGGCCTGCCGGGCGCTGGCCGAATCGATCCAGATGCGCCAGCCATTCACCTACGACGCCAGCTTCGCCGAAGCCCTGGGCGACTTGCACGCTTCCCTCGAACACCTGCGCATCCAGAGCAACCCGGCCTGGCGCGGCTTGTTGCGCTCATTGCGGGCGCTGGCCGCGAACCTTGGCACCCTCGACCGTTTGCTCAGTGACGCCAGCAACCCTGACGCGCTGGCCGACGCCACCGACAGCAGCTTGCTGGATCGTTCGCCACGCAACTTGAAGGACGTATGGGTTCGCCTGCGCACACAGCTGACGCCCACTTCGCTGCTGTTCCGTCATGCCCTGCGATTGCCCCTGGCCTTGAGCATCGGCTACGCCATGGTGCACTTGATCCACCCGTCCCAGGGTTACTGGATCATCCTCACGACGCTGTTTGTCTGCCAGCCCAACTACGGTGCTACACGACGCAAACTCGGCCAGCGGATCATCGGCACCGCCATTGGCTTGACCCTGGCCTGGGCGCTGTTCGACCTGTTCCCCAACCCGCTGATCCAGTCGTGCTTCGCCATCGCAGCGGGCGTAGTGTTCTTTACCAACCGAACCACCCGCTACACATTGGCGACTGCGGCGATCACCCTGATGGTGCTGTTCTGCTTCAACCAGGTGGGCGATGGTTACGGGCTGTTCCTGCCACGCCTGTTCGATACCTTGCTCGGCAGCCTGATCGCAGGCCTCGCGGTGTTCCTGTTCCTGCCAGACTGGCAGGGTCGACGCCTGAACAAAGTGCTGGCCAACACCCTGACCTGCAACAGCATCTACCTGCGCCAGATCATGCAGCAATACGCCGCCGGCAAAAGCGACGACCTGGCCTATCGCCTGGCCCGTCGTAACGCCCACAACGCCGATGCAGCGCTGTCGACCACCTTGGCCAACATGCTGATGGAGCCGGGGCATTTCCGTAAGGAAGCGGATGTGGGCTTCCGCTTCCTGGTGCTGTCGCACACCTTGCTCAGTTACCTTTCTGGCTTGGGTGCGCACCGGGAAATCCAGTTACCACCGGGCGTACGTGAGCATTTGATTGAAAATGCCGGCGCGAAACTGGCCCTCAGCATTGACGAAATCGCCCAGGGGCTGGCGAGCAAATCCGCGATTGCGATTCAGAGCGATGAGGAAGAAGCGCTGGCCAATGAGCTTGAGCAGATGCCCGATGAAATTGACGAAGGCCAGCGTCTGGTGCAGACGCAACTGGCGTTGATCTGCCGGCAGTTGGGGCCGTTGCGCACGTTGGCGGCGCACTTGATCAAGGACACCAGTGAAGATGCGTAGCGCCTGATCGGGCCTCTTCGCGGGCAAGTCGAATCGTCGCACCGCCGCTCCCACAGGAATTGCGGATGAATCACAAATTTGGATTCCACCAGGAAACCTGTGGGAGCTGGCTTGCCAGCGATAGCGTCGTCAGCCGCGCCACCAAACCTCACATCCCATGCTGCTTCATCAACCGCTGATAACTCCCATCCGCCTTCATCGCCGCAATCGCCCGATCGAAACCGGCGACGATCTGTTCGTGTTTGGGATTTTTGAGGCTGACCAGGATGTGCAGACCGTTCTCGCTCAACGGCGTGGGCAGGAACTCCACGGCATTACGCACCTTGGCCGATTCACGGCTCAGGTAATAACGGGCGACGTATTCGTCTTCCAGCGTCAGCTTGACCCGATCGGCGGCCACCATGCGCACGGCCAGCGCGAAGTTGTGTACCGGCACTTTCTGCAGTGATTCATCTTCATCGAACGCCGGCGAATAGGCGTAACCGCGCACGATAGCCATCGGGTAGGCGTGCAGTTGCTGCAGGTTGTTGTATTCGATCGGCGCATCCTTGCGCTTGATGAACCGGATTCGGTTGATCAGGTATTCGCTGGAAAATTGACCAAGTCGGGTGCGCTCGTCGGTGTACCAGGCGTTGACCAGCACGTCATAACGACCTTCCCCCAACCCCAGCAACGCCCGTGCCCAAGGCACCTGTTCGAAATCGCTGGCATAGCCGGCTCGCGCCAGCGCCGTACTGACAATGTCCGTGGCCAAGCCGCCATTGACCAGCGTGGCGTCGGTAAACGGTGGCCAGGCATCGGCCACCAGCCGCAGCTTGTCCGCCACCGCACTGTGAGTCAGCAACAGCAATCCAATCAAGGCAAAGGCTCGATGCAATCGCGGCATGCCAGAAATCCTTAGCGGGCGACTGCCCGGCGTGTTTTCAGCCAAAACTTCAAGCCCCGGTCCGGCACAAACATACCCTGGACGTTAGCTATTGGAAGCCACCCCATTTCGCTTCATTCCAGATTACACAAAGAAGACAGCACCGCGCGAAATGAATGATGGCATTTTGGTCTTTATCACAGATTTCTCCGCCATACAGACATCCATCGTCGGGGCGCTTAGTATCGAAAGGACGTTTTCAGGGAATCAGAACATGACAATCGATTGGGTCTGCAAACACCACAGCGATCTGGGTATCCAACAGCTGTACGCCATCTTGCAGCTGCGCGAGGAGGTGTTCGTCATTGAGCAAAATTGCATTTATCAGGACATCGATGGGCAGGATCTGGAAGGTGATACCTGTCACTTGATGGCGTGGGACGAGGATCGACTGGTGGCCTACCTGCGCTTGCTCGACCCTGAGCTTCAGGGTGGCGACGTGGTGGTCGGGCGCGTGATCATCGCGCCACAGGCCCGTGGCACCGGCTTGGGTCATACGTTGATGGAACAGGCGATGGCACAGATCGAGAAACGTTGGCCCGACATGCCGGTTTATCTCTCGGCCCAGGCGCATCTGCAGGGGTATTACGGGCGGTACGGGTTTGAGGTGTCGGGTGAGGAGTATGTCGAGGATGGTATTCCACACATAGGCATGCGTCGTTCTTGAGGGCCTATTCGCGGGCAAGCCCGCTCCCACAGGTTCCCGTACGGGATGCAAAGTTTTGATCCATCCCGGCCACTGTGGGAGCGGGCTTGCCCGCGATGGCGCCAGCAGCATCGCTAAAACTCTCAGGGATACTCCAGCACCTCTTTGATCTGTCGCAAGTTGCGCTCGATCCACCCCCGATCAATCGCTCCCCAATCGCGAATCCGGTAGCGACCGGCATGGTTGCGCGCGCCCTCTTCCTGCTCGAACTCACACACGATATCCAGATCCGCCAGCGCTGCGAGGGTGTCCTGAGCCGTACGCCGGGGCATACCGGTAACTTCGGTCAGGGCCGGAACACTGCTGGCCAGACCACTATCAATCAGATACGCCACGTATAAACGGCGGTAGAAGCTGCTCTTGGTCTTGCTTACATCCATCCACACACTCCTTGTTGCGATTCTATGTGGCGATGGCTACTGCATGTCGCGCCACGTCAGGTACACCCGCACATCGAACTCCACCTGGTGATAACCCGGCAGCATGTGTTCGCACAACTTGTAGAACGCCTTGTTGTGATCGGACTCTTTGAAGTGCGCCAACTCATGAACCACGATCATTTTCAGAAACTCGGCGGGCGCTTCCTTGAACAGCGAGGCGATGCGAATTTCTTTCTTGGCCTTGAGCTTGCCACCCTGCACCCGGGAAATCGCGGTGTGCAGGCCGAGGGCGCGGTGCGTCAGGTCCAGACGGTTGTCGAACAAAACCTTGTCGATGGCCGGAGCATTGCGCAAATATTCCTGCTTGAGGTCCAGCGCATAGGTGTACAGCGCCTTGTCGCTCTGCACGTCGTGCTTCTGCGGATAGCGCTTGCTCAAATAGTCGCCCAGCCGACCTTCGGCGATCAGCTGGCGCACTTGATCCTGCAAGGAAGCGGGATAGGCCTGGAGGTACTTCAACGCGGTCATCGCAGCAGCAACACATTTTTTGAAAAGGTCGTCAGTGTAGCGAATTCATCAAGTTAGCGCGCCCCAGTCAAACGGCTGCACAAAGTGAACGGTATCTTCGGCCATCATCGGTCGCGCTACCAAAAAACCCTGCACATACTCGCAACCATTGGCTTGAAGCCATTGGTATTGAGCAACGGTTTCCACCCCTTCGGCGATCACCAGCATGCCGTACTGTTTGCACATCTCGATCACATTGCGCACCAGCGCCGCATCCCGCGAAGACTCGGGCAGCCGGGCGATCAAATGCCGGTCCAGCTTGAGCGTATCCATCTCCAGATCGCGCAAATGGGACACCGAACACGGGCCGGAGCCGAAATCATCCAGCGCCACCCTGACCCCAAGGCTGCGCAGCAAACGCAGCTGTTTGCGAGTCTCTTGCGGGTTGTGTGTCAAAGCCTCTTCCGTCACTTCGACTTCCAGATGACGCGGCTTCAAACCATGTCGATCCAACACCTGACGCAACTCGGTCACCAGGTTGGGCATGGCGAATTGGGTGCTGCTCAAACTGATGCCCAGTACCAGATCCTCGGCAAACAGGGTTTCCCACGCTTTGCGTTGCCCGGCACCACGCTGGTAAATCCAGCTACTCAAGTGGCTGATCAGACGCGCCTCCTCCAGCAACGGCAGAAACAACCCCGGCGGAACGTCGCCCACGCTCGGATGCTGCCAGCGCAACAACGCTTCGAACCCACGAATCCGGCCGTCGGCGATGGCCACCTGCGGCTGATAAACCAAACTGAAATCACGGTTCTCGATGGCAGTGCGCACGCTTTCTTCAAGCATCAGCCGCGAGCGCGCCCGGCCATTCATTTCATGATCGTAAAAACGATACTGTTGGCGGCCGGCACGCTTGGCTTCGTACATGGCGATGTCCGAAGCCCGCAGTAAACCGTCCAGGTTGGCCCCGCAATCCGGGAACGTGGCCAGGCCGATACTCGCGCCCAGGACGATATCCAGGCCATCGATTTGCTGACAGATCGACACCCGCTCGATGAGCTTTTCAGCGATCTTGGCCGCTTGCTCGGGAAACTGCAGATCCAGCAAAGCAGTGAACTCGTCGCCACCTATGCGCGCCAGAATGTCAAAGGGTCGCAAGCAAGCCTTCAACTGCTCGGACACCCAGCGCAGCACCCGATCACCGGCATCGTGGCCCAGTGAATCATTGACCCGCTTGAAGCCGTCGAGGTCCAGATACATCAGGACCCACGCGCTGTCGGTTCGCTCGCCGCGCAACAGCAGGTTTTCCACCGTCTGGTAAAACCCGCGACGGTTGAGCAACCCGGTCAGAGGATCGGTAACTGCCTGGAATTCGAGCTGCTGGTGCAGGTGTCGCACCACCGACATGTCCTGCACGGTCACCACCATCGCATGCTGTTCGGCAGGCAAGGGCGCACAAGACAACGCCACCGGTACTTGTTGGCCCCGTGCGGTACGCAAGAGTGCGTCGTGCAAGCGGAACGTTTCGCCACGTTTGTACCCCGCCAACAGGTCTGAATCGGCCCATAACGGGATGTGTGGTTTTTGCAGGAAATCCAGAAACTGCCGGCCTTGCAGCTCCTGTACCGTGGCACTGAGCAACCGCGACGTCGCCGGATTGGCAAAGCGGATCAAACCTTGCTCGCTGACCACCAGAATGCCTTCGGCAGCGTTATCCAGCACCGAAGCATTGAAAGCGCGAGCGACCTCAAGATCATGGCTCAGGCGCTGCAAGGCACGGCGATTGCGCTGGTGCTCCAGCAACGCCTGGACCTTGGGCTTGAGAATCTGCGGGTCGAATGGTTTGAACAGGTAATCCACCGCACCATTGGCATAACCCTTGATCACGGCGTCCTGGGATTGCTCATTGGCGGTCAGGAAAATAATCGGTGTCAGGCGGGTCCGTTGACTGCCGCGCATCAGGCGCGCCACTTCGAAACCGTCCATGCCGGGCATCTGCACATCCAGCAGCACCAGGTCGACATCATGTTCAAGGAGTAAACCGAGCGCCTCGAAACCCGAGGCGGCAGTGATGACCTGCCAGTCCTGGCGCTGCAACAACGCGCGCATGCTGATCAGGTTTTCAGGGTAATCGTCGACGATCAATAACGTTGAGTTGCTTTCCGCTGGCGGGGGGTGCGCGCATTCCATGCTGCTTCTCTATTCAGGACGTCAGGCCGATTTCTTGTGAAAACCGGACAGATACTGTGCCTTCACTCTAGTCCGGGATCAACAAAAGCAGTAGCTATCAGTACGCCAGCATCTAACTAAAGCGTTAATTCACCGACTAACGGTCGTCGCTGCAGCCCGCTAAAACCGGGAAAGATGGCGTTTTAACAGGATTTTGACGTCATCCATCTGTCAGGCCGACATTAACAAACGGGTTGCCTGCGCTTATAAAGATCGCCCTCCAAGGCCCGTGCTAGAGCTTCTGGCACGAGCGTGCAGCACAATCTGTGGAAGCTTTTTATGATCGACCTCGCAACCTGGAACCTCAGTGTTCCCGTCGGCAGCCCCCCCTACACTGTCGAAACCTCCAAACTGGTAAACGGCTTCAAGGATCAATACTTCCACTCTGACACGGGCACCTTGTTTTTCTGGTCACCGGTCACCGGCTCTAAAACCGAAAACGCGATCTACCCACGCACCGAACTGCGCGAAACCTACAGCAATGGCACGTTGCGTAACTGGTTCTACCCGGATGCCGACAACCAACTGCGCGCTACCCTGGCGGTGAACCAGGTGCCGAGTTCGGGCAAGCTCGTCATTGGGCAGATCCACGCCTACAACAGCCAGAAACCGATGGTGAAACTCGAATACCAGTACAAAACCAAAACCGAGACCGGCAACCTCGTCGTCAAAGTACGCATGCACCCCGACGACAGCGAAAGCCGGGTGATCACCCTCGCCACTGGCATCAAGCTCAATCGCGAATTCAACTACCTCATTCACCTGAGCCCTGGCGGAGCACTGGGCGTTAGCGCGGCGGGCTATCAGTGGGACACTAACATCAGCGCTACCTGGCGGGACAAACCGCTGTACTTCAAGGCCGGGGTGTACGTGCAGGACAACACTGGGTACACCAGTGAAGGTGGGAAGGTGACGTTCAGCAAGTTGGATATTGATCACGATAAGTAAAAAGGCGCCGCAGGCAACCCGCAACTAACGGATGGTGCAAATATGCAATAAAACGGCAGACTCCATGAGTCTGCCGTGCGTCCGACCGACATCAAACTTGACGACCTCAATCTTTAATTTCTTTGATATCAAAATCTCCCTCCGCTGAAAGATCCCCTTCTTTTAAACTGAATTTCCCCTTGGGATACTTTCCGCCTCTTTCCAAAATAAACACACCCTCAGCAAACTTATCACCCTCTACTTTATCAAATTCCAAATGCGCAAAGAGACGCTCGTCACCCCGGACTAACTCATGACTGCCAACCTCGAGATCCGACACACCTTTAATACCCACGTAATAAACGTGCCCCCCTGCACTCCAGCGCTTCGGATTGATATGAAAGTAATCTGGATAAACCTCTACAGGCACATAATCCTTCATATTCAGCGTATGTTCACCATGTACTCGATGGCTGAATGTGATGTTTAGGACACCCCAAGACTTGTTGCTACTCGTCTGCTTAATTTCCATTTTTTTCATCCGGCAAGTAAATGAGTGGAAAGAGTAAGCTTCCGCCAGTAGCAGAACACCTGTTATATATGACAGTAGTTTATATCCATTTGAAATTACCACTGCGCTCTAAATAACGAGTTTTCAATCAAGCGGGCAGTCATATTCCTGACACGAAAAAAGCAAATGCCCCGACAAGTCGGGGCATTTGCTTTGAGCCGCGACAGATTGAGCTATAACCCAATCTGATCGCGTTTTTTGATAGTGGTCTTAGTTGACCTTGGCGTTCAGCTCACCTTTGAGGTAACGCTGGTACATGCCTTCCAGAGAGATCGGCTTGATCTTCGAAGCGTTGCCAGCGGTGCCAAAGGCTTCGTAGCGGGCGATGCACACGTCGCGCATGGCGGTTACGGTGGCGCCGAAGAATTTGCGCGGGTCGAACTCGCTCGGGTTGGTGGCCATCAGGCGACGCATCGCACCGGTGGACGCCAAACGCAGGTCGGTGTCGATGTTGACCTTGCGCACGCCGTGCTTGATGCCTTCGACGATTTCTTCAACCGGTACGCCGTAGGTTTCTTTGATGTCGCCGCCGTACTGGTTGATGATCGCCAGCCACTCTTGTGGTACCGAAGAGGAACCGTGCATTACCAGGTGAGTGTTTGGAATGCGCTTGTGGATTTCTTTGATGCGGTCGATCGCCAGCACGTCGCCGGTTGGCGGCTTGGTGAACTTGTAGGCGCCGTGGCTGGTACCGATGGCGATGGCCAGGGCATCGACTTGAGTGCGTTTTACGAAGTCAGCGGCTTCTTCAGGGTCGGTCAGCATCTGGCTGTGATCCAGAACGCCTTCGGCACCAATGCCGTCTTCTTCACCGGCCATGCCGGTTTCCAGCGAACCCAGGCAGCCCAGCTCGCCTTCTACCGATACGCCACAGGCGTGAGCCATGGCCACGGTTTGTTGGGTAACACGCACGTTGTAGTCGTAGTCGGTCGGGGTCTTGCCGTCTTCGCCCAGGGAACCGTCCATCATCACCGAGCTGAAGCCCAGTTGAATGGAACGCTGGCAGACGTCAGGGCTGGTACCGTGGTCCTGGTGCATGCACACCGGGATGTGCGGGAATTCTTCGATTGCCGCCAGGATCAGGTGACGCAGGAATGGTGCACCGGCGTATTTGCGAGCACCGGCCGAAGCCTGGACGATCACCGGGGAGTCAGTCTTGTCAGCGGCTTCCATGATGGCGCGCATCTGCTCAAGGTTGTTGACGTTGAAGGCTGGAACGCCGT
>NZ_JBOIBY010000265.1:0-5865 GCF_050739655.1 Pseudomonas sp. | reverse complement strand
CCCACGCAGAGCGTGGGAACGATCATGGAGAGGGTTATTCCAATACCGCAGCCGGGCCGAAGAACTCGTAACGGCTTTGCTTCTCCGGCACACCCAAGGCCTTGAGGTGCCGCTTGATGGCCGACATGAAACCTTTCGGCCCCAGGAAGTAAGCGTCGACATCACGCTCGGCAGGCAGCCATTCGCCCAGTTGCTCCTGGCTCAGCAGGCCGACCTTGTGCGCCGCCGGGCTCACGCCGTCGTCTTCGGCATAGCAGTAGAAGCGCTTGAGTTGCGGATGACGCTCAGCCAGCCCGTCGATCCAGTCGCGGAAGGCGTGGACGCCGCCGTTGCGGGCGCAGTGGATAAAGTGCACCGGACGTTCGGTTTCCAGCGCCGCTTCGAGCATAGCCAGGGTCGGGGTAATGCCGACACCGCCACTGATCAGTACCAGCGGTTTGTCGCTGGTGGTCAGGGTGAACTCGCCTGATGGCGGGAACAATTGGATGCTGGCACCGACTTGCATTTGATCATGCAGGAAGTTGGAAGCACGCCCACCGGTTTCACGCTTGACGCTGATACGGTACTGACCTTTATTCGCCAGGGCCGACAGCGAATAGTTCCGACGGATCTCTTCGCCATCGAGGATCAGCTTCATGCCGATGTACTGACCTGGCTCTGCCGCCAGAATCGGGCCTTTGTCAGCCGGTTCGAAGTAGAACGAGGTAATTTCGGCGCTTTCCTCGACCTTGGCCGCAATGATGAATTCCCGCGCTCCGCGCCAGCCGCCTGGAGCCTGCTCCTTCTGGTCGTAGATGCTGGTTTCGGCGCCGATCAGGATATCCGCCAGTTGGCCGTAGGCCGCACCCCATGCTGCGATCACTTCCGGGGTGGCGATTTCTTCGCCCAGCACTTCGGCGATGGCACGCAGCAGGCAGCTGCCGACGATCGGGTAATGCTCCGGCAGAATCTGCAGGGCCACGTGCTTGTTGATGATCTTGGCCACCAGGTCGCCCAACTGGTCGAGTTGGTCGATGTGGCGTGCGTACATCAGTACACCGTTGGCCAGGGCACGCGGCTGGTCACCCGAGGACTGGTGAGCCTGGTTGAACAGTGGGCGGACTTCAGGGTACTCGGACAGCATCATGCGGTAGAAGTGAGTGATCAGGGCTTCGCCACCGCTTTCCAGCAACGGAACAGTGGATTTGACGATGGCACGGTCTTGAACGCTAAGCATAAGGTGACTCCTGAACATCGAGGGTTTGTAAGCGATTACCCTATGCTTATCAGCTTTCGTGCCAACTTTAATTTCGTTATAAATCAACAAGTTAAGAATACAGTAGTCAAATCGACACAAGCAGCTTTATAGTCATACCGACTACACGGAGTCACTATGACTGCAAAATCCCTGCTGACCGCCCTGCTGCCACTGGTTTCTGACCTGTCCCGCGAACTCCCTGAAGGCGAGCGCTACCGACGCCTGCTCGAAGCCATGCGCGCCCTGCTGCCCTGCGATGCCGCCGCCTTGCTGCGCCTTGATGGCGAATGGCTGGTGCCGCTGGCCGTTGACGGATTGAGCACCGATACACTCGGTCGACGCTTCAAGGTCAGCGAGCACCCGCGCTTCCAAGCCCTGCTCAGCAGCCCCGGGCCGACCCGGTTCGCCGCCGACAGCGACATGCCCGACCCTTATGACGGCCTGGTCGATGGCCTCGATGACCACCTGGAAGTCCATGACTGCATGGGCTGTCCGCTGTTCATCGACGAGCGCCCCTGGGGCCTGCTGACCCTCGACGCCCTTGATCCGGAGCAGTTCGAACCCATCGAACTGGACGCCCTTGAAGCCTTCGCCAGCCTCGCGGCCGCCACGGTCAACGCCGCCGAACGCATCGAACGCCTGAATAATCGCGTCGAAGACGAGCACCAGCGCGCGGAGGTCTATCGTCAGGCCAGCGGCCAGCAGAGCCGTGAAATGATCGGCCAGAGCAAGGCGCACAAACGCCTGGTGGAAGAAATCAATCTGGTGGGCGGCAGTGATCTGACCGTGCTGGTCACCGGAGAAACCGGCGTCGGCAAGGAGCTGGTGGCCCAGGCCATCCATGCCGCCTCCCCTCGCGCCGACAAGCCGATCATCAGCCTCAACTGCGCGGCCTTGCCCGATACGCTGGTGGAAAGCGAGTTGTTTGGCCATGTCCGCGGCGCCTTCACCGGTGCGTTGAATGACCGCCGTGGCAAGTTTGAATTGGCCAATGGCGGCACGCTGTTTCTCGATGAGGTCGGGGAGCTGTCGCTGACCGTGCAGGCCAAACTGTTGCGTGTGCTGCAAAGTGGTCAGTTGCAGCGCCTGGGTTCGGACAAGGAACATCAAGTCGATGTACGACTGATTGCGGCCACCAACCGCGACCTGGCCGAAGAAGTCCGCAGCGGCCGTTATCGCGCCGATTTTTATCACCGCCTCAGCGTTTACCCTCTATTAGTACCCGCGCTTCGAGATCGAGGCCGCGACGTGCTGTTGCTCAGCGGTTACTTCCTGGAGCAGAACCGCTCGCGCATGGGCCTCAACAGCCTGCGCCTGAGCAGCGATGCTCAAGCTGCGTTGCTGGCCTATGACTGGCCTGGCAACGTGCGGGAACTGGAGCATTTGATCGGCCGTAGCGCGTTGAAAGCTCTGGGCAATTGCAAAGAGCGGCCAAAGATTCTCAGCCTCAGTGCAGCTGACCTCGATCTGCCCAACGGCAGCGTCGAAGTCGCCACCGAGCAACCTGACGCGACGGCGGTGGCATTGGTGACCGGAGACTTGCGCGAGGCCACCGAAAACTATCAGCGCCAATTGATCGGAGCATGCCTGGAGCGTCATCACAACAATTGGGCCAGTGCGGCGCGGGAGCTGGGGCTGGACCGGGCGAATCTTGGGCGGATGGCCAAGCGATTAGGAATGAAGTAAGCAAAGATCGCGGCCCCTGTAGGAGCTGGCTTGCCAGCGAAAATAGTCAACGATAACGCGATCATCCTGATTCACCGCGGCGGTCTCGGGTTTTTCGCTGGCAAGCCAGCGCCTACATGGGCTGCGATCTTTTGATAAAGCTAAAGCCTGCCCCCAACAAGTCGATAACCCGGCATCGATAGCTGTTGGCGATCCTCGCGGTCGTCCGTCACCTTTCTCAACAGAAGGTTCTTATGTCCTCGACCAAAGCCCGCGCAGACTCACTTTCGCTTCTGCTGTTTACCTTGCGCAGCGGCAAGTTGATGGCGATCAACCTGCTCAAAGTCAGTGAAATCATTCCCTGCCCACCGCTGACCAGGCTGCCGGAGTCGCACCCCCACGTAAAAGGCATCGCCACGCTGCGTGGTGCCTCGTTGTCGGTGATCGACCTCAGCCGCGCCATCGGCGAGCGTCCGCTGGAAGATCCCAACGGTGGCTGCCTGATCGTCACCGATGTCAGCCGTTCCATGCAGGGCCTGCACGTTCAGGCGGTGAGCAAGATCGTCCACTGCCTGACCACCGACATCCGCCCACCGCCTTTCGGTTCTGGCGGCCCGCGCGCGTACATCACGGGTGTCACCTCGGTCGATGGCACTCTGGTGCAGGTACTGGACATCGAGAAAGTGATCCATGGCATCGCCCCGGTGCAAATCGACATGGCGCCGACCGAGCTCAGCATGGAAGACGCCGAGGTACTGGGCAACGCACGGATTCTGGTGGTCGATGACAGCCAGGTCGCCTTGCAGCAATCAGTACACACCCTGCGCAACCTCGGTTTGCAATGCCATACAGCGCGCAGCGCCAAGGAAGCCATCGACTGCCTGCTGGATCTGCAAGGCACCGCGCAACAGATCAACCTGATCGTCTCCGACATCGAAATGTCCGAGATGGACGGCTACGCCTTCACGCGCACCCTGCGCGAAACGCCGGATTTCGCGCATCTTTATGTACTTCTGCATACCTCGCTGGACAGTGCGATGAACAGTGAAAAGGCTCGACTGGCCGGGGCGAACGCGGTGCTGACCAAGTTCTCCTCGCCGGAACTGACCAAGTGCCTGATCGACGCGGCCAAGGCTGTGGCCGAACAAGGTCATTAAGCCTTGGCCGAAGACTATTGCTGGCTGATGCGGCGCGACCTCGCCGAGGTTGTGCCAGCCATCACTTGGCCCACCGACATAAAACTGACTCACTACCGCCCCGACCTCGCGGCCGACGTGCATGAATTGATGGAACTGGGTTATCACGAGGGCGGTGGACATGTGCCCGCGCTGGATATCTGGCAGCAACGTTTTGAAAATGATCCCGAATACGATCCTGCCCTGTGTTTTATTGCGCTGGATGCCGATGGTGTGGTCGCCGTTTGCCAGTGCTGGACCAGTGCCTACATCAAGGACTTGGTGGTGCATCCCCGCGCACGGCGACAGGGGTTGGGGCGCGGGTTGCTGCTGCATGCGTTCAGCGTGTTCCGCCAGCGCCGGGAAGGGTTTGTGGATTTGAAGGTGCTGGAGGACAACCTGCGGGCGGTGCGGTTGTATGAAAGCGTCGGGATGCGTGTGGTGTGCCGGGAGTTGATTGCGGATTGATCGGTGAAAAGATCGCAGCCTTCGGCAGCTCATGGGCTGCGATCCTGGCGGTGGCCCTCATTGCAAATCTCTTGAGGCATACTCGGACGCTCCCGAACCGAGCCCAAGGATGCCCGATCAATGAAAGCTGTAACACTGACCCTCCTCTGCCTCACTGCCCTCGCCACTCAGGCCCACGCCTCCAGCCCCGACGCCTGGGCCGCCTACGACAAAACCGTACTCGCCAGCTGCATCAAGGCCAGCGGCCTGAGCAATCCCGAGCCTGTCGGCAATGCCGCGCAATTCGACGACCGGGTCGGCTACACCGCAGTTCTGCTGCAAGGCCAATACCCGCAAAAACACATGAAAGGCGCGCAAGGCACCGAGTTGTGTCTCTACAACAAAAAGAGCAAAAACGCGTACATCACCGAGTGGGACTCCATCCGCCCGACTGCCAAGGCGCAGTGAGTGGCGCATAACTTGCTTCGACTGCGGCCTGTACGGCGGCATCCTGTCGCCGCTTCATGCCCTCGGATGCGACTGACCGTTCAATGAATAAAACGTTTTCCTGCGTTGGCTGCGGCAAATGCTGCAATGACCACCATGTGCCCCTGACCCTGCCTGAAGCCCGCATGTGGGCGGCCGATGGCGGCCAGGTCATCGTGCTGGTGGAGGCCTTCCTGAGCAGTGGCCTTGGCCTGCCAGTGCAACAGCGTGAACACGCCGTACGCCGCTCTGCTGTGGTTCGCAGCGCGGACGCCGAAGCGTACGTCGCCATCACATTCGCTGCCTACAACGTCGGCCCCTGTCGGAATCTTGACGAAGACAACCTCTGCCGCATCTACGAGCGCCGGCCGCTGGTGTGCCGCATCTATCCGATGGAAATCAATCCACACATCCCACTGAACACGGCCGTGAAGGAATGCCCGACCGAATCGTGGGAAAAAGGGCCGCAGTTGATTGTCGGCGGTGAGTTGGTCGACCGTGAACTGTCGGAACTGATCCTGCGCTCCCGCCAGGCGGATCGTGATGACATTCAGATGAAGGACGCGATGTGTGCGTTGCTGGGAATTCGGACTACCGCGCTGAAAGGCGATGGGTTCACCGCTTACCTGCCAGACATGAACGAATTCGTCACGATTTTCGATGAATTGACCGGGCAGACGCTGCCGGAATGGAGCAGTGAGTGGCTGTTCCATGTGTCGAGTGAGGATATTGCCGGACAAGTATTGGCGGCCGGTGCACAGGTGGCGATGGATGCGCCTAACTATGGGTTTATTTCGTTGCGGGCGGCGTGATCAGGAAGGGCCTCATCGCGGGCAAGCCCGCTCCCACAGGGAT
>NZ_JBOIBY010000264.1:0-5359 GCF_050739655.1 Pseudomonas sp. | reverse complement strand
AGATCAAAAGATCGCAGCCTGCGGCAGCTCCTACAGGAGACGTAGCCGACGGTAAAAATCTGATTTGCTCACAATTCCAAAAAAGGCAACAGGAGCATTTTGATGAGTTCATCGAACGCCGGGCAGAATGCCGGGCAACTGGAAACCCGAGGCATCGAACCGGTGCCCGAGTCTGAGTGCAACGGTCATCCGCTGCAGTTGTTCTGGGTCTGGTTCGCCGCCAACATTTCCATCCTCGGTCTGCCGCTGGGCGCGACCCTCGTGGCCTTTCGCGGGTTGGCGATCTGGCAGGCAATCATTGTCGCGATCCTCGGCGCTGCCGGTTCCTTCGCGGTGGTCGGGATCATTTCCATCGCCGGTCGCCGTGGCCGCGTGCCAAGCCTGACTTTGTCCCGGGCGATCTTCGGGGTGCGCGGCAATATCGGCCCGACGCTGGTGTCGCTGATGTCGCGACTGGGTTGGGAAACCGTCAACACCACCACCGCCGCATTCGTACTGCTGTCGCTGTGCTCGATCCTGTTCGGCTCGCCGGTGGAGGCGAAAAGTGCGCCGCTGCTCACACTGGTGTTTATCGCGATTTTCGTGCTGTTGACCTTGTCGGTATCAGGCCTCGGTCACGCCACATTACTGGTCATCCAGAAGTGGGCGACTTACGTGTTCGGCGCGCTGAATATTCTGGTCGGCGGCTTCCTCTGCGCGACCATCGACTGGAGCGCAGTGTTCAACGCCACGCCTGCGCCGATGAGCGCGATGATCATCGGTATCGGCACCATGGCGGCCGGCACCGGGATTGGTTGGGCCAACGCCGGCGCGGACATGTCGCGCTATCAGCACCGCAGCGTCAAAGCCGTGCGCCTTGTCGCATCGGCAGCGTTCGGTGCGGGGATTCCTCTGGTGCTGCTGATCACCCTTGGCGGCTTGTTATCGGTTGGCAACCACGACCTGGCGCAAGCCACGGACCCGATCATTGCGATCCGCGACATGTTGCCGACCTGGATGGCCGTGCCGTACCTGATCACCGCATTCGGTGGCCTACTGCTGTCGAACAACCTTTCGGTGTACTCCGCTGGCCTGACCACACTGACTCTTGGTTTGAAGGTCAAGCGTGTCTACGCCGTGGTGGTCGACATCGTCGCGATCTTTGCCGGCTCGATCTATTTCATGCTGATTGCCGACAGTTTCTACGGCCCGTTCATTACCTTCATTTCCCTGCTGGCGGTGCCGATCACCGCGTGGGTCGGGATCTTCGTGGTCGACCTGATTCACCGTCATTACTACAGCCCCAAGGACCTGCTGGACGTCAGCCCACGCAGCGCCTACTGGTATCGCGGCGGTGTCGAATGGCGTGCGTTCGGTGCGTGGGCGGTGGCGATCGTGCTGGGTTTGAGCTTCACCACCATTGGCACCACGGCACAGGATGTCTGGTTCAAGGGCTGGCTGTCAGATTCGTGGCTGGGGCATAACGGCCTCGGCTGGATCGTGACCTTTGTGGTCGCTGGCGGGATCTATTTTGTACTCGGCGGGGCGAAGTATCGTCGTGCTGCGCTGACCGAGAATGCTCATGCCTAAGTTGTTGCACACAGGCCAGGTCATCATCGACCTGGTCATGGCCGTGGATCAGTTGCCGCAAGCGGGCGGTGACGTGTTGGCGCAGTCCGCCAGTTTTGAGGCAGGCGGTGGCTTCAATGTGATGGCCGCCGCGCAGCGAAATGGTTTGCCGGTGGTTTACCTCGGCCGTCATGGCACTGGACGTTTCGGCGATCTGGCCCGCGAGGCGATGAACGCGGAAGGTATCCGCATTGGCATCGCTGACCGCGCTGAGCGTGATACCGGATTGTGCGTTGCAATCACGGACGCTTCTGCCGAGCGCAGCTTCGTTTCCTACATCGGGGCCGAAGGCGATTTGAGTGCCGAGGATTTGGCCAATGTGTCGGTCGAGGCGGATGACTATGTGTATGTCAGCGGCTACAGCTTGCTGCTGGGTGGCAAGGCGCAGGCCTTGGTGGATTGGCTGCTGGCGTTGCCGGATGAAGTGAAAGTGGTGTTCGATCCGGGACCGTTGGTGGACTCGCCGCAAGCACCGCCAATGCAATCCTTGCTGGCGCGCATTGATGTGTGGACCAGCAACAATGAAGAGGCGTTGAGGTTTACCGGTGCTTCCGATATTGCCCAGGCCTTGGATCGACTGGCTGAGCATTTGCCACGCGAGGTGTTGATGGTGGTCCGCGATGGGCCTAACGGCTGCTGGATCAACCAGGGTTCCGAGTGCCGGCATGTGCCGGGCTTCAAGGTGGAAGCGGTGGACAGCAATGGCGCTGGCGATGCCCATGCCGGGGTGTTTGTGGCGGGGTTGGCGCAGGGATTGTCGGCTTTCGATGCGGTGCGTCGGGCCAATGCCGCTGCGGCGATGGCGGTGACCCGCTGGGGGCCGGCGACTGCGCCGGGGGCGGCTGAGGTGGATGCGCTGATCAGCAAGACCTTCAGCGACTGATCTATTGCTATCGCTAGCAGGCTAGCTCCCACAGGAAATCTCGGTACTACATAAATCCACTGTGGAAGCTGTTACAGGAAACCTCTGCCCCACACAAATCCCCTGTGGGAGCTAGCCTGCTAGCGATAGGGCCACCAAACACAACATATCAGCCAGCTTTTAACTTGCCTTGCGTAACGCCTCAATCAACTCCCGCTTGCGCATCGACGACCGCCTCGGAATCTTCTTTTTCCTGGCTTCAGGGCGAATCAAACATCCAGCTTACGTGCGGCCTCAACGCCAGCGGCGCTGAGTTTTATCGGCAGGTTCAGCGTGTGTTCGCCGTCTTCTTTGCACAACACATTGCCGTGTTGGATCAAACCTCGTTCCTGCAAGGTAGCGAGGGTGCTGGCCACGACTTTCTCACCCCGGTAATTGTCCAGGACCTCTTTGCCCAGCCCATTGGGGTGAGCATGCAGCAGGCGGGTGAGGACTTCTTTTTCCAGGTTTTTATCTTCGTTCATGGTTACCTCTTCATTGGGATGAATTGCGCAGGGTTTACTGGCTTGCACCACCTTCGGAGCCCGAGCCACCGGTGGTGGTTTTCGAGCCGATGCCGGGACCGGCGTTATCGGGTGTCTTGGTGTCCGGCAGGTTTAAACCACCCTGGCGGCCCGCGTCATTTCCTTGAGTTCGCGGCAACCGGGACGTGATCATGGTGGTTTCTCCATTGATTTAGAGTCCTTACCTGACGTTGGTCCGCCCCCGTTTTGAATTGGTGCCTGATGAACGACGAACGGTTCAGGCCTGCTGCAAGGCCCTGGCGGTTGCGACTCGACGCCCGATCATGCGCCCCACGGTTATCAACCAGTTGAGCGTGGCGACTGCCAGTACTGTCAGCAGCAACGTCGTCATGCCGTGCTCGACAATGATCTTCCCGGCAAGCAACGGAAAACCGAACACGCCAATGAAGTACGAGAGGCTGAACAGCAACAAGGATTGTGCAGTGGTGCCATTGGGCGCTTCGTTGGCGGCCAGACCGTTGATAACCGAGTAAGTCAGCCCATAACCGACGCCGAGCATCACGGCGGCCAGCAAATAGCTCAATGCGTTATCGACCACGAAGCCGAACATCACGATCGAACCCAGCATCAAGGCCGAGAGCAGGCACGAGGCACGCAACGGATCGCGCTTGACCACGATGCCGGCGATCAGCATGCGGCTACTGATCGCGGCACTCATGAAGCCGAGGAAGAACAGTGAGTAATCGAGTGAGCGAGCTGCTGCGTAACTGGTCTGGAAGCTCGATAGACCACCGAAAACGCAACCGCCCAAACCGACCATGATGATCGGGAACACGGCTCTGGAGGAAAGGACTTGCGACGTGGCTCGCCAGGAAATCCGCGACACAGCGGTCGATTGCACCGAGGTCTTTTTCAATTGTCGATCCAGTCGCCAGAACAGCGCCACACCGATCAGGCTCGCCAGCGCGGCAAGGTAAAACGCCGATGTCGCGGGGTAGCCCAAAGCGCTGGCGGCGCGCCCCAGCAATGGTCCGCTGCCGATTCCGGTCATCATGCTGCCCGACAGCAGAGCAAAATATTTGGCGCGCTGGGCAGGCGTCACCAGGCTCGCGACGATGATCGGCCCCAACGTGTAGAAAACGCCCCAACCCAATCCCAACAATAGCCCGAAGAACAACAGCAGATTGCCGAAGCCTGGCGTCATGGCGAAGCCCAGGCTGGCGGCCACCAGCAGAATGCCGAAGAGCGCAACCGAACGCGCCGCGCCGAGCAAGTCGGACAAGTGACCGGAAACGATCACCGCGACAAAGGTGCTGAGCATTGCCGCAGAAATTACGCTGCCGGCATCGTGCTCGTTGCCGCCACGGGAGCCAATCAACAGCGACAGCAAAAAGGTCGAACCGTAAGACAGCGACAACAAATAACTGGCGAGGCAAAACAGGCCGAACAACTTGCTTGAAACAGGCGGGGTTACGGTAGACATGACGCGGTTCCTTGACCGGATAGATGCGCAAGGTATCTATCTACCACGTCGGTCGCCGATGTTAGGTTCGAGGTTCGTGATGCCAGGGTTAGCGCCGAGCGGAGTAACCACACTTCACTGTAGGAGCGAGCTTGCTCGCGATGGTGACACAGGCGCCGCGGGGCCTCAGGCAGTGAGCGTTATCGTTGACCACCATCGCGAGCAAGCTCGCTCCTACAGTGAAGAGTGAAGAGTGAAGAGTGAAGAGTGAAGGGCGATTGGCATCGCTCTCGCCACAGACCCATCGTCGACTTAGTATGGCGTTTCCCATTTTCCGACAAGGCACGTCCATGACGATCGAAATCCGCCCGGCGACCCCCAGTGACGCGCCTCAAATCCTCGCGTTCATCACTGAACTGGCCGACTACGAACGTGCCCGCCATGAAGTTATCGCCAGCGTCACCGACATCGAGCGCAGCCTGTTCAGTGAAGGTGCCACGGCCCACGGCTTGATCTGCTTGCGTGACGGCTTGCCCATCGGTTTCGCGGTGTTCTTCTTCAGCTATTCCACGTGGTTGGGGAGCAATTGCCTTTACCTCGAAGACCTTTACATCACCCCGGAACAGCGCGGCGGCGGAGCGGGTAAAACGCTGTTGCGGCACCTGGCGAAAATCGCCTGCGCCAATGACTGCGGCCGTTTCGAGTGGAGCGTGCTGGAGTGGAACACGCCGGCCATCGATTTCTATAAATCCCTGGGCGCGCAGCCGCAGGAGGAGTGGGTTCGGTATCGGATGGATGGCAAGGTGTTGCGCGAGTTCGCTGAAGGTCATTAATCGCCTTTAAAAGATCGCAGCCTGCGGCAGCTCCTACAGGGAAACGCAAATCCCCGTGTAGGAGCTGCCG
>NZ_JBOIBY010000263.1:0-14452 GCF_050739655.1 Pseudomonas sp. | reverse complement strand
GTTTTTCGCGAGCAAGCTCGCTCCTACAGTGGTCTTCATTCGCTTAAGTGAACAGCATCCCCTCCTACGAGGGGGGGTCAGCCTTGCTTCGCGGCCTTCAGGCATTTCAAATCACTGAAGTCCTCCTTCACCCCTTCAATTTTGGTCTGCAATCGCTGACGTTGTTCCGGCGTACTTTCTGCCATCAGGTCCACGAACAACGAACGCGCCTGGCCCTCGGTTTTGGCGAAAGCCTGGCGATATGCAGGCGTCCACAAACGTTCTCGGTCGACCAGTAGCGTCTCTATCCGCTGTGGGAATTCTGGACTATGTCGTTGCGCCACAGCTGCGCTGAACTGATTTTGCCAATGCACCCGATTGGCAATCCATTGCGTATTCTGGTCGCCCAAGGCATTCGACCACGCAGCCACTCGTTGCCGCTGGGCAGGGCTGAGCGGACCAAGCCAGTCATTCAGGCGCTTCTGCATGCGCTCGCCACGTTCCTTGACCTGCTGGTCCAGGGACGGTTTCAAGTATTGCTCCTGGTGTTTGCGCTGGTCTTTGGCGAATGCCTCGTTCATCTCTGCGACCTGCTTGTCATCCAGCCCTTGCAACAGTTCGACGGCTGAAGGAGTGATTTCCCGGGCCGTTTCAGCGATCGCCTGTTTGGCTTCAGTGGCACGGGCTTGCAAGGCAGTATCGGTGACCTCGTTGGCGGCGACCATGCTTTGCAATCGATCCAGCCAGTCAAGGTAACCCGGCATTTGCGTGGTGCAATGCCAGCTCAAATGCTCTTTGAGGCGCTGATTGAACCAACCCTTTTGCTCGCCGTTCATGTCCAGGTAGTCGCTGAGCGTCCAGGGAATAATCACGTCGAGGTTTCGGTAGGCCAGGCCCATACGGTTGCAACCGCCAAGGGTGAGGCTGAACATGAGCGTAACGGCGAAGTATTTGAACCAGCGAGACATGGGCCAATCCTTGCGAAAGCCGGGCTTCGGGGTCTGATTCTCATGTGAACGCAGGATGAGCCCGGCAGTTCAGCCAATCAATAGAAGGCGCGTTCAGCCTTGAGGGTGACAAGCCCGTCACATTGGCTGTTGTGCCCGGAATAAGCTGAACAATAGCTGCCGCTGAGGCTGGAGTCGCTGTAGATCAGGTCCAGGTCGATACCCATGAAGGGGCGAGACAGTTTGACCGACCAGTCGGTAAAACTGTCTACGTAGCCATCGTCCACCGCGACCGGTGTATTCAATTGGTGGGTGGTGTACTTCATGCTGATCCCGATACCAAACGGTTGGTTGCCACTGAGGTCGGCGAACAGGGTGCTGTTCTGTTTGTCAGGGTCGTTGCTCAATGCGACGCCGAATCGGCTGCCGAGCAATGTCAGGCCACCGAACAGTTCCTGGCTGTTGAGGGTGTCCACTTCGGGATAGCTGTAATGGATGATGCCCACTTCGTAGCCGAGGGTTTGGTCGAAGGGGTGTTTGAAGCCTGCATAGGAATCGATTTCCAGATTCTTTCCCTGGCTGATCCCCATGCTGGGTGACCATTGGCCAACGTAGAAACCGCTGTCGTGCGTCAGATCCAGGCCACCATGGAACGAGCCGGCGGCGGAGGGTTTGACCAGGCCTTGGGCCATGCTGCGACTGGGACTGGTGCCGAGTTTGAGGTCGAAGTTACCCAGCTCACGCTGAAAAATCTGCCCATGGGCGATGGAGCTCGCCAGCAGGCCGCCGAGCAGTAAAGGTAAGCAGTTGGGTTTGAACATGCGTCACTCCATGAACAGCGAGGGCAGGCGGTTTGGCCTGCTGAAACGCTTGATCCAGACGCGTGCAAGGATACCGACGAATAACCGGCATCGAGGGCCGTTCGTCGATTTTCTCAAGATGGGTGGTTAGCGAGGGGGTGTGTTGCGCGATCCAGTCCAAGCGCTTCGAAGCTCAAAGCGCTCGGGGACCAGGTGATGCGTTATTTACTTCTTGCCCAGCGTGATCTGCTTGGACGGGGCGAAAGTTTGGCCGCTGACGCCTTTTTCAATTTGCTGGATTTCACCGCCGGATTTGAGGAAGGCAGCGATCTGGCTGTTGATCGATTCGCTGGTTTCGACGGCTGGAGCTGGCTTTGCTTTGCTGTGGGATGCTTTTACGCGCATGGCGGCCATTAACCTGTAGAAAATTAACTTGGCCACGCATCGTACAGGATTTGGCTGCCATTTGCTTGGCCAATATCCCATGGATATCCCGAGGCAAGGGCCAGCCAAATAGGGTTTTGGTGTTTGAATGTCTCTCCTAAGTCGCTGTTTTAAATAAAAACATGGCTCTGGAAAATCAAAAAATATGCGGGAGTGACACCGACGAAAGTCGTCGACTCGGTCAGACGAGCGGCCGATCACCCAATCCGGAATCCAGGCAAATCAAGGCTTTCGCCAGATTTTCTCGCGCCACCGGGTCGGCCATCGAACGCCGCCCACAAAACCGGGTAGAATGCGGCCACGTAATGAGGGTATTGGACATGGCTTTAGTCGGGCGTTACAACAGTTTGCAAGTGGTTAAACACACTAACTTCGGTTTATATCTGGACGGTGGCGCGGACGGTGAGATTCTTTTGCCTAATCGTTATATTCCAAAAGATATTCCCAGCGAAGATGAAGACTGGCTCAACGTATTTGTTTATCTGGACAGTGATGACAAACTCATCGCAACGACTGAAAAGCCGAAAGTTCAAGTGGGTGAATTTGCAAGTTTGAAAGTTGTTGAAGTCAACAGCATTGGCGTGTTTCTGGATTGGGGCCTGCCGAAGGATCTGTTGCTGCCGTTTTCCGAAGAAAAGCGTCAGATGAAAGCCGGCGAGTACACCGTGGTGCATGTCTACCTCGACAAGCACACCCGTCGCATCACGGCGACGGCGCGTCTGGACCGCTACCTGGACAAGACGCCAGCGAACTACACACCTGGCCAGGAAGTTGACTTGCTGGTTGCCGAAGCCACTGAAATGGGCTTCAAGGCAATCATCAATAACAAACACTGGGGCCTGATCCACAAGAACGAAATCTTCAAGTTCATGCGCGCCGGTAAAGAAGAGAAGGGCTTCATCAAGGAAGTTCGTGCTGACGGCAAGATCAGCCTGAGCCTGCAACCGGTTGGCCAGGAAGCGGCCACCAGCCTGAACTCGAAGATCCTCGCCAAGTTGCGTGAGAACAACGGCAGCCTGCCAGTCAGTGACAAGAGCGACCCGGCCATCATCAGCAGCCTGTTCGGCGTCAGCAAAGGCAACTTCAAAAAGGCCATTGGTGCGTTGTACAAGAACGGCCAGATTGTCATTCATGCCGATCGCATTGAGCTGAGCTGATTTCACCGAAACCAGGCGGCATTTTCTGGCCAACTGGTTAATAATCGGCAACATAATTTTTTGCCCCGTCACCGCTTGATAAACAAGAGGTGACGGGGCTTTTCTTTTTTGTCGAGTCACTGCCATGTCTTGTGTTGTCGAGGTATCGAATTGAACGTCACCCGGCGCAGCGCCGATGGATTTGCCTTGCAGGTAATGCTGGGGCTGTGCCTGGTCTGGGGTGTTCAGCAGGTCATGATCAAGTGGGCGGCGCCCGACATTGCGCCGGTTATGCAGGCGGCAGGGCGGTCAGGCATGTCCGCGCTGCTCGTAGGGTTGTTGATCTGCTGGAAGGGTGGTTGGGATCAGGTCGGTGCTACATGGCGCGGCGGGCTGTTGGCCGGTGCCTTGTTTGGCCTGGAGTTTTTCTTCATTTCCGAAGGCCTGCAACTGACCACGGCGGCGCACATGTCGGTGTTCCTCTACACCGCGCCGATTTTCACCGCGTTGGGCGTGCATTGGCTATTGCCCAGTGAGCGTTTGAGACCGGTGCAATGGCTGGGGATTATTCTTGCGTTTGTCGGGATCGGCATTGCATTTGCCGGTGGGGTGTCCTGGGACAATCTAGATCGCCGCATGTTGCTGGGCGATGCACTGGGCGTACTGGCGGGTGCTGCCTGGGGCGCGACCACGGTGGTGGTACGCGCTTCTCGCTTGTCGGAGGCGCCGGTGACCCTGACATTGTTCTATCAGTTGATTGTCGGTTTCGTCGGTTTGCTGTTGATTGCGCTGGTGAGCGGTCAGATCACCCATGTCAGCCTGACCACCGTGGCGGTGGCCAGCGTGCTGTTTCAAGGCGTGGTGGTGTCGTTTTTCAGCTACCTGGTCTGGTTCTGGCTGTTGCGCCGTTATCTGGCGGCGAACCTGGCCGTGTTTTCGTTCATGACGCCGCTGTTCGGCGTCACGTTCGGCGTGTTGCTGCTGGGTGAAAAGCTGAGCCTGAACTTTGTGATCGGCGCGGTTCTTGTGTTGTTGGGCATTACATTTGTCAGCGCTGAGCAGTGGGTTCGACGCCGTTTGCGCAGAGCGCTTGGACAGCCCTGAGCGGGCTGAACAACAAGCCACCGGCCAGCAGCAGACCACTGCCGGCAATCACCAGTGCAGGCTGCAATCCACCACTGAAATGGCTGCTCAACGCTGCCAGCAATGGCCCCGCGAGCTGACCCACGGCAAAGCATGCGGTCAGCAATCCGGCGTTGCGTTGGGTGGCATGGGGCGCCAGTTCACGGGAGCGTTGCATCACCAGTTGCATGCACGCCAGGAACGGTGTGCCGCACAAAATCACACCCAGCGCCAGGCCCGGGCCGTTGCCCAGCAGGCAAGCGAACACACCTGCCGCTTGTAGCCAGAGCGTCGCGATCAGCCAATGACGAGTTGCCCCCGTTGCTTGCCGCCGCAGGCTCACCAGTACCACACCGGTTGCCGCCGCCAGGCCGAAGCACGGCCAGAACAGATCGGCTTGCCATTGACCGTGAAACTGCGCATTGGCCATTTGCGACAGGAACGTGGCCGGGATGATGTAGCCCAAACCGTACAAGCCATAGACCGCACCCAGACGACCGATGCCCTGGTTACCGGTGCTGACGAGGTTGGTCGTTGTGGTCAAGTTGACCTGCGGCTGCGGCAGCAGTCCCACGATCCCCAGCAACATCAGCAGGCCGACGACGCCATACACCAGCCACAGCGTGGCAGACGTCTGGCCCAGCAGGTTCGAGCCCAAGGCCAACAAGCCCGTCAGAAAAATGCCCAGACCCGGTCCGGCAAATACCAGGGCACCGAGTCGTGGACGACCGGCGGCGGCAGCGAGCGGCTGGCTCAGCGCGGTAATCATCACCAGCACCCAGGCGCTCGCCACGCCAGTACCGAAGCGCAACAGCAGATGCGCCCAGAAACCATTGGCCCAGAACGAAGCAAAAGTCAGCAGTACACACAACCATAAACCGCCCAGCAAACGACGGCGGACTTGTTCGGGCCGTCGCGAGAACATGGCATCGACAGCACCGACGAAGTAGCCGAAGTAATTGGCTGCGGCAATCAGGCCGGCGCCGGTCAGGTCAATCTGACCTTCACTGAGCAGGTGGGGTAATTGTGGTGTCAGGGCAAAACGGCCGATGCCCATGGCCATCATCAAAGCGATAAAACTGGCGATCAAGCGAGTCAGGGGATTCATGGTGCGGGTTCCAGCAGAGGTTCAATGACCGTCAGGCTAGGACTGATTGACTTTCTTTAAAAATGAATAATAGTGAGTAACTTGTTCATGTTTGGAGAATGGCGTGGAATTCAGCCAATTGCGTATCTTTCAGGCGGTTGCGCAGGAGGGGTCCATCACCCGTGCCGCTGAACGCCTGCATCGGGTGCCGTCCAACCTGTCGACCCGGCTCAAGCAACTGGAAGAGCAGCTCGGGGTTGAATTGTTCGTGCGCGAGCGTCAGCGCTTGCAGCTATCGCCTGCGGGAAAAGTCTTGCTGGACTACACCGCCAAGCTGTTCGCCTTGCATGATGAAGCCCACGCTGCAGTGCAAGGCGGTCAGCCAGCTGGCGACTTCGTGCTCGGCACCATGTACAGCACCGCCGCCATTCACCTTCCGGCGCTATTGGCGCGCTATCACCGTCACTATCCCGCGGTGAACCTGCAAGTGCAGTCCGGGCCCAGTGGTGAATTGCTGGAAGGCTTGCTCACCGGTCGATTGGATGCGGCGCTGGTGGACGGCCCGCCGACACTGGCCGGAATCGACGGCGTGATGCTGTGTGAAGAACGATTGGTATTGATCAGCGAGGCCGATCACCCGCCCATCCGCAGCGCGCGGGACGTGGAAGGGCGTGCGGTCTTCACATTTCGCCAGGGTTGCTCTTATCGCATGCGCCTGGAGTCCTGGTTTTCCAGCGATCATGCGGCCATGGGGCGGGCAATGGAGATCGAATCCTATCCGGGGATGCTCGCCTGTGTGATCGCCGGCTCCGGAGTTGCGCTGATGTCTGAGTCGATGCTCGCCAGCCTGCCGGGGCGTGAAGGTGTTTCTGTCCATCCATTACAGGAGCCGTTTGCGACGGCCAGCACCTGGCTGATGTGGCGCAAGGGCATGGTCGGGGCCAACCTGAATGCGTGGATCGAGCAACAACAGATGGTTTACCCGACGACACCGATTCAATCCCAGGCGATTGCCTGAACGGGTGCGGTCGGATTGTGATCAATTCAGTAACAGATCATTGCGATGTTCGGCGAGCATTGCTCGGTACTTCGGACTATTATCAGTGCGAAGCGACTACAGAATTCCGGTCGCTCGGCACTACCCTGAAGGGGGCATCATGAAAGAGAAAATCCAAAACTGGCTGCATGACCTGGGTGTCGCACTCGGTTTGATCGAACCGCCTCTGCAACCTGTGCCCATTCGTACGGACGACGAACAACGCCGACGCCAGCAGCGTCGCCGGTAAACCACAAGGACTGAAATGATCGCAGCGTTGAGCAGCTCCCACGGGGAATGTGTCAGTGCTGCGATTGCGCGCGAACGTAATAGACGTTGCCGAAGGCTGCGATCCTGGCGGTCTCAAAGTTCCTGCAGGTGCGGCAGTCAATGCCGCCCGATCTCCATCAAAAATCGACTCAAGTCATTGACCGTCCTGGCAGTCTTGAGTAACCGGTCTTCCTCGGCGGTGAACGCGGTCAAGCCAAATTCATCTTCCAGATGAATAATCAGCTCTTCAATATCCGTTGTATCCAATCCCAATTGCGCCAGGCTGGCGTTGTGGTCAAAGTCATTGCGACCCTCCAGCAGGCGACTGATGAAGTGATGCACGGCGGCACGCACGGCTGCTCTTTTCATGAGGCTTCTTCGGGGCCGAAACGGTTGTCGTCCCTGCGGATTTGTTCCTGCCGTTGAGTACAGCAGGCTTCAGCCGTGACAGCGTTGCCACTCGTCAATCATGTTGCGCAAATGCTCTCCGGAAAAACTGCCGAAATGTCCGCCATGTACCATGCGGATCGGCAGCGTGCGCAAACGCTGGAGGCTGCGTGCGTAGTCGTCGAGATTGGAGTGATAGGCGTCTTCGATCAATGGTCCGTTGTAAATGATGTCGCCGCTGAACAAGGTTTCGGTCGCCGCTTCGTAGAGGCTGATTCCTCCTGGCGAATGTCCCGGTGTGTGCAGCACTTTCAGCACACGGTTTCCCAGGTCCAGTACGTCGCCTTCTTCAATCATGCCTGTGGCGGGGGCGGCTTTGACCCGGTATTCGGCGTAGCACAAGGGGCAATCAGGGTGCGCCTCGAACATGTCGTCGCCGACATAGGCCTTGCTCAAGTCGTTGTCACCGTTGGGTGCGGCGAGGATGTCGGCCTCGGCCGGGTGCACCAGCCGTTCGGGAAATTCGTGATGCCCTGCAATGTGGTCGAAATGGCAGTGACTGGCCACGGCAACCAATGGCCGCTCGGTAAGCCACGGCAGTTGCTCGCGCAGGCTGACCAGTCCCGAACCGCTGTCGAGCAGCAGGTCCTTGTCGCGGCCCTGGATGTGCCAGAGGTTGCAGCGATAGAAGGGACGGATGTACGGCTCATGAATCAGGCGGATGCCGTCGTTGAGCTGCTGGACCTCGAACCACAGGTCACGGCTGACAATCTTCATAACCACTTTCCTTCAGACGAAAAAAAACGGGTGTGGCAACCGACGCCACACCCGTCGAAGAAAGCATCAAGTCGTTATGTTCAGCTTAGATGGCGCTCGCCACCACGGCCGGGCGACGGGACAGCAGGCTGACCACGATGAAGCTCACCAGGCCAACGGCCAGGCTGTAGTAGATCGGGGTGTTGGCATCCAGACCGTCCTTGACCATGAACAGCAAGGCAGTGGCGAAGCCCATGCCCATGCTGGCGATGGCGCCGGCGGTAGTCGCGCGTTTCCAGAAGATCGCACCCATCAATGGGATCAACATGCCGCCCACCAACAGGTTGTAGGCCAGGGTCAGTGCGCTGATCACGTCGTTCACCACCAGGGCGATACCCAGTACAACAATACCGGTCAGCAGGGTCACCAGACGGTTCATGCTGAGGCTCGACTGCTTGCCGCCGCGCAGTTTCGGCAGCAGGTCTTCACTCAGGGTGGTAGCAGCGGCGAGCAGGCCGGCGCTGGCGGTGGACATCATGGCGGCCAGAGCAGCAGCGATTACCAGGCCACGGATACCGTCCGGCAGGGACAGCTTCACGATCGCGGCGAAAGCGTTGTTGACGTTGTCCAGATCCGGGATCAGCACGTGAGCAGCCATGCCAATCAGGGCGCACGCCAGACCATAAATGATGCAGTAGATGCCGGCAGCGGTACCTGCATACTGCGCGACTTTGGCGGTCTTGACGGTAAACACCCGTTGCCAGATGTCCTGACCGATCAGGATGCCGAAGAAGTAGATCACGAAGTAGGTGATGATGGTGTCCCAACCGATGGTGGTGAAGCTGAAGCTCGCCGCCGGCAGTTTGGTCACCAACTCATCCCAGCCGCCAACGCGGTACAGGCAGATCGGCAACAGGATGAACATCAGGCCAACGGTCTTGATCACGAACTGGACGATGTCGGTCAGGGTCAGCGACCACATGCCGCCGATGGCCGAGTAGATCACCACCACGCCACCGCCGACCAGTACCGACAGCCAGAACGGCAGGCCGAACAGCACTTGCAACACGGTGCCGATTGCCAGGATCGAGACCACGCCGATCATCAGGGCGTAGGCCAGCATGATCACCGCGCTCGCGGAGCGGGCCATCGGGTTGTAGCGCTTTTCCAGCACCTGGGTAACGGTGTAGATCTTCAGTTTCAACAGCGGTTTGGCGAGGAACAGGTTCAGCGCCACGATCCCGCAACCCAGTGCGGCGCAGAGCCAGAAACCGGAGATGCCATGCACGTAGCCCAGGCGCACGGTGCCCACGGTGGACGCGCCGCCGAGGACGGTGGCCGCCATGGTGCCCATGTACAGGGTTGGGCCAAGGTTACGACCGGCAACGAGAAACTCTTCGTTGGTCTTGGCCTTGCGCATGCCGTAGTAGCCGAGAATCAGCATCGCGGCGGCGTAGATGAGTACGACGAATAAATCCAAAGCCATGATGGCGTGTCTCCGATTGTCTTTTTTATGTGAGGCTGAAAATCAATCCCTTGTGGGAGCGGGCTTGCCCGCGATGGGGACGCCACAGCCTTGCAGACTGATCGCGTCATCGTTCATCGCGGGCAAGCCCGCTCCCACAGGTAATGCGTTGACTCAGGCGACTTGTTGCATCGCCGGTGTAACGAGCGGGTCCGTGCTCTTGCTGCGTGAATCTTTCGGGCCGAACACTGCGCTCGTTTCCGGGAACATCTTGAGCAACAACAGGTACACCACCGAGGCCAGGCCGAGGGTCACCGGCAGGCTGATGTCGATGCCATCGGCCAGGTTGCCGAGCGGGCCGACGAACTGCCCCGGCAGGTTCACGAAGCACAGGCCAACCGCCGCGCTCGGGATCCAGGCACCCATGCCGCGCCAGTTCCAACCGTGGGTGAACCAGTAGCGGCCACCTTTTTCACCACGGGTGAACACTTGCAGGTCATCCGGGCAGTAGAAGCCGCGACGTACCAGCAGGCCGATGATCATGATCACCATCCACGGGGTGGTGCAGGTGATGATCAGCACGGCGAAGGTCGACACGCTCTGCACCAGGTTCGCCGCGAAGCGCCCGATGAAGATGAAGGCAATCGACATCACGCCGATCAGCAACGTGGCTTTTACCCGCGACAGAACCCGTGGGAACACGCTGGACATGTCCAGCCCGGTGCCATAGAGCGAGGTGGTGCCGGTGGACATGCCGCCGATCACCGCAATCAGGCACACCGGCAGGAAAAACCAGGTCGGCGAAACGGCCAGCAGGCCGCCGACATAGTTATTGGCAGCGATGTAGTCCGGTGCCTTGATCGCCACGATAGTGGCGGTGGCGAGGCCGAACAGGAACGGGATCAGCGTGGCCAGTTGTGCGGCGATCACCGAGACCATGATCCGGCCTTTGGGCGTTTCACGGGGGATATAACGCGACCAGTCACCGAGAAACGCGCCGAAGGAAATCGGGTTGCTCATGGCCACCAGTGCGGCGCCGATGAATGCCGCCCAGAAACCGGCTTGCCCCATGGCTACAGTGCCCGCGTACTGGCTGTCGAACGCCGGGGCAAACGCGAAGATGCCCAGCAGGAACAACAGGCTGGCCGCCCACACGGCGATGCGGTTGACCCACAACATGAAGCGGAAGCCATAGATGCATACGGTCAGTACCAGCAGCGCGAACAGACCATAGGCCAGGCCCAGGGTCAGGTCGGTTTCCGGCAGGTCGATCAGTCGCTTGGCGCCGCCCACCAGCGCGTCGCCCGAACTCCAGACGGAGAGCGAGAAGAACGCGATAGCGGTCAGCAGTGACAGGAAGGAACCGACGATACGCCCGTGCACGCCGAAGTGAGCACCGGAGGACACGGCGTTGTTGGTGCCATTAATCGGCCCAAACAGGCCCATCGGCGCGAGGATCAATGCACCGAGCACCACGCCCAGCACAATCGCCCAGACGCCCGCCTGGAAGGACAGGCCGAACAGTACCGGGAAACTGCCGAGCACGGCGGTTGCAAAGGTATTGGCGCCGCCGAAGATCAAGCGAAACAGGTCGCTGGGCCGTGCGGTGCGCTCATTGTCCGGGATCTGTTCGACCCCGTTTGTTTCGATGCTAAGGCTGTTTTCGTTGTTTTTGTTATTCATGATCTGCTCCGATCATAAAGGCGCGCTCATCGTGTGTGAGCGTCACCTGTTTGTGCTAAGGGGTTGGCAGCCCTTCCGGCAATGCGGACAAATGTTCGTGACAGGCCAGCCACAGGCCTTGTTGTTCTTGGCCAGACGCTTGTTTCTTGAAAACAATCGTCTCGCGCTCCTGGCTGAAGTGTTGCTCCCCTTGCATGCGCAGCTCGGTGGCCACGTCATGGATGAAAATCGCCACGTCACCCTGCAGGCTGACGAAGGCGTTGCTTGAGGTGCACGAGAGCACTTCAAAGCCATCCTCGGCTCGCCAGCCATCCCACATCGCCTGATAGGCGTCGCGTGACAGCAGCGGTTGTTCGAGGGTGTAGAAGACGAAGCTGGCATCGGCGCTGAACGCGCCGAAGTAGGCTTCGCGATCGTTTCGGGCGAAGGCGGATACCAGGTCGGCAGCCGCTTTCAAAACCTGATCACGTTCGTTCATGACCAACCCTCAGCGGTGGACCACGCCAGGCAGTACGCAGAGCATTTCGTACAGCAGGTTGGCGGCCAGCAGCGAGGTGTTGCCGGTGGTGTCATAAGCGGGCGAGACTTCGACCAGATCGCATCCGATCAGGTCGAGGCCTTGGCAGCCGCGAATGATTTCAATCGCCTGAATGGTCGTCAGACCACCAATTTCCGGGGTGCCGGTACCGGGTGCCCAGGCTGGGTCGATACCGTCGATGTCAAAACTCAGGTACACCGGACCGCCACCGACTTTCTCGCGAACTTCGGCCATCAGCGGTGCCAGGGATTTGTGCCAGCACTCTTCGGCCTGAACCACACGGAAGCCCTGGTTGCGGCTCCAGTTGAAGTCGTCGGCGGTATAGCCCTGGGCGCGCAGACCGATTTGTACGACGCGGTCCGGGTCAATCAGACCCTCTTCGACGGCGCGACGGAAGGTGGTGCCGTGGGCGATTTTCTCACCGAACATGTGATCGTTCACATCGGCGTGGGCGTCGATGTGCACCAGGCCGACCTTGCCGTGCTTTTTATGGATGGCACGCAGGATCGGCAGGGTGATGGTGTGGTCGCCGCCCAGGGTCAGGGGGATCACATCGTGTTCGAGGATGTTGTCGTAGGACTCTTCGATGATCCGTACGGCGTCCAGCAGGTTGAAGGTGTTGATCGCCACGTCGCCGATATCGGCAACCGACAGCGAGTCGAACGGCGCAGCACCGGTGGCCATGTTGTACGGGCGGATCATCACCGATTCGGCGCGGATGTCACGCGGCCCGAAGCGGGTGCCGGGGCGCAGCGAAGTACCGATGTCCAGCGGCACGCCAACGAAGGCAGCGTCAAGGCCGGCGGCGGTAGGTACATGGGGGAGTCGCAGCATGGTGGCGATACCGCCGAAGCGCGGCATTTCGTTGCCGCCCAGTGGTTGGTGAAGAATCTTGTCCACGGGTAAGGCCTCATCGTCGTTGTTTTATTTATTTGGTTGCGCCGTTTTCAGAGGGTACGGGCACCACTGTGGGCCGATTCTGCGAAATGTAGTGGTCGGGAAGAATCGCTACGCGCAAATACTTAGTTCAGATTTTTCTAAACTAATGGTGGTGGCGGAGATAGACTTCACCGCTTTCTGAATGTGCTCGTTCCCACGCTCTGCGTGGGAATGCATCCATGGACGCTCCGCGTCCTGCTGTTTTCGTGCATGTGACGCAGAGCGTCACGGGCTGCATTCCCACGCAGAGCGTGGGAACGATCGACCGGTTCTGGAGTACCCCATGCCCAACGCTTTACCCGACCTGAAACTATTGCGCATCTTCGTCAGCGTGGTGCGGCATCAGGGATTCGCCAACGCCCAGCAAGAGCTCAACCTCTCGACGTCGGCCATCAGCACCTACATGAGCCAGCTTGAGTCGTCCCTCGGCCTGGTGCTATGCCATCGCGGGCGTGGCGGTTTCAGTCTGACCAGCAAGGGCGAGCTGTTTCATCAGGAAACCTTGCGTCTATTGGGCGAGCTGGAAGGTTTCGAACAATACGCCGCCGCGCTCAAGGGCGAGTTGCGCGGCACGCTGAACCTGGGGGTGATCGACTCGACGGTCAGCGACAAGGCCTTGCCGTTCGCCGAAGCCATTGGCGCCTACAGCCAGGAACATCCCGCGGTGCATTTGCATTTGTCGGTCATGAGTCCCTATGAGCTGCAATTGGGCGTGCAGGACAACCGGCTCGACCTGGCCATCGGTGCGTTTTCCACACGCATGAGCGGGCTGGTGTACATGCCGCTGTACCGCGAACAACACTGGTTGTATTGCAGCTCGCGGCATCCGTTGTTCAACGAACGGCGCATCCCCGAGCAGGTCATCACCCAGCAGCGTATGGTCGGTCGCGGTTATTGGAGTCAGGCCGAGTTGGCTCGCCATGGTTTCAAGCACAGCGCCGCGACGGTAGAGAGTATGGAGGCGCAGCTTATTCTGGTGCTGTCGGGCGCCTACATCGGTTACTTGCCGGAGCACTATGCTCAGGCTTGGGCCGACAAGGGTGATTTGCGGGTGCTACTGCCGGCGACCTTCGGTTATCAGGCGCCGTTCTCGATGATCGTGCGCCGTGGCCGCAGTCGTGAGCCGCTGATCCAGACCTTCCGTGACTTGCTCAAAGCCCAACTGAATCAGGCGTGAAGACGATGTCCAGAATTCAATGTTCCCGCTGCCTGCGCCCGCAAAGCCATTGCCTGTGCCCGCTGATTCCCAGCCTCGACAGCCGCACCCGGGTTCTGTTGTTGCAGCATCCAAGTGAAGTGAACCATGCGCTGAACACTGCGCGTCTGGCGGCACTTGGGTTGAGGAACGCGCAGTTGATCGTCGGTGAGGTGTTCGAGGATTTGCCTGCGCTGCTGAATCAGCCGGGGTATCAGGCGCGGTTGTTGTTCCCGGGCGAAGAGGCGCAGCCGATGCAGACCTATGGCGCGGTCGATGAGCCGATACTGCTGGTGGTTCCGGACGGCACCTGGCGCAAGGCGCGCAAGATGCTGCACTTGAATCCGCTAATGGCGGCGTTGCCTCGGGTGACGCTGGCTGAGGGCGGCGTGTCCCGTTACCGGTTGCGCAAGGCACCGGGGCCTGGGGCGTTGTCGACGGTGGAGGCGATTGTGCAGGCGCTGGAGACTCTGGAGGCACCGACTTCGTTTGCGCCGTTGTTGAAGCCGTTCGAGGCGTTGATCGAAGGGCAGATTGCGGCGATGGGGGAGGAGGTCTTCCAGCGTAATCATGGGCTGAAATAGTCGTTGGCTGTGCCGGCCCCTTCGCGGGCAAGCCCGCTCCCACAGTGTCCGTGTCGTACGCAAATCCTATGAACACCACTGAAC
>NZ_JBOIBY010000262.1:0-2543 GCF_050739655.1 Pseudomonas sp. | reverse complement strand
ATTACCGCTTACATCAAGCTGCAAGTGAAGGCCGCTCAGGCTAACCCAAGCCCACCTGTTGGTCCTGCTCTGGGTCAGCACGGCGTGAACATCATGGAATTCTGCAAGGCTTTCAACGCCCGTACTCAGGGTCTTGAGCCAGGTCTGCCGACTCCAGTGATCATCACTGTCTACAGCGACCGTAGCTTCACTTTCGAAACCAAATCCACCCCTGCTTCGGTTCTGCTGAAGAAGGCGGCCGGTCTGACCAGCGGTTCCGCTCGTCCGAACACCGTTAAGGTTGGCACTGTAACTCGTGCTCAGCTGGAAGAAATCGCGAAAACCAAAAACGCGGATCTGACTGCAGCTGATATGGAAGCAGCCGTGCGTACTATCGCCGGTTCTGCTCGTAGCATGGGCCTTAACGTGGAGGGTGTGTAATGGCTAAGCTGACCAAGCGTCAAAAGGCTATCGCCGGCAAAATCGAAGCAGGCAAGGCCTACAACTTTGTAGATGCCGCTGCTCTGCTGGCCGAGCTGTCGACTGTCAAGTTCAGCGAGTCGTTCGACGTAGCTGTAAACCTGGGTGTTGACCCGCGTAAATCCGACCAGGTCGTTCGTAGCGCTACCGTGCTGCCACACGGCACTGGCAAGACTGTTCGCGTTGCTGTGTTCACCCAGGGTCCAGCTGCTGAAGCCGCTCTGGCTGCCGGCGCTGACCGCGTAGGTATGGACGATCTGGCTGCCGAAATGAAAGGCGGCGACCTGAACTATGACGTAGTTATCGCATCCCCGGATGCAATGCGCGTTGTGGGTCAGTTGGGTCAGATCCTCGGTCCACGTGGTCTGATGCCTAACCCTAAAGTTGGTACCGTAACTCCAGACGTAGCTACCGCGGTTAAAAACGCCAAAGCCGGTCAGGTTCGTTATCGCACCGACAAAAACGGCATCATCCACACCTCCGTTGGCAAGATCGGCTTCGACGCCGTCAAGCTGAAGGAAAACGTTGAAGCCCTGATCGCTGATCTGAAGCGTATCAAGCCAGCTTCATCGAAAGGCATTTACGTCAAGCGCGTTACCCTGAGCACCACTATGGGCCCAGGTCTGGTTATCGACCAGAGCTCGCTGGACGCGTAAGACAATGGGTTGGCGCAATTTTTTGCGCCAATTTGAAAGATTGGGGTCCCTGCCTGGCGGGGGCTATCCAAGACCGTAGGCGACGCAAGTCTTAAACCAAAAGCCTACGCAGATGGTGCTCCCGGTTCCTTACCGAATCAGACACCAAAACGACATCCGGTTTCGACCAGATGAAACGGTAACAAGCAGGAGTTAAACCCGTGGCAATTAAACTCGAAGACAAGAAGGCCATCGTCGCTGAAGTCAACGAGGCTGCCAAAGTCGCTCTGTCCGCTGTCGTGGCTGATGCCCGTGGCGTAACAGTAGGCGCAATGACCGGACTCCGCAAAGAGGCTCGTGAAGCTGGCGTTTACGTACGTGTTGTACGTAACACCCTGCTCAAGCGCGCAGTTGCTGACACTGAATTCAGTGTCCTCAACGACGTGTTCACCGGCCCTACCCTGATTGCATTCTCCAAAGAACATCCAGGCGCTGCTGCCCGGATTTTCAAAGAGTTCGCAAAGGGTCAGAGCAAGTTCGAGATCAAGGCAGCTGCGTTTGATGGCAAGTTCCTTGCCGCTAACCAGATCGACGTGTTGGCTACCTTGCCGACCCGTGACGAAGCTATTGCGAAGCTGATGAGCGTGATTCAAGGCGCTACCAGCAAGCTGGCTCGTACCCTGGCAGCCGTTCGCGACCAGAAAGAAGCCACTGCAGCCTAAGGCACAGTCGGAACTTTCAAAATCATATGTTTAATTTGATGGCTGCGTAAGCTGTCACCCCAATACAGGATTCAAGTCATGTCTCTGACTAACGAACAAATCATCGAAGCAATCGGCCAGAAAACCGTTCTGGAAGTTGTTGAGCTGATCAAAGCAATGGAAGAAACCTTCGGCGTGACCGCCGCTGTTGCTGCTGCTGGTCCAGCTGCTGCTGCCGCTGTTGTTGAAGAACAAACCGAATTCAACGTTGTTCTGAACGCCGCTGGCGAGAAGAAAGTGAACGTGATCAAGGCTGTTCGTGAGCTGACCGGTCTGGGTCTGAAAGAAGCCAAAGAGAAAGTAGACACCGCTCCTCAGGTTCTGTTGGAAGGCGTGTCGAAAGACGCTGCTGAAGACGCCAAGAAGAAGCTGGAAGAAGCTGGCGCTTCGGTCGAAGTTAAGTAATTTCGACTTTGCGTCTCCAGCCCGAGCGTTAAGCGACAGGCTGATGGCTGGTGGCTCTTGCCACCGGCCTTTTTCCGTTATTGGCAGTCGACTTGGTCGATGCTGATGGCGAGCTGTAACCACCCGATATGGTGGCGCAAACCATGGGGTTTGCACGATTTTCTGGCTGCTCCCGTCGGGAGGGGCCAAACAAGCAGGTGACCAAGCTGGGGAACGCTGATGGCTTACTCATATACTGAGAAAAAACGTATCCGCAAGGACTTTAGCAAGTTGCCGGACGTCA
>NZ_JBOIBY010000261.1:0-2851 GCF_050739655.1 Pseudomonas sp. | reverse complement strand
CGGCGGCAATTCATATATGAAGAGCAATGGTCGGCTGATGGCGGGCACACTGGATAGCCGCAGCGATTGCCCCTGCGAAGCACAACTGATCCCCTCGGTATTCCTGGCTACCTACAGCAAAGAGGGCAGTGCGTTGCAAGCAACTGAGGGCGCCGCCACACCGGCCCCATCCATGGGCACCGGCCGCTCATCCGCCGCACAGCAATCCAGTTTCGCCTCTTCAACACGCTCGGCTCCAACTGCATTCAGTAGCGTGATGGGCGAAGCGCCTGGCTTCTATATCGTCCCTAAAAGCATGACCCGCGAAGCCCTGGAAACCACACTTTTCCCCATGCCGCCCCCCAGCGTGATGCGCAAGTTTCAGGCGCTCAATCCTGATCGAGGACACGTCAAAGCGGGCTCGCTGATCGTGCTCAGCGACCCGAACAACTTCCAATGCACCCGTGAAGAAGCGTGGTTGATGCAAGCGGCGGCCAAGACCGAAGAAGCCCTCCAGACACTCAGCGCCGATGAGGCCGATTTCATGGCCCGGCACCATGCCGAGATCGCCTCCTTTTTAAGCTACGGCTCGACCGCAGTCGGTGTCGGCGAAGCCATGTTCGCCAATTACCTGAACAACGTTAAAGCCGTTCTGCAGGAGATGGAGGCGCTGCACCAACGCGCACTCCTCACAGACGGACATTTGCGCTCGCCAGCGTTTTTTGCCGAGCGCGAGCGATTGCTCGCAACACTCGATACCAGCCTGAATGGCCTGACTCGAAAAGGCGCCGGTCTACCCGATCACCCGAACTTGAAGAGTGCGCTGGGCATATTCAATCCGAGCCTGGTTCACCCATGGACCAAAGCGGGCGCGCCGGGACAGTTATCGGGGTATGCCACGCACATCGACGGTGTGGCCAAGGCAAGTAAATACCTTAAATACGGCGGTTGGATTGGCACGGCAGTTGGGGGTGGGGGTTCTTATATGAAGGTTCAGGATGTGTGTAGGGCGGGGAATACTGAGGCTTGTGAGAGGGTGAAGTTTACTGAGGCTGGGAGTTTTGTGGGTGGTGTTGCAGGCGGAGTAATTGCTGGTTATGCAATAACAAATACTGCAGCTGCAGGTTTGTGTGTCGCATTAGGTCTTCCGACTGGAGGGTTGGCCACTTTGGCTTGTGGCGTTGTATTGGTTGGTGTCGGCTCTTATGCTTCTGGAGCTATTGGGGAAGCAATTGGTGAAGGCGTGGGAGAAATCGTTTATGAGGTAGCTAAATGAGCATAAGCGTGGCGGATAAAATATTCATGAGCGCGGCGCTAATTAATTTTGGTGGAATATTCGTTTGTATAGGGATCGTTTTTCATATGGCCTATACCAAAATGGATTTGATGCTGGAACATATGAAAAACAGCTCTATAGTCACTCTTCACGCCCCACTTAGATACGGTGGCCCATGGGGCAAGCTTCTTTTGATCGGCTGGATAGCTAGTGCATTAACTTCCCCGAGGTATTACCTGAAGCACGGTAGCTTGAGTATTGATGATTTGGCTAATTTTCCGGTTTCTCTAAGGCGAAGGTTGGTAGTGACAAAATGGACTGCAACTCTGTTATTGGCTGCCATGCTCTTGCTCTTCGTTCTTAGGGAATCAGGAGTGCTCAGGTAGTCATCTATGAGAATGTTAAATGACTATGGCGATGACTGTTGTTGGTTATCTATGCGGGCTGGCAATCGGTGGTTTGATTATCTGGATCACGGTTGCGCTGCGGATGGCATACACAAAAATGGATTTTATGTTGGGCTTCTTGAAAAATTGCTCTTTGATCACTACGTTGGCTCAGCTCAGGCAAGGTGGTCCCTTGGGTAAACTGTTTCTCGTAGGTAGCATTGCTGGGGTTGTTACCTTTACCGATTTTTATATTAAGCGAGGTAGTGTTGACGCGGATGATTTACGTAATTTTCCCGCGCAGCTAAAACGTAGGCTAATAGTTCTACAATGGGTGGGGATGAGTTTGTTTGGCTCGATAGTGATTTTTGTAGCACTGGCTGAAGTAATAAAGGCATATGGTTTCTGACTCTTCTCACATAGCCAGAATGGTAGTAGTTGGTCCGAGATTTTTCAGAAGAGTATTTCGGAGTTGAAACTAGCCGAACCATACTATTCACCTTGACTAAAAGCCGCATCCTTCAAGATGCGGCTTCATTTTTCCTTGGCTTGTAGGAATTTTGGTATTCATTATCGCGAAATTTCCTTTTCCTTCTGCGAGCTGTGAATTTGTCGCTGCGAAGCTGTCAGCTTGAGCCGCATTATTGGTATGTGCCCTTTCAACTGGGCGCTCTAGCGCTCCAGAAGGGTGAATAACGGTCAATCAGCAGCCACCAAAGATAAGGAATCTGAAATGAAGGCTCCCTTCCAACCCTTGTACACCAATGAAGTTTCCCGCGAATTTCTCCGCAGTCTGGACGACGCTACTTTTGAAACGCGACAGCTTGCCGGCGTCAGCGAAAAAGCCTTGGCAATATAGCTAGTGCATTAACTTCCCCGGGGTATTACCTGAAGCACGGTAGCTTGAGTATTGATGATTTGGCTAATTTCCCGGTTTCTCTAAGGCGAAGGTTGGTAGTGACAAAATGGACTGCAACTCTGTTATTGGCTGCCATGCTTTTGCTCTTCGTTCTTAGGGATTCAGGAGTGCTCAGGTAGTCATCTTTGAGAATGTTAAATGACAACTGCCATGACTGTTGCTACTTCTCTTTGTGGGCTGGTGTTCCTTCCTTTTCCTTCTGATGACTGTGAATTTAGCGCTGCGAAGCTGTCGGTATAAATGACTGTGGGAGCGGGCTTGCTCGCGAAAGCGGTGTGTCAGTCAATGATG